>NZ_JAHXKI010000005.1 GCF_019392195.1 Marinobacter sp. F4206
GCGTATTCTACATCGAACCGCCACCTTGTCAACCGTTATTTTTCTCTGTTTTCCGTCTCCGGAAAGCGCCGAAAAATGTACCGGCTTACTGCTTGTTGCGAGGGGCGCATTCTACACTGAACCGCTTCCCTGTCAACCGCTTTCTGAAGAATCCTGAAACTCAATTTCTTCAATACTTTCAAACGGTTACTTCCATGGCTTGCCGTTGTGTCAGTGGCTTGTTCCTCAGAAGTGGTGCGCATTCTACAGGCGTTAGAAAAACTGTCAACGCGGTTTTCGAATTAATTCCCGAAAGTAGCGGTTTCCACCTATAAACACCCCGCCCGCACCGCCATTCTGGTTAATTTCTGAACGAAATACTACCTCTTGAAAGGAAGCAGAGCTGCCCAACCCGACCACTGCCAACGGAGCGCAAGCAGCCAGATGACAATAACGGCATAATAGACCATCTCACCAATGTCGCTTCTGGCCTGCCAGACAAAATGAACCCAGGCGACAACCACTGCCAGATAGATCAAACGGTGCAGTCGTTTCCAACGAGCACCACCCAGCCGTCGTACCATTCCCCTGGTAGAGGTCACAGCGAGCGGCACGAGACACAAAAACGCCACGGCACCGGCCATGATGTAGGGCCGCTTGGTGAAGGTTGCCCACAGGTCAAACCATCCGACAATAAACTGGAGGAACGCAAGGACGTGCAAACTGGCATAGAAGAATGCGAACAAACCAAGCATTCGCCGGATTCGAAGCCAGCCACTCCAGCCGCTCCAACGGCTAAGTGGCGTCATGCAAAGAGTCGCAAGCAGCAGCTGGAAAGCCGCGAGGCCCAACGACTCGGTTATGGCCTGCCCGGGATCCGGCCCTAACCCGCCGTCTAACAGGGTCCAAATCAAAACCACGAGCGGTGCCGACGCCAGCACCACTGCAGACACCCGGAAAAGCAACAAAAAAGCCGGGTTTCGACGCCAATCAATCCCCACCATCAATAAAACTTCCGAAGGTCCATTCCCTTGTACAGGTGCGCGACCTGGTCGCCGTAACCATTGAACTTCTCTGTTTCAACCCAGTTTGGAGAGAGCAGTCCAGACGGAAGGCGCCGCTCTCGCTTCTGACTCCAACGCGGATGGTCCACCTCCGGATTCACATTGGCGTAAAACCCGTATTCCTGAGGCGCAATCATTTCCCATGTGGTTTTGGGCCGCTCTTCCTGAAAACGGATTTTCACGATCGATTTGATGCTCTTGAAACCATACTTCCAGGGGACCACCAATCTAATCGGAGCGCCGTTCTGCTTTGGCATGGTTTTTCCGTAAAGGCCGACCGCCAAAAAGCTTAATTCGTTCATGGCCTCATCCACTCGCAACCCTTCCTGGTAGGGCCAGTCAATGGTACTGAACATGGACCTCTGCGCCCGCATTTGCTCCGGATCATGCAGGGTTTCAAAATAGACGTACTTGGCCTTCGAACCAGGCTCGAAGCGTTTCAGCACCTCAGCCAGCGGAACGCCCACCCAGGGGATCACCATCGACCACGCCTCGACACAGCGCAGTCGGTATACACGCTCCTCGTACTGGTGGGGCTTCAGCACATCTTCGAGCGCATAGACGCCCGGTTTTTCGCATTCCCCTTCCACGGCAATGGACCAGGGATCAACGGTCATCTCCTCGGCGTAACGGGCAGGATCCTCCTTCCCGGTGCCAAACTCATAGAAGTTGTTATAACGAACGACGTCCTCGTACGGAGTCTTCTCCTCATCGGTCGAGAACCCGGGCGCACCGGAGAAGTCCAGGGATTGCCCCTGTACCGGTAGCTCGGCAGCCGTTAGCAAACCAGGTAACGTGAGACTGGCCGCACCCGCGACCGCTCCAGCCATGAAACGGCGACGATTGAGAAAAACACGTTCCGGTGTGACGAGGGAATGGGGAAGCACCCAGGAGGGGCGTTTTTTGATCAGCATCGAAACTCTCCGTTGTCAGCCACCAAGCTTCGTTTCAGTGGGATGATTGACCGGAAGTTTCGCGGGAAATTCCCGGGCCACAAGGGACCCGGGGTTCACGTACCTAGGCCGAAGTGCCCGGGGTACGGCGGGGCTTTCTTCTGAACAAAGCACGAACGGGTCCGGACAACGCGTAGATCAGAAATCCACTGAATAATACGGTTGCCGGATCAAGAGCGATCACTACGAAGATCAGCACCACCAGCAATATTGCGGCAAAGGGAACGCGGCCACGCATATCCAGATCCTTGAAACTGCGATAGAGGATGTTGCTGACCATCATCACCCCGGTACCGCCGACCACCACGATGGTCAGCAGGGTCAGCCACGAGGCCGGCCCGAACTGGTGAAAACACCAAACCAGACCAGCAACACAGGCCGCGGCAGCAGGACTGGGCAAACCGACAAAGTACTTTTTGTCGATCGAGCCAATCTGGACATTAAAACGGGCGAGTCGCAACGCCGCGCCGGCCACATAGATAAAAGTGATGGCCCAGCCAACCTTGCCAAGGCCGTTCAGCGACCAGAAGAAGGCCACCAGGCCGGGAGCCACACCAAACGCGACCATATCGGCCAAGGAATCGTATTCTTCGCCAAATTTACTTTGCGTGTTGGTCATCCGGGCAACGCGACCGTCAAGCCCATCAAGAATCATGGACACGAAAATGGCAATGGCGGCATTATCAAACACGCCGTTGGCCGCAGACACGATGGCATAGAACCCCGAGAACAGGGATGCGGTGGTCAGGGCATTGGGCAGCAGGTAGATACCCTTGCGGCGCACCGGCGCCCCCTCAACCAATTCTTCCTCGACAACTTCACCGGCTTCGATTTCGTATTCGGAAGCCTGCTTTTGGCCATGCTCCGATGAATCGCTCGAAGCCTCTAAATCGGCAGATTTCTTTTCGTCAGTCATTCCCATAACTCCGGAAAGCATTTGGGCGGAGTATATACGAAAAACGCGGCCACCCGGGCCGCGTTTTTCAGAACCAGTCGGAAATCCGATCAGTTCTTGTCTTTATCCACGATCTTGTTCGCGGAAATCCACGGCATCATACCGCGCAGCTTTTCACCCACGGTTTCAATATCGTGCGCCGCATTCTGGCGACGACGCGCGGTCATGGACGGATAGTTGAGCGAGCCCTCGGAGATGAACATCTTGGCGTATTCACCGCTCTGGATGCGCTTCAATGCATTACGCATGGCTTCGCGAGATTGCTCGTTGATCACTTCCGGTCCGGTCACGTACTCACCATACTCCGCGTTGTTGGAGATGGAGTAGTTCATGTTGGCAATGCCGCCTTCGTACATCAGGTCAACGATCAGCTTCAGCTCATGCAGACACTCGAAGTAAGCCATTTCCGGCGCGTATCCTGCTTCGGTCAGGGTTTCGAAGCCGGCTTTCACCAACTCAACTGCACCACCACAGAGAACAGCCTGCTCGCCGAACAGATCAGTTTCAGTCTCATCCTTGAACGTGGTTTCGATGATGCCCGTGCGACCACCGCCGATACCACTGGCATAGGAGAGTGACACGTTCTTGGCGTTACCGGAGGCGTCCTGGAAGATCGCGATCAGGTCAGGGATACCGCCGCCGTTGGCAAACTCGGTGCGAACGGTGTGGCCCGGCGCCTTCGGCGCGACCATGATGACGTCCAGATCCTTGCGCGGAACAATCTGGTTGTAATGGATGGCAAAGCCGTGGGCGAACGCCAGGGTGGCGCCCTGCTTCAGGTTCGGCTCGATCTCGGCCTTATACAGCTGGGCCTGGAACTCATCCGGAGTCAGGACCATGACCACGTCCGCCGCGGCAACGGCAGATGGAACGTCACTGGTCTTCAGGCCATAGGCTTCTGCCTTGGCGATGGAGGATGAACCCGGGCGCAGGCCCACGGTTACGTCAACGCCGGACTCTTTCAGGTTGCATGCGTGCGCATGGCCCTGGGAACCGAAACCGATCACGGCAACTTTTTTGCCCTGGATGATGGAAAGATCGCAATCCTTATCGTAATAAACCTGCATGACAAACCTCTATTATTTGTGATGACCCTGCGGGGCCATGATGTTCGAACTTTGTGATTGACCGCTACAGACTGAGCACTTTCTCGCCGCGAGCTATACCGGAGACACCGGTACGCACGACTTCCAGCACACCGGAAGTACCCACTGCCTGAATGAATCCGTCGAGCTTTTCGCTGTCACCCGCCAGCTGGACGGTATAGACCGAACTGGTGACGTCGACGATCTGGCCACGAAAAATATCCACGGTACGCTTGATCTCGGCCCTCTGGGACCCGGTCGCCTTGAGCTTCACCAACATCAATTCCCGCTCAATGTGCGAACCTTCGGTCAGGTCCACCAGCTTGACCACCTCAATCAGCTTGTTCAGCTGCTTGGTAATCTGCTCGATGACCTTGTCGGACCCTGTGGTGGTTACCGTGAGACGGGACAAGGTCTCGTCTTCGGTCGGCGCCACGGTGAGCGTTTCGATGTTGTAGTTACGCTGGGAGAACAGCCCGACAACTCGGGACAGTGCACCGGGTTCGTTTTCTAGCAAAACAGAAATGATTCGACGCATGATCACACCCTCTCCGTCTTGCTGAGCCACATGTCTTTCATAGAGCCACGGGCGACTTGCATCGGATAGACGTGCTCAAAGCGATCAACATAGATATCCACGAACACCAGCTCGTCTTTCATTGCCAGCACTTCTTTCAGCTTGGCTTCCAGATCCGCCTTCTTGTCGATCAGGACGCCCTTATGGCCATAAGCTTCCGCCAGCTTTACGAAATCCGGCAGGGATTCCATGTAGGACTGGGAATGACGGGACTCATAGTTCATGTCCTGCCACTGCTTGACCATGCCAAGCGCCTGGTTGTTCAGGTTGATGATTTTCACCGGCAAGTTGTACTGCTTGCAGGTAGACAGCTCCTGAATATTCATCTGGATACTGCCTTCACCCGTGATACACAGCACTTCGTCGTCCGGGTGAGTCAGTTTGACCCCCATGGCGGCCGGCAAGCCAAACCCCATGGTTCCCAGACCACCGGAGTTGATCCAGCGATTGGGCTTGTCGAACTTGTAGTACTGAGCCGCAAACATCTGGTGCTGGCCGACGTCGGAGGTCACGAAGGCTTCACCATTGGTCAGCCGGCACAGCATTTCGATCACTTCCTGGGGCTTGATGACGTCGTCACTGGTTTCGTAACGCATGCCGTGGAAAGCCCGCCATTCGTCGATCTGTTTCCACCAGGAACCCAGCGCGTCCGCATCCGGCTTTTCATTGCTTTCCTTTACCAGAGAAAGCATTTCCTTCAGCACGGCATCAACCGGCCCCACGATGGGCACGTCGGCATCAACGGTTTTTGAGATGGAGGCAGGGTCAATATCAATGTGGATGATGCGTGCACCGGGACAGAACTTCTCGGTCGCGTTCGTCACACGGTCATCAAAACGGGCGCCGACACAGAGAATCAAGTCCGAATGGTGCATTGCCATATTGGCTTCGTAGGTGCCGTGCATGCCAAGCCAGCCCAGATGTTGCTTGTCACTGGCCGGGTAACAGCCAATCCCCATGAGAGTATTAGTGATCGGGTATCCCAGGGTACGAACCAACTCCGTCAGCTGATCGGACGCCTTGCCAAGCACCACACCACCGCCAGCGTAGATGATGGGACGGCGCGCCGCCAGCATCATATCTACCGCCTTCTTGATCTGGCCGGCATGGCCACGAATCGCGGGGTTGTACGAACGCAACTTTACCTTCTTCGGGTAGGAATACTCATACCGCTCGTTCGGCGTAGTCATATCCTTGGGGATATCAACGACGACCGGACCGGGGCGACCAGTCGCGGCAATGTAATAGGCCTTGCGAACCACCTCGGGAATTTCCTCCGGATGACGCACACTGAGATTGTGCTTCACCACCGGGCGCGAGACACCGATCATGTCGGTTTCCTGGAACGCGTCTTCGCCAATCAGAGTGGATGCAACCTGACCACACAGGACCACCATGGGAATGGAATCCATGAAGGCCGTGGCGATGCCGGTAATAGTGTTGGTGGCTCCAGGACCCGAGGTCACCAGGACGGTGCCCGGCTTTCCGGTTGCCCGTGCATAACCGTCGGCCATGTGGACCGCAGCCTGCTCGTGCCTTACCAGAATGTGTTTGACTTTGTCCTGCCTGAACAGCGCATCATAAATATGAAGGGCTGCACCACCCGGATAGCCGTAGATGTACTCGATCCCTTCATCCTGCAGGGAGCGAATAAGCATATCGGCACCAGACAATAACTCCACGATTTTCTACCCTCTTCTACGAGTGAATGAGCCGGGACCACGCCCGGTTGCCTGGATTCACGGTTTCCTTGCTTCTTGTGAAAGCGGAACCGGCTGCTCCTCCACACTTTTTGAGAGGTTGTCTCCTGGCCAGCCGCCTCCTGAGGGTTGCGGAGAACGGCCAATCAACGGGTTGCACGTAAGCAACAACCATCCCGCGACAGAACCGCGGGGCGTTCAGTGTGGTAATTAATGGGGGATACTCGCTCGGGATTGCCTGCCGTATTGACCCCAGTCTTCAGGCAATCGGTAATTCTGACAGCGCGAAACTCCCTGTCAATAGCCGTCATGGCTTTATAACGCCTTAATCGACAAAGGTCTGCCATACTTCGACCGATTCCGGAACAGAGTTTTGAACCAGACAGAAGAAAAAAGACGATATGGATGGCATGATAGCCATTCAGCAATAGAAAGACGGGCCCGGTTTTCCAGGTTTTAGCCTGTTCCGGGAGCAGTGACCACATTATGAGTAGACCCATGAACAAAAAAATCCTGACGCTGACCTTGTTATTGGCCGTTGTACCAGGTGTTTCTATGAGCGCCTCTGTCTACAAATGGACCGACGAAAACGGGGTAACTCACTTTGGGGATCGGCAACCTACCGGGAAACAATCGGAAAGAGTAAACGTGCGCTCTGGCACCGCGACAAAGGCTGCCAGCAATAAAGCAAGCCCGCAAGAGCGCTTGGGCGACATGCAGAAAGAACAGGAGAACGAAGCGGTCGCAGGCCGGGAGGCGGCTGAACAGGAGGCCCGCAAAAAACAGCGTGCGGCAAACTGCGAGACAGCTCGTTCGAACCTGGAGATCATCGATAGCAACGCGCGTATTCGTGTTCAGGATAATGGCGAGCAACGCTACCTGAAACCGCAGGAAATTGCGGACCAGCGACAGAAATTCCAGGAAATCGCAGACGAGAATTGCGGCCCCGAGAAGACTCAGGCGGCACAGTAAGTCCAAGCTGAAATCGCGGCGGAGCATCGGTAATCCAATGCTCCGCCGCTTGCATTATGCCTTCGAGAACTCGAGTTTGTGATCCTTGACGGTTCCGCGAATCGTGTCACCGGAAACAAACTCTCCCTGCAACAACCGCTGAGCCAACGGATTTTCGATCATCCGCTGGATAGCGCGTTTCAGCGGGCGAGCTCCGTACACCGGGTCGTAACCAACCTCCGCGAGGAACTCCATGGCTGCCTCGTCAAGCTCCAGCTTCATGTCCTGTTCCTTTAATCGCTTGCTCAGAGCGTCGATCTGAATCCGAGCGATACCCTGGATCTGATTTTCCGCCAGTGGATGGAAGACCACCACCTCATCCACACGGTTGATGAACTCCGGACGGAAGTGCGTACCCACAACTTCCATCACCGCGCTTTTCATGGATTCGTAGTTCTCCTCACCCGCCTTTTGCTGGATGATGTCCGAGCCCAGGTTCGAGGTCATCACGATCACCGTGTTACGGAAGTCAACCGTGCGCCCTTGCCCATCGGTCAGACGCCCGTCCTCAAGCACCTGCAGAAGGATGTTGAAGACATCCGGGTGAGCCTTTTCCACCTCGTCCAGAAGTAATACCGAGTATGGTCGACGGCGCACGGCCTCGGTCAGGTAACCGCCCTCCTCATAACCGACATAACCGGGAGGCGCACCGATCAGCCGGGCAACGGAATGCTTCTCCATGAACTCGGACATGTCGATACGGACCATGGCCTCTTCGGTATCGAACAGAAACGATGCCAGCGATTTGCAGAGCTCGGTCTTGCCGACCCCTGTCGGCCCGAGGAACAGGAAGGACCCGTTCGGACGGTGGGGATCGGACAGTCCGGCCCGGGAGCGGCGCACGGCGTTGGATACCGCTTCAACGGCCTCATCCTGCCCAATGACGCGGTGATGCAGGGCCTCCTCCATGCGCATCAGCTTGTCCCGTTCACCTTCGAGCATCTTGGAAACAGGGATCCCCGTCCACTTGGACACAATCTCGGCGATTTCCTCGTCGGTGACCCGGTTGCGCAGCAGCTTCATCTCCATCATCTCGGCTTGGCTGGCCATGTCGAGCTGACGCTCGAGCTCCGGAATCTGGCCATACTGAAGCTCAGACATCTTGCCCAGGTCACCTCCACGGCGGGCGTTCTCAAGATCAATACGAGCCTGCTCCAGCTGACTCTTGATCTTCTGGGAGCCATGCAGAGCGGCTTTCTCGGTATTCCAGACCTCTTCCAGATCGGCGTACTCCCGCTCAACACCGGTAATCACACTCGATAATTCCTCAAGCCGCTTTTTCGAAGCGTCATCGGTTTCCTTCTTGAGCGCCTCCCGCTCGATCTTGAGCTGAATCAGGCGGCGCTCCAGGCGATCCAGGGGCTCCGGCTTGGAGTCCATTTCCATCCGGATCTGACTGGCCGCCTCGTCCACCAGATCAATCGCCTTATCCGGCAACTGCCGATCGGCAATGTAGCGGTGTGAGAGCTTGGCCGCCGCAATGATGGCGCCGTCGGTAACTTCAACACCGTGATGCACTTCATAGCGTTCCTTCAGGCCCCGGAGGATGGCAATGGTGTCCTCTTCATTCGGCTCACTCACCAGCACCTTCTGGAACCGACGCTCAAGCGCCGCATCCTTCTCGATGTTCTCCCGGTATTCATCCAGCGTGGTCGCACCGACACAATGCAGCTCACCGCGGGCGAGCGCCGGTTTGAGCATATTGCCCGCATCCATGGAGCCCTCAGCTTTACCGGCGCCCACCATGGTGTGGATCTCATCAATAAACAGGATGATCTGGCCTTCCTGCTTGGACAGTTCATTCAGGACCGCCTTGAGGCGTTCCTCGAATTCACCCCGGAATTTGGCCCCGGCAATCAGCGCGCCCATATCAAGAGAAAGCACTTTCTTGTCTTTCAGGCCATCAGGAACCTCGCCGTTCACGATGCGCTGAGCAAGCCCCTCGACAATCGCAGTCTTACCGACACCGGGCTCACCAATCAGAACCGGGTTATTCTTGCGGCGACGCTGTAACACCTGGATGGTGCGGCGGATCTCGTCGTCCCGACCGATAACCGGATCGAGCTTGCCCGCCTCGGCCCGCTCGGTGAGATCAATGGTGTACTTGTCCAGCGCCTGCCGGTTTTCTTCGGCGCCCGCGTCATTCACGGCTTCACCGCCCCGAACCTCATCAATCGCCTTTTCCAGGGCCGCCTTGTCCACGCCCTGCTCCCGGAGCACGCGACCGAGAGTGCCCCGGTCTTCCAGGGCCGCCAGCAACAGCAATTCGCTGGAAATAAACTGGTCCTGTCGCTTCTGCGCCAGCTTGTCGGCAATATTGAACAGGCGTCCCATGTCGTTGGACATGGACACATCGCCTGCTGAACCCTGAACTTCCGGAAGGTGCTCAATTTCCCGCGCGATGGCTTGGCGGATACGCCCTGGTTCCGCCCCGGCCTGCTTCAACAGCGGCTTGATGGAACTCCCCTCCTGATCCAGGAGGGCCTGCATGAGGTGCACCGGCTCGATCAAGTTGTGGTCTTTGCCTACCGCTAGCGATTGCGCATCCGCAAGAGCGGTCTGCAACCGGCTGGTCAGCTTGTCAATTCTCATAAGTTCTGTTCCCCAATTCGTATACCCGGGATGTCAGTGAAACGTCTGGCTCGACTAACATCCACATTGCTTTGCTCTTAAATGTAGGGGCGCAGGGAAGGACTTCAAGCGGACACACCCTCAAACTGTCAGAAAATTGACGGGCGTCATCCAACCGGAGAGGAACGGATCAGCTTTCGAGCCAGATGAGGCTGGCCATCCGGCCGGTTTGGCCGTCGCGGCGGTAGGAATAGAAACGGCGTGAATCAGCAACAGTGCAGAAGGAATTAAAAAAAACGGCCTCAATGCCGGCCGATTCAAGCCGTTGTCGGCCCAGGCGATAGATGTCTGCCATGAAGTGGCCGGGGCGGGCTCCATGTTCAGAGAAAGCTCCAGCGGCCCGAGAATCGTAACCGATGAACGCCTCGCGAACTTCCGGACCGACTTCAAAATGTTCCGGTCCTATGGCCGGACCCAACCATGCCAGGAGTTCCGAAGCAGGCTCATCAAAACCGGCCGCCACTTTCTCCAGGATGCCGCTACAGAGCCCGCGCCAGCCTGCATGAGCCGCCGCAACACGAGTGCCGGACCGGTTGCAAAAAAGCACCGGCAGGCAATCGGCGGTGAGAATGGCGCAGACCTGCCCGGGCCGATCTGTTATTGATCCATCAGCCTCCGGCACTCCCTCCGCGGGAAGTGTGGCCACCTCGGTACCGTGCACCTGGGACAGCCAGCCAAAAGAGTTACTCGCCAGCCCCAGCCTGTCTGCGACCCGTTGTCGGTTGGTCTGCACATGGCCCGGTTCATCCTCCACATGCACACCCAGATTAAGCGAGTCCCAGGGGGGCAGGCTGACGCCACCCAATCGGGTGGTACAGACAGCTCGAACGTTCTGAGGCGCAGGCCAGTCGGGCAGAATCAACTCGGGTTCAGAATTCACTGCTTTCCAGATCCTTGACGTGCTTTCGCAGGGCCGCCATGAGTTGCACCATATCGTCAGGAAGCGGCACCTCCCATGACATGATCTCTCCTGTTTCCGGGTGCTCCAGTGTTAACTTCCTGGCGTGCAATGCCTGACGATTGAATGCGGCCAGCGCCTCACGCAACTCCTCAGTCGTGCCTTTGGGAAGGCGCAGGCGGCCACCGTAGAGCGGATCACCTACCAACGGGTGTTTAACGTGGGCCATATGCACCCGGATCTGGTGCGTTCTCCCACTCTCCAGCTTACAGCTGATATGGGTGTGGGCGGCAAACCGCTCAACCAATCGGTAGTGCGTGACGGCAGGCTTACCGGTCGGCACCACCGCCATTTTCTTGCGCTCACGAGGATGCCGGCCAATCGGGGCATCCACCGTTGAGCCGCCCGTCAGGGTGCCAACAACCACCGCATCGTATTCCCGGCCCATGGTGCGGGTCTGCAGTTGATCGACCAGGGAAGTATGCGCAATCAGGCTACGTGCGGCCACCATTACCCCGGACGTGTCCTTGTCGAGGCGATGCACAATCCCGGCGCGCGGAAGGTTTTCCACCTCCGGCGCATAATTCAGCAACGCATTCACCAGTGTGCCGTCGGCGTGACCCGCCGCGGGATGCACCACAAGGCCAGCCGGCTTGTTGATGACCAGGAGGTGCTCGTCTTCATAGACAACATCGAGCGTAATTTCCTCTGCCTGCCAACTGACCTGGGCTTCCGGCTCGGCATCGAGCTCCAGGCGATCGTCAAGCATGACTTTGTCCCGAGGCTTGCGGGTTTCACCATTGACGGTCAGGGCGCCACCTTTGATCCAGGTTTGCAACCGGGACCGGGAGTGCTCGGGCATCAATTCAGCCGCGGCCTGATCCAGCCTTCGGTCGCTCAGTTCCGGCGGTACGACAAAGCTGGCGGTAATTCGATTCTCAGATGACATTAAGCCCCCGGGGCCTGTGTGTGTTACGTTTCGGAAAGAATTTTTCAAACCAAGAGGCACAGTCTGCACATGCGGCGTCTTCCCCGCTACAATGGCCCTCTTCTGAATTTATCGACATTATACGGGATTCCGGCATGAGATCAGTTGTCCGTTTACTCCTACTGACCACACTGGTGGTATTGGTCAGTGCCTGCGCCTCCAACCGGGAGGAAGAAGTACTGCCGGAGAAAACCTATTACGACAACGCCCGAGAGGCGATGACCTCCGGCAACTTCAACGAAGCCGAAGAAAATCTGGACTCTCTCGAGACCTACTACCCGTTCGGCCGCTACGCCGAACAGGCCCAGCTTGATCTGATCTACGCCCGCTATCAGAACCTCGACCTCGAAGGCGCACGCGCCGCTGCAGATCGGTTTTTGCGGCTTAACCCCCAGAGTGACCACGCGGACTATGCGCTTTACATGCGCGGCCTCGCTTCCTACAACCTGGATATCGGCCTGGCAGCGCGCTATTTCCCCATTGACGTCGCGGCACGGGACCCCGGTGAGCAAAGCCAGGCCTTCCGGGACTTCTCCGAATTGCTGAACCGTTATCCGGACAGCCAGTACATTGCCGATGCCCGCCAGCGCATGATTGCTATCCGCAACCGCATGGCCCAACTGGAGGTATTCGCCGCACGTTACTACATCAAACGCGAGGCCTACGTCGCTGCCAACAATCGGGCCCGCTATGTGGTGGAAAACTACCCGACCTCCCCGGTAGTTGAAGAGGCGCTGATCATCCTGGCGGAGACCTACCGCTTTCTGGATCTCAAGAAAGGCGCCGAGGATGCGATTGCCCTGCTGCGTACCAACTTCCCCAACAGCGAAGCGTTCAATGCTGACGGGGAGTATGTAGCCAACGTGCTGAAGGGCGAGAACCGATCCCTGTCCAGCGTCGTCACGTTCGGGCTGATGGGCGACGAGTAAGCTCTATCGCCCGATAGCCGTCATTTGCCGCTTTTCCAGCCGTTGGTGATGGGATAGCGGCGATCCTTCCCGAACCCCCGCTCTGTAATTCTGACGCCAATCGGTGCCTGGCGACGCTTGTACTCGTTGATATCCACCAAACGGATAACCCTGTCCACATCGACGCGATCAAAGCCTTCCTCAACAATGGCGTCGGCACTGAAGTCCCGCTCCACGTATAGATTCAGGATCTGGTCAAGGATGTCGTAGCCCGGCAGGCTGTCCTCATCCTTCTGGTCCGGGGCCAGTTCTGCCGACGGCGGACGGGTAATGACGCGCTCCGGGATAACCGGAGACACGGTATTTCGATAGCTTGCGAGGCGAAATACCAGGGTCTTGGGAACATCCTTGAGGACATCAAACCCACCGGCCATGTCCCCGTAGAGCGTTGAATACCCCACTGCCATCTCACTCTTGTTGCCCGTGGTGAGGACCAGCGAGCCGAACTTGTTGGAGAGAGACATTAGCAGCACGCCACGCAAACGTGCCTGAAGGTTTTCCTCCGTGGTATCCGGACGGGTGCCTTCAAAGGGGCCGGACAGGGTCTCCATAAAGGCGTCGTACATGGGTTCGATGGAAAACACGTCGTATTGCACCCCCAAAGCCACGGCCTCGGCTTCGGCGTCCTCGAGGCTCATGCTGGAGGTATACCGGAACGGCATCATGACGGCCCTGACCCGGTCCTTGCCAAGTGCATCCACAGCCACCGCCAGGGTAACGGCGGAATCAATACCACCCGAGAGCCCGAGCACCACCGATTTAAAGCCGTTCTTGTTCACATAGTCACGAACGCCGGTCACAAGGGCACTGTAAACGTTGGCTTCGAGAGAAGGCTCCTCGGGCAAAGGGCGGGAAACCGGCTGGCAATGGTGTTCACAAAGGAAATCGACCGGGAACAACCCTTCCCGAAACTGCGGTGCTTCAACCGCAAGCGCACCCGAGTGATCAAACACCATGGAGCCGCCGTCGAAGACCAGTTCATCCTGCCCTCCGACCAGGTTCACATAGGCAATACTCACAAGATTTTCCCGGGATTTGCGCTCCAGCAGAGCTTTGCGACGAGCCTGCTTGTCGACGTCGTAGGGAGAAGCGTTCAGATTCAGAATGAGGCGCGCACCGGCAGCCGCCGCCTCCTCGACCGGACCGTCCTTCCAGATGTCCTCGCACACCGTAATACCCACCGGCACACCCTGGATATCCAGAGTCACCACATCCCGGCCCTCGGCGAAGTATCGTTTCTCGTCAAAGACCTGGTAGTTGGGCGGGAACCGTTTGAAGTAGCGCCCGGTCACGACCCCGTTTTCGATAACAACGGCAGCGTTATACAGGAGCGCACCTTCGCGTAACGGGGCACCGATCACGATGGCAGGCTCAAGTTTTTCTTCCCGCAGCCTTTCCAACGCCTCATGGACCCGAACCTCCAGGCTTGGCCGTAGCAACAGATCTTCCGGTGGATACCCGGTCAAACATAACTCCGGAAACACAACGATATCCGCCTGATGTTCCTCAAGCGCCCGCCGGGTCGCCTGAATGATCAGGTCAGTATTCCCGGGGATGTCCCCAACCAAAAAATCGAGCTGGGCCATGACGACCCGCAATTTCCTGGGGGTAGTTTGAGGGGAAGATGCATTCCCGGACACGGACATAAATCGGCTCCTGTAACTCATTGCCTCTAAAAGGCTATTATAACCCCGCGAGCGCAAGGATTTCTCCCGACCACCAGCGGATTCCAACAAATCATGGCAGTAGAGCAAGCTTCAATGATGGATGCCAGCGCACGAACACTTTCAGACGAGCAGCAGGTAAAGCTGTTCCGCATTTATAATCACTATCGCCTAGTGGTCAGTCTGATGTTGTTGGGGCTACTGTTTGTCGACCCTGTTAATTTCGACACACGTTTTCGACTGTTGGACTACTATCAGGCGGGCGTCGCCGGCTACCTCGGCCTGAATGCCTTCATCGCCATGATTATCTTCGCCGGCTTCAAGCCGAGCCGGCGCCATATAACCATCTCGATTCTTCTCGACATCCTGGTGATGCACTGGCTGCTGTTCACCAGCACCGGTATCACCAACGGGCTCGCCAACCTCGTCATCGTCTCTGTTGCTGCAGGTAACATCCTGACGCCCAGCCGGCTGGGCACATTCTACGCTGCACTTGCCGCCATATGTTCACTCGGCATTTCCGGTTGGGCGGTTTTGACCCTGGGTGAGTCGGGGGATGACATCGTTCGCGCCGGCTCCCTGGGCATTCTCTACTTCGCAGCAGCATTTGCCCTGCAGTACATTTCCCGGCGCATGATGCGTAGCGAAGCGCTTGCCAGTAGTCGCGCGCAAAGCATCGCAGAACTCGAACAGATCAATCAGCAGATTATTCAGCGCATGCGAACCGGAATCCTGGTTCTGGACCGATACGGGCAGATTCGTCTGGTGAACGCCGCCGCAGAAGAACTCCTGTTTGGCGCACCATCTTCAGAAACCGGACGACCGGACACTCCTCGCGTTCTGCCCCAGGCCCTGAAACTCGGACTGGAATGCTGGATCAAAGATCCCACGCGCCGAATCGAGCCATTCCAGCCATTCCAGACCTCACCCGTTCTTCAAGCCAACTTCACGCAACTGGACCAGAATCGCGGTGACCAGATACTCGTGTTCATCGAGGATATGAGCAAGGTTACCCAGCAGGCACAGCAAATGAAACTGGCCTCGCTGGGACGCCTGACCGCTGGCATCGCCCACGAAATACGCAACCCCTTGGGTGCGATCAGCCATGCGGCGCAGCTCATGGAAGAATCCCCCCACCTGGACCAGAGCGACCACCAGATGCTGGATATTATCCGCCGCCACTCCCGGCGGGTGAACGGCATCGTTGAAAATGTTCTGGACCTCTCCCGCAGGCGCGCCGCCAATACCGATCTAATTGAGGTCCGGCCCTGGCTTGAGGAATTCAAGGCCGATTACCTGCAAACCCAGGATGAAGAATCCGCGCAATCCATGATCAACCTGAGCGTTGATTCGGATGTACCCTTCGCCAGGTTCGACAAGAGTCAGATCGAACAGGTCATGGTAAACCTTTGTGATAACGGACTGCGCTATAGCCACCAACAGACAGGGGAGCGGAGAATTTCACTCCATGCCGGGGCAACCGTGGATGGTGAACGGGCCTATGTTGAGGTCCGGGACGTCGGCCCGGGCATTGCCCCGGAGCATCACGGTTCCGTTTTCGAACCCTTTTTCACCACCGACAAGAGCGGAACCGGCCTCGGCCTTTATCTGGCCCGGGAACTGTGCGAGGCTAATCAGGCCCATCTCTCGCTGGTGGAAGACGACCAGCCAGGCTGCTGTTTCCGCATCACTTTTGCCCACCCCGGGCGACTGATCTGAACCGGCGCCGGCGGAGATCGAGCGTCTGTAAACGACCTGGAACTGATACACAACGATGACTACTCACACTGCGCTGATTGTTGACGACGAACCGGATATTCGGGACCTGCTGGAGATCACGCTCACGCGTATGGGCATCAAGGCCCTGACCGCCCCAGATCTGGGTAGCGCCCGAAAACTCCTGGAAGAGCACACTTTCCACCTTTGCCTTACCGATATGAACCTGCCTGATGGTAACGGCATCGAGCTTGTGCAGTGGATTCAGCAGCACGCATCATCAACGCCGGTTGCTGTCATCACCGCCTACGGCAATATGGATACCGCCATTGAATCCCTCAAAGCGGGCGCGTTCGATTTTGTCTCCAAGCCTGTGGAACTGCCACGACTTCGGGAGCTGGTACACAGTGCACTGAAACTGTCTCAGCCCAAGGCCGAACAGGACAATGGCGACGATGAGCCCGGTCTCTTGCTGGGCAATTCCCCCCAGATTCGAAAGCTGCGGAACCAGACGCGGAAACTGGCCAGGAGCCAGGCCCCGGTGTTCATCAGCGGGGAATCAGGCAGCGGAAAGGAGCTGGTTGCCAGGATGATCCATCTTCAGGGCCCCCGCCAGGATGGGCCCTTCATTGCCGTCAACTGCGGCGCTATTCCGTCAGAGCTCATGGAAAGTGAGTTTTTCGGCCACAAGAAGGGCAGCTTCACCGGCGCGGTTGAAAACAAGGACGGCCTGTTCCGCTCTGCCAACGGTGGCACGCTCTTTCTTGACGAAGTGGCAGACCTGCCACTTGCCATGCAGGTAAAGCTCCTACGGGCCATTCAGGAAAAAGCTGTAAGACCCGTGGGTGACACCAAGGAAGTGCCAGTAGATATCCGGGTGCTAAGTGCCACCCATAAGAACCTGCCAGAACTGGTTCAGCAAGGAAACTTCCGCCAGGACCTGTTTTACCGCATTAACGTCATTGAGCTTGCGGTACCGCCGCTTCGGGACCGGGTCGATGATATTGCCTTGCTGGCCCAACACATCCTCGAACGGATCGCACGGGAATATGAGTGCGACCCAGCCACGTTGACCCCTAAAGCCCTTGAGCGGTTGCAGGGCTACGACTTCCCCGGCAACGTCCGGGAGCTTGAAAACGCCCTGGAACGTGCTTTTACCTTGTGCGATGAAGACACGATCGATGCGAATGATCTGCACCTGGGGAACGGCGTGCAGCCTTTGGTATCGGCATCGGACGTTAATTCAACACAGGCAACCGACGTAGAGGCTATTTCGGTACCCGAGGGTGAAATAGATCTGGAAGGCTACCTGGAAACCATCGAACGGCAGACCATTGAAAAGGCGCTAGAGGCGACCCGCTGGAACAAGACCGCCGCAGCCAAACGGCTGGGCATCAGTTTTCGTGCGCTGCGGTATCGATTGAAAAAGTTGGGGATGGAGTAAGTTTTCTAGCATCGAGTTGGCAAAACAAAACCTTTATTGCCGACATTAGCCTGTTTATTCTTTAAATTACCTATTGCTCAGGAAGAGCAGTTTACCAAACAAGGAAGGGATTCCATGGCCATATATCAGCGTGCCCAGGGCGGCTTCACGCTTCTCGAGCTATTGATTTCAACAAGCATATTAACGATTGTCATTTCGCTTACAGCGCCCTCAATCGCCTCCGTTATTGGCGCAAATCAGCTTGAATCCACCTCGAACCTGATTCAAAGGACGATTTCATTAACCCGATCAGAATCAGTGAAACGGGGACACCGCGTGGTTATGTGTCTTAGCGATCAAAAAAACAAATGCAACCCATCGCGCCCGATTCAACTCATCGTTTTTGCTGATGAGGACAGAACAGGTATTCCCTCGTCCAGCGCAGATCTGATCAAACTGGTAACGCTGGATCATCCCACTGTACTTACCTCTTACAACCGCCCGTTCCTCGCATTCTCCCCGATCGGCTACGCTGCCGGCACCAATGGAACGTTCAAGACCTGTCATCGTAATGGTGACGGCGAGCTTATCATCGTTTCCACACTCGGCAGAACCAGAAAGGCCGTCGACTATGACGGCGACGGCCTCGTTGAGAAAACACCTGGGAACCCAATCAGTTGCTGAGACCTCAGGCGCTACCAGCAGGAGTCATTGGCGGTGCCTGCTTTATTGAGAGCGGATTTGCCAACCTGTGTCTGGGTGATTTTCCAACAGTCAGTGTCGTCCGACTGCGGACCACCCGCTACAGGTTGCGCAGTCAAGCTGAAACATGTGTAAACGGTGTTTGAGCCGACAGTCTCAGAGCAACTGCTATTTGCCAGCGTGATGTTATAGTACCCCTCATCGGAGGTGATCGTGGTGGTACCTGAAGCTATTGAAGTATCGTTTAGTAATGTCCGGAAATCCGCAGCATAGGTCGCTGGCGCCTGGCGCGTATAAAACCGCTCCTGGGCAGCTGACAACTTTGATATCGTGACCTTTGCGTCAGTCCTCTGCGTCTTTGTAACCGAATCCCGGTAACTCGGGTAAGCGATGGCGGCAATAATGCCGATTATTGCCACCACGATCATCAGTTCGATTAAGGTAAAACCGCGCTGCATTTTCATATTTTTCCCGCTTAGAATGAAACTGATTCAATTTGACGCCAGGACTGCCGTCCACTGGCCGGCGCCGAAGTGAAGACCTCATCCGAACGAATGGCGCCGGTCGACATATTGGTTATGGCTCGCAGCGTGCCCGAACCTCCCTGGTGGAAAGTGACTTCAGACGCAAAGCCCGAACCGATACTCACTACACTTTGCGAAAGCTCCTTGTCATTAACCACATATTCATCTGACGTGGATAAGGGCGCATAGGGAGTCGATGTCCCGGTCAGGATGGAAAGCGCATAAAGGAAACTCTCTCCGTCCAGTTCACAGCTCAGTGCCGGCGGTACGTATTCGGTGAAGGCAAAACTCTGCCTATTCGAGGGATTCAGGGTTGCGCTGCCCGTTACCCTGCCGCTGGGTGCGAAACTGGGATTCTGTAATCGACGTATCCAGCCCGGGTAACCACGCAAAGCACTCTCAAGATCCGAGAAATAGTTTATTTCATCCGAACCAATAGACAGTGTAGTGGCAGTTCCAGAGGAGATGTCCCTAACCTCGCCACTACCCTCAAAGACACCCACATCCGTCGAGTCATACAGACTGCCTGGGGTCACAGAACTATAGGTTAGCTCACCGCTCGAAGAGTCTCGAGGTTCTTTAATCCCGTAAAAGTACTGTTGATCCATTAGCTCGTTATCCGCCGGCACAAGCAACTTGCCGGACCCGACGAGTATCCAACGGTCCCCGAACGTGTCTCTCACAACTGTCGGTGCTGCTTGGAGTGGCCTTCCGGCATTCATCATTTGACCAAGAATTGCGCCAGAGATCCCGTAACTTGCTGTAGAGGCTCCCTGATTGTCTTCGATGAGAAGACGATACAGGCGTCCTCCTGGCTCACCGCCACTGGCGGCATTATCCACAGTGGTCACATAAACGGCGTCATCGCTGTTATTGCGATCCCAATCAGCAACTTCGATACCACCCACAAAGCCTTGAGCGGAACCGAGCGTTAGTGGATCCGCACCCGATATCGTGACGAAATAGTCAGTGGAAGAAGCGGTCGTCGCAGAGCTGTCAACCAACTGTTCCAGATCAATGGCAAACATCTTCGGCGCCTGATCGCTGTCTGCTGCGCTACGCGCAGTTGCTCCCCGAGGCCCGCTACCGAGGACAAGATACCAGTCGTTAACCGAGGGCGCGGTCCAGTCACCGAGGCTTGCCGTATCCGTTGAGGGCTGACGATTTTTTACCAAAGCCGGCTTACTCAACGTGAAACCAAGCTCCGGCGCGGTCACCTCACCGAGCAGAACAGGTGCCTGCTCCGGATCAGTGACATCGAAGACAACATACGCAGACCTCATGACGCGTGAAGCACTGTCGACTTCAACCTCAATTGGCGAGCCGCCAAAGCGCATCCCCATGACCATTACCGTCCCCCAACCGTGAGGGTGCGTCGCATCGGCCGGAAAGATGTTGGCGTCAAAAACCATCGGCTCGCCATCCATGTAGTAGACGTGCTGATAATCCAGCTCACCCAGCCACCGCAAATGCGGAAGCAGGTTAGCCGGAGCATAAGCCCACAGCTCCTGACCCAACGGGTGGTTGGCAGCAACCCCGGAAGGAGGCTGAGTAGAAAACTTACGGGAAGCAGCGTTCCAGTATCCGCCGTTGAAAGCGTGAATCATGCCGTCGTTGGCACCGACATAGACGACTTGACGCCGGTTTCGATACTGATCAGCAAAGGCCTCATAGGTAGTATCGCTGTACAGTGTGTCGTAATTGTCCTTCGGAGTCGCAACAACTGCCGGCGTCGAGTGAATAATATCTCCAAGACGCCATACCTCATCGGTACCGTCACCATCATAATCTATTGATCGACCGCGGAAGCCTGCGACTTCCTTGCCACGCAGAAAATCAATCAGGTTCTCGACGTCGGTGTCCGTCGCACCTGGGAGCCCTAAATATTGCTTCAGGCTTCCGGCCTGACTGCTAATAAAAGGAACAGTGTCAATTTGATCGACTTCATTATCGCCATTGTCATCAATGGCGGTGAAGATATAGCGGCGGTTATTGTCAACATTGGCGTAATTTGCCCGCTGTTCCTCGGGTGAAGACACAGCCGCCAATTGATCAACCGCATTCCAGATCGAATCCAGCTCATTGAGCTCTACAGGAAGTCCTTCGGGCACCAACTGGAAACTGCTGGAGAGGCTATACCGCTGGACATAGGTCTTCTCCAGATTCGAGTCGAACTCCAACTGGACTATTTTGTCCGTGCTGTAATCGTCAAGCTGATCGTTTCCGTTGGAGTCTTCTCTCAGGAAACCATAATTGTCGATAAAGACTGCTCGAAGCGTTCCGGTCCAGGTCACTGTTTTGTTGCCAACCGAATACTGCGGCTGATAGAGCGCTTGATAAACTGCCCCCACCCCGGAACTGCTATTCGCGACAACCGCCGCATTGGTGCCTGATGCCGTACGGGCAACCAATGCCTCGAAAACCCGCTGCAACTGACTGGAAAGAAGCCCCGGGTTACTGGAATAAAAGTAATTGTCGGGCACACCGTCTGAGCCGTTAGCCCCAGTGCGGTTATTCACCAAATCCCACTCACGAGTATCTGTGCTCGAGCTTTCAAAGGTTGGATCGCCACTGTCGTCGAGATCCCGGAAGCCACCGTATTTGGCCGCCAGAAGAAGCGGCTTATCCAGAAGCTTGGTGGCACCCGAAGAGCCCGGCAAGTAAAGCTCCGATACCGGCAGGTAATCGTATTTATCACCGCTTCCGCAGCCAATGGAAGCCGAATCGCCATTCCCTGGTATGGGCAGGTATGGCAGACCATCGGTACCAGTTACAGAAAGCTGACACAGATCGTTCCGATTCTCGCCGCCTGGGCGCTCAAGCCAGTCGCTGATACCATTCTCACCCTGACTGCCAGTGACGACATAGCCAAAGCGCAAATCAAACCCGGCGGCTGTGTAGGCGACGCCCTGGGAAATTCTCAATTGTCCATTCGGGACCTGGACATCGTAAGTCGCGCTGGACCGGGTATCCGTGCCGCCACTGTCACAGCCTGACTCAGAGCCGCCGACGCAGAAACTGATGACCTGACTACCGTCAAGGTCATAGTCGTTGCCCCACGACGAGTCTTCCCAGTGGAACAACAGGGTACCGGATACGAGATCGCCATCCGCATTGGATTCCGTCGCAACTATCTCCACATCGAAAAGACTGCAAGGCAACCAGTCACTGGAATTTGTCTTCTTGGACTGACATGCAGGAAGGAATCGAATGGAGCCCTCGCCAACAGGAATTTCAAAAGAAGGAACCGACTCTGAAAGCTCAACGCCATAGGTATCGACGGTCTGGTTACCGTCCATACCTGTATCAGTCCTGAGGTCTGTCGTCTTGGCGTGACTGGCAAGACCTGCGATCTGGTAACTGCCTTGCAGAGCCGGAGCTTCCGGACAGATACCCAGCGCTTTGCTCAGACTGTCCAGGTTTTTCGAGGTGCAGAGCCCATCATTGCCAGCATCCGTAACACCATCTTCCTTCCCAATCAGGAAGTCCTGAGGGAAAGTACCGTACTCTGCCGCCCCAACCGCGTTGGTTTTGGCCGAGAGGTCGCTGGTACCGGAGAGGCCCTCAATACTGGAGACCGAGCTCAAATCGTCGCCATCAAATGACGCAACCCCCGAAGAGATCATAATGATAGAGCACGCAGCACAACGGGAGTCAGCATTGAGAGCATTTACATTCAGGGAGCTCGGCCAAGTGGCCTCGCTCAGGGCAGAAATATAGGAGTCGTCATTGTCTGTTGAAAAAGCAGCTGAGGCACTCGTGGCCCCTGCGAAATATCGGACGGCCTCTGCATAGATCTCCGATACCGGATTGCCCCAATCCCTGCATTTAGCGGTGCCATCTTCGAAATCGTCAATGGCTATTCCTGGCTTACTACAGGCTGCCGTTTTTTGCGCATCTGTCGCGTTGTCCGATAACGTCCCATACTCATACCGACTTCCTTGCCAACCTATGATACGAATAGCGTCCAAAGTAGACACGATGCCGTCAACGTCCCTGAACGTACCGTTGTTCAGATCAATCTCATCGTCTGTTGGGTCGTCGTTGCCACCAAACATGCCAATATTCTTTCGCAGAACCCCACCAGCGACGTATTTGTCATAGCTACCGCTAATCAAACCGAATTTGAGGTCACCGCTCTCACCATATTGCTGAAGCAAACCAACTGGCTTCGCATTGCCAGCGGTGTAGGTCCTGCATGAATCGCTGTCAGCGTCCTTTCCCGCCACGCACGCCTTCACCCGGACCTGCTGCTCGGAATCCTTGTTGAGCCGATCAGCCACTTTGGGGCTGTTTTCAAGTTCATCCCATTGGCACTGAACAAATTCGTTAATAGACCAACGGCGGTGTTCTCCCTTCGCGATCCTGATCTGGGGGGCACTCGTACTACCGTAAGGGTGTGCCGACGAGACGTTACAGAGGGTCACCGCGTTGTCAGTTCCTCCGTTGTAGCTGTCCGGCAGATAGTCGCTGATGTCCGAGCCGGAATATACTTTCGCGAACGCATGCACGTCGCTTGGAATATAGGCCCTTTCGAGAATCGTGGAATCGTCGGTATCAACGGCGCGCTTACCGCCGTAGAGCACTTTTCGTAACACATCCACTCGGGTCATTGTTGCCCAGTTCAGGAAGTTGCCGCTCCAGTCACTGGACCCGCTACAGGAGTGGCTGTTAGCTCCCGAAGCTTCGGCATTCGGCGAGAAAGCTTTCGCTGAAGTATCGTAGGTGTAACACCAATCGGCGTCGAAATAGCCGTAGTAATCGAAGGAGTCGTCATAGCTTGTCTCGATCACACCGTCACTATCAATGTCGGTATAGTCAGCATAAGCCTTATAAAACAACTGATTATCAACAGACAGACCGAGCATTACCAACGGTGTCTCTCTCGCGGTAAGCACAGGCGGCTGTTGAGTGAAATCAGCCGAACTCAGGGAGTCCGAATTTACTGTAACAGCAGATGCGACTGATGCTGCCGATATCAGGGCGGCTGTTGCAAAGGTCTTCAACTTGATTCCCATGTACATATCCTCCAAGGCCCGCATCAGTTAACGAGTTTGTAGATCGACTGCAGCATTACCACAGAATCGGTTGATGATCCGCTCGCCACGGCGGTAATACGAAAAGCAGGAGACCATTGGGCAAATACGTCCGGATCTGGATCGGGGTTCGCGGGATCTCTAGGCATAAAACAACGGAATTCAACAATATATCGGGCATCTTCAACCGTTCCCGTGATCTGGTCTGAAGAAGCACGGGTCTTCGAACTGGTAGACCAGATAGAACTGTCCTCCCATTCTTTCGTCGTGCCGGATTGACAGTCGGCGACGGGCGTTGAGGAGTTATCGAAGGTACCATTAAAACAAAGGCCACCGGTGCAGGATGAGGAGTAGCAGGACGACCCGGAACAGGCCGGATCGGTGTATGCCTGAGTAATGTCGAAGGTATTCTCGACGAATTCCTCACCATCCAACAGGGCGGCCTCCGCTGCCTGGAACGCCAGATCGTGATCCCGGAAGTTGCCAGCCATCCGTTCTTCCAGACTCGTCATATTCATCGCACTGACACCCACTATCGTTAAAAGCAACAGAAAGACCAGGCTGACAATCAGGACACTGCCTTTTTGGGAAACCATCAATTTCATCCTCGATTCCTCAGCTTCACCGTGCGCACGTACTCTCGTTGTATCGGCGCACCCTCAACTGCCGTCAAGCTCTCCGCCTCAACCTCTAGCCTGACAGTCGTCACGCTCTGCCACTCATCAGCGGTAGTCACCGCGTCCGCAGTCTTATACTGCAAGGTATCCGCCGTCTCATCGTAAACGCCATACAGGACGTCCAGATCGGACACGCCTTCAACTAACGGCTGATAGACATCCGTTCCAGCGGTATCGAACTCACTTGAGAAATTGACTCTGTAAAGAGTAGGTGAGGTCAACGTGGCATCCTGGGCAGGATCCCGGATGTAATAACCCACGCTGGTAATCGAGAAGACGCTTGAACCATCGGTATAAGCGGTCGACGAGGCTCCGGACTGATCCGCACAGGTGTATTCCCCCTTGAGCGCCTTACTGCAATTTTCAACGTTGGAGACGCTACCGTAAGTAAACTTCTTACCCGTGTTGTGAACGACATTTTCAGCATTATCGTTGGTGTTGGTGGGGCCGGACATGACAAAAATGCCGCGATTCGAGCAATTGGAATCGACAATCATCATGATCGCACCCGGCTTGAAGGAGTGCGCGTTGGTGACATCAATCTGAGCGGCATTGGGGTTATGATTATTGACGACCAGCTCGGACCCCATATCCGCAACGTGCAGGATGATGGCGTCGGAGTTCGACAGGGCCTTGGGGAAGCGAGCGGCTGGTAGAGTGCCAGTATCGCCATCAAAGCCCTCAATCCCTTCCTCGAAACTGCCCACAGAGGCAGGGGCATTTTCAATAGAATTCGCGGTGGGCATTTCGTTGGTGCACCCCGAAAACCCGGCCATCCGGATATCTCTGGACAAAAACTCCAGACTAAACCGACCGTTTTCCTGAACCTGTGAGATGGCATCCTGAACCTGGTAGTCCTGTTTAGCCGAAATAAAAATAGTAATCACGCCGGCCGATAAAAAAAGCCCCAGAACGAGGGCAATCATCAGCTCAATGAGTGAGAGCCCGGCTTGGTGTCTTTGCATTCTCGAAATGTATCTGTTCATGATCATCAGATTTTCACCCTGTACTGGAATAGCTGCGGGTCACTATTGTTCTCGGTGCTGCTGTATTCAATCTGGATTGTGTATCCCTGCCAGGGTGTGGCTGTCCCCAGGGCGTCAGGGGTCACAGCCACCTCGGCGCCAGGTAGCAGAGTCTGGGCGCGTTCTTTCCATTGTTTAAAGTCGTACTGCGCCAATTGAGCAGGTGAACAGGCACTAGAGGTGCAATCAGTCACTGAGGTTGGCACTGTTTCGTTCTTTGCAAACGTGTAGCTTCCAGGAGTAGTCCGGGCTGTTTCGAAGTTGGACCGCAGCCGGTCAGCCATATCCATGGCCAGCAGGGTGGCCTGAGTCCGGAAGTAGGCCTCATTGTTGAAACGTAGACTTTGTGTCTGCAACCCAGCCAAACCAAGCAAGCCGATAGCCAACACCAGAACCGCTACCAGAACCTCTACCAGACCATATCCCTTCTGAGGTGAAATTTTCATGTGTGATCAACCCTTGGATGCGCGACCGGTTACACCGATATCAACTGTGCGATCAAATTGACTGCCCGCGGAATGCGAGAACGTGACAAGACCTTGCCCTCTGAGAATCAAGCCTCGACTACCGTAGGTTATCCGGTCCGCCGCACCGCCGTGACTC
Source organism: Marinobacter sp. F4206 (assembly GCF_019392195.1). Classification (NCBI taxonomy): domain Bacteria; kingdom Pseudomonadati; phylum Pseudomonadota; class Gammaproteobacteria; order Pseudomonadales; family Marinobacteraceae; genus Marinobacter; species Marinobacter liaoningensis. The sequence continues at coordinate 26,180 of NZ_JAHXKI010000005.1, forward strand.
ACAGCCACTTGCGCATCAAGGGCGCCTCGAGAGCGAACGGGGTCATCTCCGGTCTCCTTTACACCATCGCCGTCAGCGTCATGAAAGGCCAACCATCCGTCGCTCCAGGCGAGACTGTCGTCGCAAGTTGAACCATCACTTGATTTACAGATAGTGACCGCCGTGCCCCGCTTGATCGCATCGCTCCTAGCAAACGCAACCAAGCTGAAGAATTCGTCACGGTCAAAACTGACACTGTTGGAAATGATGATATTGCGGAACGAAGGAACCGCAACGGTGACCAAAATAGCCAGCACTGCGATCGTCACCATCAATTCGATGAGAGTGAATCCCGAATATTTAAGGTTTTTTGAGCTGCCAGACATAATCCACTTCCATTATTACGTTTTGCCACACTAAACAACGGCAAAACGTAGTACCACTAAGAGGCGACAAGCGGATTTATACGAGGGATAAGCGGTTAGAGCAAAGAAAAAGATGTGATGGTGTTCAAATGCTGTCGAGGTCAGGAAACCTCGACAGCATCAATCCGCAACTCTTTCGGCATGGAGAACACAATGTTCTCCTCGCGCCCGGCAATCTCCTCCGGAACGCTGCCGCCGAGATCCTGCAGACGTGCAATTACATCGTTCACCAGCACTTCCGGCGCGGACGCTCCGGCCGTGACTCCGACGGCGGTTTTGCCATCCAGCCACTCTGGGTCGATCTGGGCCGCTTCGTCGATCAGATAGGCGGGGGTTCCCATCCGCTCTGCCAATTCACGCAGGCGGTTGGAGTTGGAGCTGTTGGGCGAACCCACCACCAGCATCAGGTCGCAGTCACCGGCGAGCTGTTTCACGGCATCCTGGCGGTTCTGGGTGGCGTAGCAGATGTCATCCTTCCGAGGGCCTTCGATCTGGGGGAATTTCTCCCGCAGGGAGTCGATGACCCGGGCGGTGTCGTCCATTGAAAGGGTTGTCTGGGTCACGTAGGACAGCCGTGTGGCATCTTTGACTGCAAGCTTGGCGACATCCGCCTCGTCTTCAACCAGATAGATGTCACCCCCGTTGCTGTGGTCATACTGACCCATGGTGCCTTCCACTTCGGGATGGCCATGGTGGCCGATGAGAATGCACTCGCGGCCGTCACGACTGTAGCGCATGACTTCCATGTGCACTTTGGTGACCAGCGGACAGGTGGCATCAAAAACCTTGAGCCCCCGACGAGCCGCTTCATTCTGGACGGCCTGGGAGACCCCGTGCGCACTGAAGATCACCAGTTTGTCATCGGGCACTTCGTCCAATTCGTCCACGAAGATGGCGCCGCGATTGCGCAGGTTGTCGACCACGAATTTGTTGTGGACCACCTCGTGCCGCACGTAGATCGGCGCGCCAAACACATCCAGGGCGCGATTGACGATTTCGATGGCGCGATCCACGCCGGCACAAAAGCCGCGAGGATTGGCGAGTCGGATCTGCATGGTAACTTCCCGCTGGTGTTGAATAGACCGTGCTTGCGTCAGTGCGTCGGCCTCGCCGGCTCGACGTCAATGATTTCCACTTCGAAAGTCAGTGTACGCCCCGCAAGCGGGTGATTGAAGTCCACCTCCACTTCGTCGCCTTCGACACGGCTGACGACGCCCGGAAGTTCGCTCTGGCGAGCGTCAGCAAAGGAGATCATTACGCCCGGTTCGAGCACCATGTCGGCACTGAACTCGTGACGCTTGAAGGTCTGGAGATTGTTCGGATTGTGCTGACCAAAGGCTTTCTCCGGCGGCACCTCGTAACTTTTACGCTCTCCGGCCTTCATGCCCATCAGGTAGGCCTCGAAGTTCTCCGGGAGGTTGTCGTCGCCAATTTCCAGCGTGGCCGGTTCTTTCTCGAACGTGGAATCGATAACCTCGCCGTCCGGAAATTTCAGGGCAAAGTGCAGCTTGACGCGGGTACCTTTGTCTACAGGCAATTCTTTCATGAGCGCTCGTCACTCCTTTCGGCATCCCCGTCCGAGTCGGCGGGTTTGCGAAACATATCAAGGATCATCATGGCGGCGCCGATGGTAATGGCCGTGTCCGCCAAGTTGAAGGCGGGGAAATGCCAGTCCTGCCAGTAAAAGTGCAGGAAATCGACAACGTAACCATGAACAACACGGTCGTAGACGTTACCGAGTGCCCCGCCAAGGATCAGTACGATGGCAACCGCCACCCAGGTTTCATGCCGCTGGAGTTTCCTCAGCCAGACAATCAGCACGGTACTGACCACCAGGGCCAGTGCCACAAAGAACCAGCGCTGCCAGCCATCGGCCTCTGCCAGGAAGCTGAAGGCGGCGCCCGTATTGTGCAGCAGGGTCAGGTTGAACATGGGCATCACCGGCACCGGGTCGCCGTAGGTCAACATAGCGGTGGCCAACGCCTTGGTCCCCAGGTCCAGCACGATCACCAGCACCGCCAGCCACAGCCACTTCAACTTGGACCCGCCTGCCGGCTCAGTCATGGTCGAGTCCATCAGGCAAACGAACGGGCTTCACCGGGCCCTTCCACGTTGGTCACACACCGGGCGCACAGGTCCACGTATTTGTCATTACGGCCTACGTCTTCCCGGTGGTGCCAGCAACGCTCGCACTTGGCATGGGTGGCGGGTGCTACCGCCACACGCAATCCTTCGTGGCCGGTGAGCTCGGCATCACCGGCTTCGGACGCCGGCTTCACCGTTGCCTCCGAAGTGATCAGTACGAAGCGAAGCTCTTCACCAAGGTGTTTGAGGTTCGCCGCCAGATCACCCTCACAGAAAAGCGTGACTTCCGCGCTCAGCGACCCCTTGATCTCGCCTCGAGCGCGGGCCTCTTCCAGACACTTGTTGACCGCCTCTTTGACGCTGTAGATCTCGCGCCAGTAGTCCCGGCCGAGCTCCGCCGTTTCCGGCAGCTCGGCGAGACCATCGTACCAGGTCTCGTAGAACACGGTGTCGCCACGCTGGCCTGGCAGATGCTGCCAGATTTCGTCTGCGGTGAAGCTGAGAATCGGGGCAATCCAGCGCACCAGAGCCTCGGCAACATGATACAACGCGGTCTGGCATGAGCGCCTCGGAAGGCTGTCGGCCGGTGTGGTGTACTGGCGGTCCTTGATGATATCCAGGTAGAAACCACCCAGAGTCGCCTCGCAGAAGTTGTACACCTTCTGGTAGATGCGCAGGAAGGCGTAATTCTGATAATCCTCGTGCAACTCGTTCTGCAGCTGCAGGGCACGATCCACCATCCAGCGATCCAGCGCGATCATATCCTCCGGCGCCACCATGTGCTGTTCGGGATCAAACCCGTTGAGGTTGCTCAGCAGGAAGCGGGAGGTGTTCCGGATCCGGCGATAGCCATCGGCAGTCTGGCGCAGGATGTCCTTGGACACCGTCATCTCACCGCTGTAATCGGTCGCCGCAACCCACAACCGCAGGATGTCGGCACCCAGCTCGTTCATGACCTCCTGGGGTGCAATCACGTTACCGAGAGACTTGGACATCTTGTGCCCTTTGCCGTCCACGGTGAAACCGTGCGTCAGGACCTGCTTGTATGGCGCCACACCGTTCATGGCAATGGACGTCTTCAGCGACGACTGGAACCAGCCTCGATGCTGGTCGGAGCCCTCGAGGTACATATCCGCCGGAAACTGACCGAGCTCTTCACGGACCCGAAGTACGGATTCGTGCGTCACACCGGAATCAAACCAGACATCCAGAGTATCGGTAACCTTTTCGTACTGATCGGCATCTGCGCCCAAAAACGCGGCCGGCTCGATGTCGTACCAGGCATCAATGCCACCCACTTCGATTTCCTGGGCGACCTTCTCGATAAGATTCTGGGTATCCGGGTGCAGCTCCTGGGTTTCTTTATGGATGAACAGCGTGATCGGCACACCCCAGGTCCGCTGGCGCGAGATGCACCAGTCCGGAGACTGCTGAAACATGGCTTCAATGCGGTTTTGCCCCCAGGACGGCACCCAGCGCACACCCTTGATGGCTTCGAGCGCATCCGCTCTCAAGTGCTGCTTGTCCATGCTGATGAACCACTGGGGCGTAGCCCGATAGATCAGCGGCGTCTTGGTCCGCCAGCAATGGGGATAGCTGTGGCGGAACTTCTCGGAACGCACCAGCTTGCCCTCACGGGTCAGCGCAGCACAGACCGGCTCATCGGCCTTGTACACATGCACCCCGGCCAATTCGCCGGCCGCGCTGGTGTAAGTACCATCCGCCTGGACCAGATTGAGAGTATCAATGTTGTAGGCCTTGCCGACCTCGAAATCTTCCATGCCGTGGTCAGGGGCGGTATGGACCGCCCCGGTACCTGCCTCGGTCGATACATGATCGCCCAGGATGACCGGCACCTGCTTGTCGTAGAACGGATGCTGAAGGGCCAGATGCTCGAGGTCAGCCCCGGAACAGGTCGCCAGCACCTCATGGCCCTCAACCTCCCAACGGCTCATGATGCCGTCCACCATATCAGCCGAGAGGATCAGGCGTTCGGGACCTGCGCCGACATCCACCTGCACCAGTGCGTACTGAAACTCTGCGTTCAGGGAGACGGCCTGGTTGGCCGGAATAGTCCAGGGCGTGGTGGTCCAGATAACCACCGACACATCGCCTTCGCCCTTATCGGTGCCAAACAGGGACAACGCCTTTGCCTGATCGACGGCGGTAAAACGCACGTCAATCTGGGTCGAGGTCTTGTCCTGGTACTCAACCTCCGCTTCCGCCAGTGCGGACTGACCCACCACACTCCAGTAAACCGGCTTGTAGCCCCGAACCAGGTGCCCCTTGGCAACGATTTTTCCAAGCGCACGAACAATACCCGCTTCGACCTTTGGATCCATGGTCAGATAAGGTTTATCCCACTCGCCCATGACCCCCAGGCGAATGAAGTCCTCTTTCTGACCGGCAATTTGCTTGGTCGCATAGTCACGACAGGCCTGACGGAAGGTCTTGTAATCGACCTTCACACCGGCCTTACCGATTTCCTGCTCCACTTTGTGCTCAATGGGCAGGCCATGACAGTCCCAGCCCGGCACGTAGGGCGCATCATAGCCCATGAAGCTGCGCGACTTGACGATCATGTCTTTCAGAATCTTGTTGACCGCATGACCAATGTGAATGCTGCCGTTGGCATAGGGAGGGCCATCGTGAAGAACGAATTTGTCCCGCCCCTCGCGCTGCTTGCGCAGGTTGCCGTACACGTCGAGGTCCTGCCAGCGCTTGAGCATGTCCGGCTCACGCTTGGCCAGGTTGCCGCGCATCGGGAAGGCGGTTTCCGGCAGATTCAGGGTGTGCTTGTAGTCGCTCATGGTCTGTGTGCGTACTCTTTTGGTCAGTTTGGGTCAGTATTCAGTTATGTGTGGGCCGCAACCACGGGTTTTCAATGTGCCGCCCGAGCGGATCCATTATCGGCGATCCAGGCCCGGGCATCGCTGAAGTCACGGGCAATCTGTTCCTTCAGGGCATCGACAGAACCGAATTTGATTTCGTCCCGCAGCCCGTGACGGAACACGACGTCGATCTGGCGACCGTAAAGTGTGCCAGCAAAGTCAAACAGGTGCACTTCCAGAGCGGGCTGTTTGCCGTCCACCGTCGGGCGCAGGCCAATGTTGGCAACACCGTCGTAGACCGAACCGTCATCCAGGGTCGTGCTCACCACATAGACACCTTGCAGCGGCGCCATGCGCTTCAACAGGATATTTGCCGTCGGCGCGTCGATCTGCCGACCGAGCTGGCGCCCATAAACGACACGACCACGGATCCGGTAGGAATGGCCCAGAAGCTCTTCGGCATCGATCAGCCGATCGGCCTTGAGGCGTTCGCGAATCCGGGTACTGCTTACCCGCTCACCCTCGATGGTCACTGTCCGGGTATTCTCCACGGTAAAGCCCAGCGATTCGCCGGCCTCGCGTAGCAACATGAAATCGCCGGTACGGTCGCAGCCAAACCGGAAATCGTCGCCCACCACGAGATGGCGCACACCGAGGCCATTTACCAGAACCGTATCAATGAACTCCCGGCTTGTCAGACGACGGAAGCGGCCGTTGAAATGCAGGCAGAGCACGTAATCGATCCCCGCGGCGGTCAGCGCCTCGAACTTCTGCCTGAAGGACATCAGGCGCGGAGGCGCCTCGGCACCCTGAAAGAACTCCCTGGGCTGGGGTTCGAACACCATGACCACGGAAGGCAGGCCCAGGCTGGCCGCTTTTTCCTTCACCTGTTCCAGAATGGTCCTGTGGCCAATGTGCACCCCATCGAAATTGCCGATGGTCGCCACACACCCGTTCGCGAGGGGGGAAGCCTCGTGACGGGACAGCGCTGTCAGGTTAGTCAGGCCTCGGATCAGACGCATGCAATGCGAACCTTCAATTGCCAGCTGGCTTTCAGCGCCCCGCCTCGCCCTTCCAATGTCTCAGGAAAGCGGCGAGCCGGGGAACGCTGGTGAGAAAACGCGCGATTATACCTTACCTCTGGCGAAAATGTCTTACCCTCACGCCCGTCAGCCCGAGCGCCAGGAAATAGACCGCCACGCCAGCCCCCACGAGCACCGCCATGTCAGCGGCACGCTGATATCCGCCAGCGGCCAGCCAAACGCTTACCGGTGCCTTGAGCCAGAGAATGGTGAGCGCCAGCGCGAGGTTGGCGACCCCGATCTGCACCAGGAAACGCGGCCAGCCCGACTGACTCTGCCAAGCACCTTCCTTGCGCAGGCCCCGCCAGAGCAGGAACCCGTTTAACCAGGCCGACAGCGAGGTAGCCAGCGCCAACCCGGCATGGGCGAGCGGGAACACGAGGATTAGGTTGAACACCATGTTGGCGACCATGGCGATAACACCGATCTTGACTGGCGTACGGGTATCCTGGCGGGCGAAAAAACCCGGCGCCAGTACCTTGATCAGCATGAACGCCAGAAGCCCCGCCGAGTACGCACGCAGACTCTGGGCCGACATCACCACATCCCGATCGGTCACCTCACCATAATAGAACAGCGTGGCGATGAGGGGCTCGGCCAGCAGGGCCAGGGCAAGAGCGGCAGGTAAACCAATCAGCAGAACCGCACGGACCGCCCAATCGAGGGTGGCGGCAAACTGGTCGACGGAGTCCGCTGCATGCTTGCGGGACAGACTGGGCAAAATCACTGTAGCGATCGCGATCCCGAAGACGCCCAACGGCAATTCCGACAACCGGTCGGAATAGTAGAGCCAGGACACGCTGCCAGTCTGCAGGAACGACGCCAGCACCGTATCAAGTAACAGGTTGATCTGACTGACTGAGACACCGAACAACGCGGGCGCCATCAGCTTCAGAATGCGGCTGACGCCCTCATGCCGGTAGTCGATTCGTGGTCGCGGCATCAGTCCCAGACGCATCAGGAAAGGCATCTGGAAGAACAGCTGCAACGCGCCAGCAATGAATACGCCCCAGGCCAACGCCATCACCGGCTCGTCCATCAGCGGCGTCAGATAGATAGCTGCACCGATCATGGCCAGATTGAGCAGAACTGGCGTGAAGGCCGGCACTGCGAACCGGTCATAGCTGTTAAGAATGCCGCCGGCGAATGCGGTCAACGAAATCAGCAGCAAATAGGGGAAGGTGATGCGCAGCATGTCACTGGTGAGGTCAAACTTCACGGTATCGTCCAGAAAGCCCGGCGCGAAGATGGCAGTCAGCACCGGCGACCCCAGCATGGCAATCAAAGTAACGGCAAGCAGGATCAGCCCCAATGAGCCAGCCACGGCATCCACCAGGCGCTTTACCTCAGAGACAGGCTGCCCTTCCCTGTAGGACGACAGCACCGGGACAAAAGCCTGGGAGAAAGCGCCTTCCGCAAACAGCCGACGAAGGAAGTTCGGGATTTTAAAGGCAACAAAGAAGGCGTCCGCCCCCGCACCGGCCCCGAAATAACGGGCAATCACCATATCCCGAACCAGACCCAACACCCGGGACAGCATGGTCATGGCCCCCACCAGCCCGGAGGAGCGCAACAGACCCGGCGCTTTCGGCAAGGATTTTTTCGCGGTAGTGGTTTCGGGTTCCGACGACATGAAGGCTCTGGCCAGGGATTAAACGACAAGTTGGCGCGGCATCTCGGGAAATACTAGTCCAGCCCGGGCGCCCGCATCCAGTGAGCGGCGAGTTTATCACAGGCCTTTGGTGCCGGGGCATGAAATAGGTTTCGGTCTTGACATCTGCGGGTTTCAGCGGCATAGTTTCGCGTCATTTATTTCGACGCGCTGGTTTTGGCGCGCCCGCGATGTAACGAATCATTCAGCAACGAATTTTAGATTTTCAGGAGTTTTACGGTGGCAAATTCCCCGCAAGCCAAGAAGCGCGCACGTCAGAACGAGAAGAACCGCAAGCACAACGCAAGCCTGCGTTCTATGGCTCGTACTTACATGAAAAAGATTCAGTCCAAGATTGAAGCTGGCAACTACGAAGAAGCTCAGGCTGCCTTCCAGCAGGCTCAGCCGATTCTGGACAGCATGGTCAACAAGGGCATTTTCGCGAAGAACAAGGTTGCTCGCAGCAAGAGCCGCCTGAGTGCCCGAATCAAGTCTCTGAAGAGCGCGTAAGCGGATTTTTCTTCAGAAGCATAAAAAACCGGCCTCTTGGCCGGTTTTTTTAGCTTCCGAATTCCCTACACGATGACCAGGTTATCGCGATGAATCATCTCCTCGCCGGAAACATAACCCAGCACTTCGATAATCCTGTCGCTGGAACGCCCCGCAATCGCACGGGCCTCATCCGCACCGTAATTCACCAGCCCACGGGCGATCTCTCTGCCCTTTTGATCGACACAGGACACCATCTCGCCCCGACGAAACTGCCCTGAAACACCTTTCACACCGACCGGCAGCAGGCTCCGACCTCCAAGACAGACCACTTTTACAGCGCCATCATCAAGAGTCAGTTGACCCCGTGTTTGCAGGTGGCTGGCCAACCACTGCTTACGGGCCGCAATGCGCCCCTGTTCGGGCAGCAAAAGCGTGCCAATGACATCGCCCTGGCGGAGGCGGGTGATCACGCCTTCGATCCGGCCGCCAACAATCACGGTAAAAGCACCGGACCGCGCCGCCAGCCGGGCCGCCCTGAGCTTGGTCAGCATGCCGCCTCGGCCCAGCGCGCCGGCACCACCACCGGCCATCGCGTCAAGCTCATGATCGCCGGCCTTGCGCTCGGTGACCAAGCTTGCATCGGCATGCTTGCGGGGATCCTTGTCGAACAGACCAAGCTGATCAGTCAGTATGATCAGGCCGTCGGCCTCAATTAGATTGGCCACCAGGGCCCCCAGAGTATCGTTGTCACCAAAGCGGATTTCATCGGTGACCACCGTATCGTTTTCGTTCACGATGGGGACTACCCCGAAATCCAGCAACGCCCGGAGCGTGCTGCGACCATTCAGGTAGCGCTTACGATCAGACAGATCATCGTGCGTCAGCAGGATCTGGGCCGCGTGCAATCCATGGCGTTTGAACTGCGCTTCCCAGGTCTGCACCAATCCCATCTGACCGACTGCGGCGGCAGCCTGTAACTCGTGCAGTTGCTGGGGGCGAGTGGTCCAGCCCAGTCGACTCATGCCTTCGGCGACGGAGCCGGACGACACGATGACCACCTCAACGCCGCTTTCAATCAGCTCTGCAATCTGATCAACCCACAAACCCAGCGACGCAACATCCAGCCCTTTGCCGTCGTTGGTCAGCAGGGCACTTCCGATTTTGATGACCAGACGACGAGCCTGGCGCAACTGGGTGCGTTCACTCATGATGCGTGCAATTCTCTCGACTCACTCGGGGGCGTAGACCACTTCGACATCGTAATCGTCGTCATCGAAGTCGTCATCATCATCGTCATCCTGGCGGGCAGCCCGGCGGGCCTGGCGCTCGGACTCAATCCGCGCGCGCGCTTCCTCGTCCATCTGACGTCTGCGGGCAGCTTCGCGCTCCGCAAATTCCGGATTCTGCGCCTCTTCTTCGGCCTGCTCTTCGATCCAGCGCATGACCGCCTGAACCAGGGGCTTGGTACCTTCACCACTCAGCGCTGAGATACGGAATACCGGCCCCTCCCAACTCAGCTCATCAACAATGGCCTGGCAGCGGGCATCGCGATCCTCCTCGGCGATCATATCGACCTTGTTGAGCACCAGCCAGCGCTCCCGGTTCGCCAGTGTTTCGCTGAACTTTTCCAGCTCGTGCTCGATCGCACGCACGGACTCCACGGGCGACGAGCCATCGTAGGGCGCCACATCAACCAGGTGAAGCAACAACCGTGTCCGCACCAGATGCTTGAGAAAACGGATACCCAGGCCTGCACCTTCGGCGGCACCCTCGATCAGCCCGGGAATGTCGGCAATAACAAAACTCTGGTGAGCCTGAACACTCACTACACCGAGATTGGGCACGAGCGTGGTAAACGGATAGTCTGCGACCTTGGGCCGCGCCGCCGAAACCGAGCGGATGAACGTGGACTTACCCGCATTGGGCATCCCCAGCAAACCAACGTCGGCAAGAACCTTCAGCTCCAACCTCAGGTTCCGAAGCTCACCCTCCGATCCTTTGGTGGTCTGGCGCGGCGCCCGATTGACCGAGGACTTGAACCGGGTATTGCCAAGCCCGTGAAACCCGGCCTGAGCCACCTTGAGGCGCTGACCGACATGGGTAAGGTCACCCAGCACTTCATGAGTATCCATGTCGACCACCGTGGTACCCACCGGCACCGGAAGAACCAGATCCTCACCCTTGGTACCGGTGCAGTTCCGCCCGGAGCCGGGCTCGCCATTCTGGGCCTTGTGCTTGCGCTGGAAACGGTAATCAATCAGCGTGTTCAGCGCCTCATCCGCCTCCAGATACACGGAACCGCCATCCCCGCCGTCACCGCCGTCGGGACCACCCTTGGGGACGTATTTCTCACGCCGGAAACTGAGGCACCCGTGCCCGCCTTTTCCGGCCTCAACGATGATGGTGGCTTCGTCTACGAATTTCATGGATAAACCCTTTGCGCTGCGCGCATAAACTAAAAAGCCCCGCAGCCTCTAGGAAGCTTTGCGGGGCTCCGGGCAACGTTGATAACTGACTATATCAGGATATCAATGCTACCCAAGGTTCGACAGAACCGGATCGCCGCTGCTTACGCAGCCGGAACGATGCTCACGAACTTGCGGCTCTGCGGGCCTTTGACTTCGAACTTCACCTGACCTTCCGCTTTCGCGAACAGGGTATGGTCCTTGCCAATGCCAACATTATTACCAGCGTGGAAGCGGGTTCCGCGCTGACGTACGATGATGCTGCCTGCAGATACAGACTCGCCGCCGTAGCGCTTCACGCCAAGTCGTTTCGACTCGGAATCGCGACCGTTACGGGTACTACCTGCTGCTTTTTTATGAGCCATTACAAGCCTCCTGATTTAAGGGGTGGTTCGAGAGCCTCAGCCCTTGATACCCGTGATCTTGACTTCAGTGAACCACTGACGGTGGCCCTGACGCTTCATGTGGTGCTTACGACGACGGAACTTGATGATCTGGACCTTGTCGTGACGACCGTGGCTAACCACTTCCGCTGTCACTTTGGCACCATCAACGACCGGCGCGCCTACCTGAACCTTGTCGCCATCGGCGATCAGCAGAACGCGATCAAACTCAACGTTACCACCGGTTTCAACTTCCAGCTTTTCCAGCTTCAGGGTTTCGCCTTCTTTTACACGGTGTTGCTTACCACCGCTAACAATAACTGCGTACATTAACGTTCTCCGCGATTGACCCATCCCTGCTCTTATCCACCTGGTTCTAAGGGAAGCGCTCTGGCGACCCTATAGCAGGGAGCGCAGGTTGGGATGAGTTGGGCGCGTGATTGTACGAAAAGGCGCTTTGCAATACAAGCCAAGTTGACACTGTAGGCAGCAATACCTAGCATTGCCGCGACCTTCCCGATTTATCAAGAATCGTTTCCTCGAAACAGTAGCAAGGGATTCACAAGCCGCATGACAGCCCAGCGCATATACGACACCGTGGCCGAGGACTTCAGCCGCGTGAACGACCTGATCATCCAGCGGCTCTCCTCCGACGTCCCTTTGGTGGAAAAAATCGCCCAGTACATTATCGAAAGCGGCGGTAAGCGACTGAGACCATTATTGGTTCTGCTTTCCAGCCGGGCAGCGGGATACACCCGTGACGACCACCTGAAACTGGCCGCCGTGATCGAATTCCTGCACACCGCCACCCTGCTCCATGACGACGTGGTGGACACGTCGGACATGCGCCGGGGCCGAAGCACCGCCAATGCCCGCTGGGGCAATGCCCCAAGCGTTCTGGTAGGTGATTTCCTCTACGCCCGCGCATTCGAAATGATGGTGGAACTCGAAAGCCTTCCGATCATGAACGTTCTGTCCCATGCGACCGCCGTGATCGCCGAGGGCGAAGTCATGCAGCTGATGAACGTGAAGAATCCCGATCTCACGGAAGAACAGTACATGAAGGTCATTCACAACAAGACCGCCATGCTGTTTGAAGCCGCCTCACACACAGGTGCATTGCTGGCCGGCGCCGACGCCCGTCAGGAACAGGCGCTTCGTGACTATGGCAAGCACCTGGGCCTGGCTTTCCAGCTGGTGGATGACGTTCTGGATTACCGGGGCGATGCCGACACCATGGGCAAGAACGTCGGTGACGATCTGGCCGAAGGCAAAGCCACCCTACCCCTGATTCACGCCATGGCAAACGGCAATGAGCAGGAGCGACAACTCATTCGCCAGGCAATTCGGAAAGGCGGCTTGAATGACTTGTCGAGCATACTGAAGGTCGTTGAGACCTCCGGAGCCCTGGAGTACACCATGACTCGCGCCCGAGCCGAAGCGGCCAAGGCGGCAGGCTGCCTGACCGGCTTGCCCGACTCGGCACACCGGACTGCGCTGGAACTCCTGACCGAAGTGGCCGTGGCTCGGGTCAGCTAAGCTTGTCCCGCCCATGGGGCGCATCGAAATCCAGCAACGGCCCGACTGGAACGACCTGCGTCGGATTGATGGTGCGCTGACTCACATAGTAATGGCGCTTGATCTGCCTGATGTCCACCGTTTCCGCTACCCCGGGGTGCTGGTAGAGATCCCGAACATATCCGGACAACGATGGAAAATCGGCAATGCGCTGACGGTTACACTTGAAGTGACTGAAGTACACCGCATCGAAACGAATCAGGGTGGTAAACAGACGCCAATCAGCTTCTGTTAAAGCGTCACCGACCAGATAACGGCGGGAGGACAGCCGTTCCTCCAGCCAGTCCAGCGACTGGAACAGTTCTGCGTACGCCTCTTCATATTTGTCCTGTGCCGTGGCAAATCCTGCCTTGTACACCCCATTGTTGACGGTATGGTAGACCCGCTCATTCACCTCGTCGATGTCCGGCTGCAGCGCCTCGGGATAGAAATCGGTTTCGGTGTTCACTCCCTCCAGGTCGTCGAAGGCGGAATTGAACATCCGGATGATTTCGGCGGATTCATTACTGACAATGGTCTGCTTGTGCTTATCCCAGAGCACCGGAACGGTCACTCGACCGGAATAGGTTGGCGCCGCCCTGGTGTATACCTCATGCATGAACCGGTAACCGTGCAGGTGGTCCCGATGAGCATCCTCATCGGGCCGAAACTCCCAACCATTCTCGACCATGTCCGGGTGCACCACCGAGAGGGAAATGTGGGGCTCAAGCCCCTTCAGCTTCCGGAAAATCAGCGTCCGGTGAGCCCAGGGGCATGCCATGGACACATACAGGTGGTAGCGGCCGGATTCTGCCTTGAAGCCACCTTCACCATCGGGGCCGGGTGCTCCATCAGGAGTAACCCAGTTCCGGAACCGTGCAGCTTCTCGCTCAAACTTTCCACCGGTCTTTGAGGTGTCGTACCACTTGTCGTGCCATTTACCATCAACCAGAAGGCCCATCAGAATACCCCCGCATCATTGCAATTCCTGAGATTTACCGGGAAGAATAGCTGTGACCCTGTTACCCTCTCAAACAAGCATTTCTGGCCAACTACCTCAGTTATTTCGAACATGCACACAGCCATCACCATAGACGCCCTCAAAGTTCTGGACGCGATCGACCGCAAAGGCAGCTTCGCCGGCGCGGCCAATGAGCTGTTCCGGGTTCCTTCCGCCATTAGCTACACCGTGCAAAAGCTGGAAGAAGACCTGAATGTGGCAATTTTCGACCGCAGTGGCCACCGGGCCAGCCTTACCCCGGCCGGCCGCTACCTGCTTGAGGAAGGACGCACGCTGCTTGAGGCCGCGGAGAACCTCGCCCACACCACCAAACAGGTGGCCCAGGGCTGGGAAACCCGACTTCGCATCGGCTTTAATTCCCTACTCCCGGCCGAGTGCCTGTTCCCGGCAGTTCGGGATTTTTACGATCTGGGGGTTCCTGTCGATGTTCAGATCGTCGAAGAAGTCTTCGCCGGTTCCTGGGATGCGCTGCAGGACCGCCGGATTGATCTTATCGTTGGTGCCGATCAATTCAGTAAGCCCGCTGGCAACTACACCACCCAACCAATGGGCGACATGCAATTCGTGTTTGTTGTCGCGGCGGACCATCCACTGGCGAGCGCAGAAACCCCGCTGACGGAGGACGACATTTCGCAGTACCCGGCAGCCGTGGCTGCTGACACCTCCAGGTCATTGCCGCCCGGCCACGCGGGCATTTTCCGCCGCCAACGAACCCTGACCGTCGCCAACATAGACCAGAAAATCGCCATCCAGGAATCCGGCCTTGGGGTTGGCTGGCTGCCGCATGCCCGGATTCGCGACCAGCTGGCACGCGGTAGCCTGGTTGAGAAACAGGTCCACGAACCCAGGCAGCCCATCACGCTGCATCTGGCCCGCCACGCCGACGACCAGGGCAAAGCCCTCATGTGGTTCTGGGACAGACTGAACGCGGACAAGACCATCCAGGGCTGGCTAAGCACCTGATATACAATCAGTTGGAGTGGCTACAGGACGTCGATAAAACCGGCAGTCGAGTCAACCGGAAACACAGACCATTCGTTTATACTTTTGGGAACCACAACGCCGAAGGGAGTTCATTAATGCGGCAACTGTCAGAACTGGATGCCTCGTTCCTGTATCTGGAATCTGAGACGACACCGATGCATATTGGTGGCATCTACCTCTTCGATGCCAGCGAGCAGACCCCGCCTTTGGCGTTCAGTACTTTCGTTGCCTACCTGCGCAGCCGCCTTCACGTTGTCCCTGTTTTTCGCCAGCGCCTCAAAGAAATCCCCTTGCGACTGGGCCGTCCCTACTGGATTGACGATCCCGACTTCAGCATTGAGCGACACCTGGCCTACGTCAATCTTGGCGAACACGGGCGCCGGGCCAGCCTGATGACACTGGCTTCAAAAATCCTTGAGGAGCCACTCAAACGGGATCGCCCCCTCTGGCACATCACATTTGTGGACGGTTTCAAACTGGAGGACGACGATTCAGAAAGCCACGGCTTTGCCCTGATCGTAAAGCTGCATCATGCCGCCATTGATGCATTCAGCGGTGAGGACATCATTAGCAAACTGTTGGAGTACACGCCGGAGCCACGGCCGATTACTGCTCCCAGGCCCTGGAGTCCCCGCCCCGAACCTTCGGAGGAGCGGGTCATGCTCCAGGCCGGCGCCAACATGCTCAGGACGCCTCTCCAGTTCACGTCCCTGGCTTTCAACGCCGCCGAGGCGACCACCCGCGGCCTGATCCAGAAGCAGCTGCGCAAGCTGCCCATTCCCTTTCCACTGTTTTCAGCCCCACACAGCCCATTCAATCGGCAGATCACCGCCAACCGGCAGATCGTCTCGGCCAGTGTCGATCTGTCACGGCTCAAAGCCATCAAGGCAACCCTTGGCGACGTGACACTCAACGACGTCGTTCTGGGCCTTTGTGCCGAAGCGTTGCGCCGCTACAGCACCGACCATGGCGCTGACACCAGCAGGTCGCTGGTGGCCATGACTCCCATATCCGTGCGCTCCAACAGTCTTCGCAGGGCGACCGGGAATCAGATGTCGGCAATGCTGCTGGACCTGTCCACCAGTGAGTCAGACCCGGCGCTGCGTATCCGGAAAATCCACAGGAACGCCGTTGCTTCGGAGCCCTACCGGGAAGCCATCGCCGCCGATCGCCTGACAGAATTGTTGCCGTCAACGATGCTGGCGCTGTCGGCACGACTGTACTCCGAACTGCAAATTGCCCAGCGGTACCAGCCGGCATTCAATTTGCCGATCACGAATGTGCCGGGTCCACAGGTGCCGCTCTATTTGCAGGGCGCCAGACTCACGCAGCAATACAACACCGCGCCATTATTCGACAGCATGGGACTGGTCATTGTCGCAGTGAGTTATCAGGGCCGACTGACGATCAATTTTACGCTTTGCCCGGATGTTGTCGCTGAGGGTGGCTCATTGGAGGGGTATGTTAGCGAGAGTCTGAGCGCCATCGAAAACGCTGCCCACACCCTGGGTTCCGAGGGAGAACTGGAGGACGACGCAGACTCCTCCCATCAGACGCTGACTGACGACGTATTGACCGCACTTGAGGGGGTGCTCAAGAAAGCCCTGAATCGCTTCCGGATGTAGGGCGGGCCTGCCCCGAGGGCAGGCCCGCGCCATTTATTCGAACGCCCAGCGCAGAAACGCCTTTTTCTCTTCCTCAGTGGCGGTTGCCCAGACCGATTTGAGCGTATCGAGCGCACTGCCTTGCGCCGAACCAACCGAACCGCTTTCCGGTATCGGTGTGCGACCCGATGCCTCCGACGGTGTCCACACACTCGATTCCGCTACGACCTTCTGGCCATCCACGGTCACCACAGTTGCAACGAATTCCTCTGCCATCCGTTCGGCTTCCGCCCGGGATTCAGGCTGGTCGAACTGAAAACGGTAGACCTCATCCTGTTCGGCGTTGAAACGGACGACCCGCGGTTCGCTCGTGTAGACGTGCACCTTGGATTCACCATTTTCAACCACGCCCGATTTCGCCCAGATGGTTTTGTAGGTAAAGATGACCTCGTTCTGCCCCGGCAGCAAGGCGTAATCAAGGGCCAGGTCATCCATCAGGAAATTGCTCATATTGCGGCCGTTGATGCGGGACACCTGGATGGCACCGGGCGCCTTCAGGGTTGCCGCGTTGGCTGCCGCTGCCGGCTCTCCATCCCACGTTTCTACCCTGGACATGGTGGACGAACAGCCGACCATTGCGATCAGAAGACCGAAAACCATCATCAATCGGGCACCCTGCCCAGCTATGCGACTACCCGGCTTCAGGGCCGCAAATACGTGAACGATACTCATGAAATCTCCTTGATATACGAGGGAAAGGCCTAGAGGTTAGCATCTGGTTGATTGCATTTTGACGAGTGCTTCTGACGAGGGCAAGCCGGCCTTTTCAATCGGTTGCCGCAAAAACGCTGCGATGTTTGCAGATCCTGTTTGAGACCCACCCCGTAAAAATGTAAAAAAATGTTGAATTCGCCCTCAATTGGATTAATTTTAAACAGATCGGCAAAACAAATTTGGCGCCCGGAACTGGACGGAGAGCAGCGGGCACAGGAGAAGTTATGGACACCCAAATCAGGTCGGGGGAAGCAGGCCCAGTCCCCTTCAGAAGTAGCCGGTTCTTCTGCGTAGGCAGCAAATGGTATTTCACCACCCGGGAAGGGTTTGACAGCGGCCCCTTTGCCTCACGAGAACGCGCAGAAACCGGGCTCAGGCGCTTTCTGCACGTCGTTAGGCTGTTACCGGAGGAGCAGCAACTCCATTAAGGAAATGCTCCACGCCAGCCCAACCCCGTTCACACAATGACCGGCATTAACCATCGGTCAATGGCGAACATGGATGCCATTGCCATAAATCCTGCCACCACATCGTCAATCATGATCCCAAGGCCGCCCGGCAGCCGATCGTCCAGCCAGCTGATCGGCCAGGGTTTGACCACATCGAACAGCCTGAACAGAGCAAAGGCCAGTAGCACCCCTGTTACCTGATCCGGGAACAACCCCAGGGCAATCCACATTCCCACGAACTCATCCCAGACAATTCCCCCATGGTCATGGACTTTCAGGTCCCGGGCGGTTTTTCCGCACAACCAGATACCCACCAGGAAAGCGACCAGCACGATGGCCCAGTAAACCGTTCCGGGCAGCCATGCAAAAGCGTACCAGAACGGGATAGCGGCCAGGCTGCCCCAGGTTCCTGGCGCACGGGCAGCCGCGCCACTGCCAAAACCGAATGCGAGAAGGTGCACCGGGTTCTTCAGGAACCCGGGCGGAAGCAATGCCTGCGGCAGGTCCGGCTCCGGGAGCTGATCCTCCTGACTCATGACTTTCTCCTGAAATGGTCGAAACCGGTACCAGCAACGTCGGTATTCTCAGACCCGCCGGTTAAACGAAGGCCCGGCTCAGACTCAATCGTCCCAATCACCGTCAGGTGTTCCTCTCCCTCCTCCGGCATGGCACTCCATTGTGAGCGGGCAATCGTCACACAGAGTTCGTAGTCATCACCCGCGTGCAACCCAAATTCCAGCGCCTTCTCGCCTTTTAGCCGGCACAAAGCCCGAGAGAGGGGAATGACAGAGAGATCGATTGTGGCCCCCACACCGGACGCTTCCAGGATATGTCCCAGGTCTGCCAAAAGACCGTCAGAGATATCGATGGCCGAGCTCGCAATCCCCGAGAGCGCCTGGCCCAGAGCCAGACGGGGGTGGGGATGATGATACCGATCAAGCACCACCTTGACGTCAGCGGATGGCTGTTGTTCACCAAGATAGTCCAACGCGGCGCCGGCGTCGCCAAGGGTACCTGACACACAAACCAGATCCCCCGCTTGCGCACCTGAACGACGCAGGCCGCCACCCCGGGGCACGGTCCCGTGTACCTGAAGGCTCAGCGTCAGGGGCCCGCGAGTTGTATCGCCGCCGGCCAGAGACAAATGGAATGTTCCCGCCGCAGCCGAAAGCCCGCGTGAGAAGTCAGACAACCACTGTTCATCGGCGGCAGGGAGGGTCAATGCGAGGGTAAAGCAAACAGGCTGTGCCCCCATGGCCGCCAGGTCACTCGTAGCGGCTGCGAGGGCGCGCCAGGCAAGGTGATCGGCCGGATAGGCTTCGGGGAAATGAATACCCTCCACCATGGTGTCGACGGAGAACACCAGATCCTGATCGGCAGGAATTCGCTGAATGGCGCAGTCATCTCCGGGCCCAAGCACCAGTGCTCCAGTGGGGAGTGAGTCCGCAATCGGCTGGAAATACTGCCGGATCAGCTCGAATTCGCCCATACCCTATCGGGGACGTGTCTCTGCCAGTCGTAAACGACGACTGAGCTTGTCCAGAATGCTGTTGACGAACTTGTGCCCTTCCGTACCGCCAAAACGCTTGGCCATCTCAATGCCCTCGTTAATCACCACCTTGTAGGGCACATCCAGCCGGTGCTTCAACTCGTAGGCGCCCAGGCGCACAATGGCCAACTCTATGGCATCGACTTCATCCAGCGGCCGATCCAGGAAAGGCTCCAGCAGCTTGTCCAGATCGGCTTGCTCACGGTGTACACCACGAAGCAAGTCGCGGAAATACAGCAGATCCACCTTGCTCATGTCATTATCAACCATGAACTCAGCTTCAATATCAGAGATTGAGCTTTTGCTGAAATGGCGCTGATACAGGCCTTGCATCGCCAAAGCACGCGCACGACGTCGGTCGCCGGCCTTGGGCTGACCCGTTGGTGCTGGCTGGGGGGAGTTATCGTCAGTTGCGCTCATCACTCACCCAGTTTCTTGAACAGGCTGACCATTTCCAGCGCGGTAATCGCCGCTTCGGCGCCTTTGTTACCCGCCTTGGTGCCTGAACGCTCAATCGCCTGCTCAATGGAATCCACCGTCAGGACACCGAAGGTAACGGGTACGTCGGTCTCGAGGCTAACCGCTCCCAGACCACTGGACGCTTCACCGGCAACATACTCGAAATGGGGGGTACCACCACGGATAACCGCCCCGAGGGCGATGATGGCGTCGTAGTTCGAGGTTTCGGCCACACGCTTGACCGCCAAGGGCATTTCGTAGGCACCCGGAACACGGATGATCTCAATGTCGTCGCTGGAAATACCGTGGCGACGCAGGGTGTCGAGAGCGCCCTCAACCAGACTCTCAACCACAAAGCCGTTAAACCGGCCAACAACCAGTGCATAACGACCGCTGCACTGAGTAAAGTCACCTTCAATTACTTTGATATCTGCCATGCATGGCTCCTTCACGGGCCAGGGCACTGGAGCCCCAACCGGGTTAATCATTCGGGGGTGTAGGGAACGTATTCAACCACTTCCAGATCGAAACCGGAGATGGCGGAGAACTTGATCGGGGGGCTCAACAAGCGCATTTTGCCAACACCCAGATCCCGCAGAATCTGGGAACCGGTACCGACGGTGAAATAGACACCGGAGCTACCCTTGCCGGCGGAGCCCTGCCCCTCGTCAAAGAACTCGTGAATCCGGTCTTCCAGGTTGTAGCTGTCTTCAGCGCTGTTGAGCAGCACCACAACACCCTTGCCTTCTGCCGCCACTTTCTCGAGGGCATGATGCAAAGGCCAGCTGCGGGAGTCCTTGCGGCGGGCACCCAACAGATCCCTCAGGGTGTCGGTGATGTGCACGCGCACATGGACCGGCTCGTCAGCACTGATATCACCCATAACCATGGCCAGGTGAGTCGAGCCCTGGATATTGTCCCGGTATGTCCGCAGGCTGAACTCGCCGTATTCGGTGTCCAGTTTGTTCTCTTCCACACATTCAATGGTGCGCTCATTCATGGTGCGATAGTGGATCAAGTCCGCGATGGTACCAATCTTGAGATTGTGCTCTTCCGCAAACCGCTCGAGATCCTCACGGCGCGCCATCGAGCCATCGTCATTCATGATCTCGCAAATGACACCGGCCGGCTCGGAACCGGCAAGCGCCGCCAGATCGCAGGAGGCTTCGGTGTGCCCGGCGCGGCTGAGGACGCCGCCCGGATCCGCCATCAGCGGAAAGATGTGCCCGGGTTGAACCAGATCCGACGCCTTGGCATCGCGGGCGACCGCGGCCTGAACGGTACGGGCGCGGTCGGCGGCGGAGATACCAGTGGTCACACCTTCTTTTGCCTCAATCGACAGGGTGAACTTGGTACCAAACCCCGAGGCATTCTGCTGCACCATCAGCGGAAGACCCAGCTGCTCGCAACGGTTGCGGGTCATCGGCATACAGATGAGGCCCCGCCCAAAGCGAGCCATAAAGTTGATGGCGTCGGCCGAGCAGTGCTCGGCCGCCATCACCAGATCGCCTTCATTTTCGCGATCCTCATCGTCCATCAGAATGACCATCTTGCCCTGACGGATGTCTTCAATGATTTCTTCAATGCTGTTCAGTGCCATACGGTTTTGCACCCTTGCGGTTAACCGGCAGCCTGGCGCTGTCCGGACACCGTGAATTTATTGATTACCGGCGTGCCAGGATCAATCGTTGATCCTCGCCCACCTGACGTCGGTCCAGCACCTTCCATTGCACCTTGTCTGCCATGGATTCCAGGGGCAGGTGCGCGGTGGGCCGACCGGTGCTGCCCAGAAAAACCGGGGCCTGGTACAGCCAGAGTTCATCGACCAGCCCTTCGCTGACGAAGGTTCCCGCGAGGGTCGGGCCCGCCTCTACCAGCAACTCGTTAATCCCCAGCTCTCCAAGAGAGTCCAGCAACTCCGCCACATCAATGCCGTTATCTTTCCAGGCAACCCCGTTAATGCTGACCCCTAACGCCGCCAGATCCTGGGCGGGCGCAGTCGCCAGCGTGGACGAGGCGCAGAACACCTGAACATTGCCGCCTTGCAGGATCCTGGCGGAAGGCGGTGTACGGGCATCCCGGTCGGCAATGACCCGCAGCGGCTGCCGGGACGGTTCGGTTGCATCACCGATATCACCCAGTTCTTCCCGGCGAACGGTCAGCGATGGATCGTCCGCCAGCACGGTGCCGACCCCGGTTACAATCGCATCGCTGATCGCCCTCAGTCGTTGCACATCCTGACGGGCCTCACTGCCGGTAATCCACTGGCTTTCGCCGGACGCCATGGCGGTCCGGCCGTCGAGGCTGGCCGCCATCTTCAGGCGCACCCAGGGGCGGCCGGTATTCATGCGTTTCATGAACCCCGGATTCAGCCGGGCGGCTTCGTCCGCCAACAACCCTTCAGTGACCTGGATGCCAGACTCGCGCAGTAACTCGAGACCGCGACCGGATACCGACGGATTGGGGTCCTTGGTGGCGGCAAATACATGGGCCACGCCGGCATCGATCAATGCCCGGGCGCAGGGCGGCGTGCGCCCGAAGTGGCTGCATGGCTCGAGCGTCACGTACGCCGTTGCGCCGCGAGCCGAAGGCCCGGCCTGGCTCAGCGCCCGGATCTCGGCGTGGGCTTCCCCCGCCCGCTCGTGCCAGCCCTCACCCAGAATCTGATTGCCACGGGCAATGACACAGCCGACCCTCGGGTTCGGGTGTGTCGAGTAACGACCTCGCCAGGCAAGCTGGACGGCACGCGCCATCATGGCCCGGTCACGAACCTCGGTCATGCTTTTCCTTTCGCGGAATGGTTGTCCGCCAGCGCCTTGGCAACTTCCACCGCATTCTCGCCGTTGGTTGCCGACAATCGCTCGATTTCTTCCTTGAACTCGTTAATGTCCTGGAAGCTTCGATACACAGACGCAAACCGGACGTAGGCAACCTTGTCGAGCTGTCGCAATTCGGTCATCACCTCTTCGCCCAACTGCATCGACTTGATCTCCCGCTCGCCAGTGGCACGGAGCCGATACTTGATGCGATTCAATGCCGCATCAATTTCCTCAATGCTTACCGGACGTTTCTCCAGCGCCTTCATGATGCCGGACCGCAGCTTTTCCTCGTCGAAGGGCTGACGAATCCCGTCCTGTTTCACAACGCGGGGCATCACCAGTTCGGCCGACTCAAAGGTGGTGAACCGCTCGTGACACGACAGGCATTCCCGACGGCGACGCACCTGATCCCCCTCGGCAACGAGGCGCGAGTCAATGACCTTAGTATCTGCTTCACCACAGAAGGGACAATGCATAATCAGAAACTCCGAAGAGGAGGTCAGCGTCGGACGCCCGCCCGGGCGTCCGACGCATCAGGTCTTGCCTGAAGTTTAGCCGTAGACCGGAAAACGGGCACACAGAGCAGCTACCTGCTCGCGCACACGGGTATTGACGGCTTCGTCTTCGAGGTTGTCAAGGATGTCACAGATCCAGCCCGCCAGATCACGACACTCGGACTCACCGAATCCGCGGGTGGTGATTGCCGGCGTGCCAATGCGCAGGCCAGAGGTGACGAACGGCGAGCGCGGGTCATTGGGGACCGCGTTCTTGTTGACGGTGATGTGGGCACGGCCAAGGGCGGCATCCGCGTCCTTGCCGGTGATGTCCTGCTTGATCAGGCTGAGCAGGAACAGGTGGTTCTTGGTGCCTCCAGAGACGACATCATAACCGCGCTCGATAAACACCTGGGCCATGGCACTGGCGTTCTTGACCACCTGCTGCTGGTAAACCTTGAACTCGTCGCTCATCGCTTCCTTGAAGCAAATCGCCTTGGCGGCGATCACGTGCATTAGCGGACCGCCCTGACCACCGGGGAAGACCGCGGAGTTCAGTTTTTTCTGCAGGTCGGCATCGTCGCAGGCCAGGATCAGGCCACCACGGGGACCGCGCAGGGTCTTGTGAGTGGTAGTCGCCACAACGTGGGCGTGCGGGACCGGGTCCGGATATACGCCCGCCGCAACGAGACCCGCCACGTGCGCCATATCGACGAACAGGTAGGCGCCAACCTTATCGGCAATTTCACGGAAACGGGCAAAGTCGAGTTCCTGGGAGTAGGCAGAGAAACCGGCAATAATCATCTTCGGCTTGTGCTCAACGGCCAGGGCCTCGACTTCGTCGTAGTCGATCAGGCCGGTTTCCGGGTTCAGACCATACTGAACGGCACTGTAGATTTTACCGGAGAAGTTGACGCTGGCACCGTGGGTCAGATGGCCGCCATGGGCCAGGCTCATGCCCAGCACAGTATCGCCGGGCTTCAGCAACGCCATGAACACCGCAGAGTTGGCCTGGGAACCGGAATGCGGCTGCACGTTGGCGTAGGCCGCACCGAACAGTTGCTTGGCGCGATCAATCGCCAGCTCTTCCGCAATGTCCACATACTCACAACCGCCGTAGTAGCGCTTGCCCGGATAGCCTTCGGCATACTTGTTGGTCAGCACGCTGCCCTGCGCTTCCATTACGCGCGGGCTGGTGTAATTCTCGGATGCAATCAGCTCAATATGAGCTTCCTGGCGTTTCTCTTCCGCCTGCATGGCGTTCCAGAGTTCGTCGTCAAAGCCGGCGATTTTCATATCACGATTAAACATGGATGCGCTGCCCCTGTGTGCATGGCTGGCCCGGAGAGCTTTGGAAATCTCCGCAGGCTCCCTGAAAAATTGGGCCGCTATTCTATCTTACAAATGGGTAAAAAATCATCTTTTATAGGCCCCTCGGGCCCTCCGCAGAAACCGTCACACCGCAACCTGCGATTTTCCCTCAATTGCTATAGCTTTCGGGTTTCGCTACCTTACGGGGCTTATCTCCGAGTTTCTTTTATTTACCTCAGAATACAAAAGAGGACATAGCCCGTTATGGCCCAGTACGTATACTCCATGAACCGCTTGGGCAAGGTTGTTCCACCCAAGCGCGAAATCCTCAAGGATATTTCCCTGAGCTTCTTCCCGGGCGCCAAGATTGGCGTACTCGGTCTGAACGGTGCCGGCAAGTCCACCCTGCTTCGCATTATGGCGGGCGTCGACCAGGATTACATCGGCGAGGCACGACCACAGCCAGGAATCAACGTTGGCTACCTACCTCAGGAACCGGAGTTGGACGACGACAAGACGGTTAAGGAAATTGTCGATGAAGCCGTCTCCGGCGTGCACGATGCGCTGGCCGAACTGGACAAGGTCTACACCGCTTACGCCGAGCCCGATGCCGACTTTGACGCCCTTGCCAAGAAACAGGGCGAACTGGAAGCCTACATCCAGGCCACCGACGGTCACGATATCGAACGTAAAATGGAAGTCGCCGCAGACGCGCTGCGCCTTCCTGCCTGGGACCAGAAAGTGAAGCTGCTATCAGGTGGTGAACGCCGCCGTGTCGCCCTTTGCCGCTTGCTGCTGTCCGGCCCGGACATGCTGCTGTTAGACGAGCCCACCAACCACCTGGATGCTGAGTCGGTCGCCTGGCTTGAGCGTTTCCTGCACGACTACGAGGGCACCGTGGTAGCCATCACCCACGACCGTTACTTCCTGGATAACGTCGCTGGTTGGATTCTGGAGCTGGACAGGGGTCAGGGCATCCCGTTTGAAGGCAACTACAGCCAGTGGCTTGAGAACAAGGAAAAGCGCCTGGAAATGGAATCCAAGCAAGAAGCCTCTCATCAGAAAGCCGTCAAGCAGGAACTGGAATGGGTTCGCAGCAACGCCAAGGGCCGCCAGTCCAAAAGCAAGGCCCGTCTG
Source organism: Marinobacter sp. F4206 (assembly GCF_019392195.1). Taxonomy (NCBI): domain Bacteria; kingdom Pseudomonadati; phylum Pseudomonadota; class Gammaproteobacteria; order Pseudomonadales; family Marinobacteraceae; genus Marinobacter; species Marinobacter liaoningensis. Next base: position 51,731 of record NZ_JAHXKI010000005.1, read on the forward strand.
GCCCGCTTTGAGGAAATGAGCTCCCAGGAATTCCAGAAGCGCAACGAAACCAATGAACTGTACATTCCGCCCGGACCACGCCTGGGTAACAAGGTCATCGAGGTCGACGGCATCAGCAAGTCCTTCGGCGACCGCCTGCTGTACGAAGACGTGTCCTTCAGCGTACCCCCCGGTGCCATTGTTGGCATCATCGGTGGTAACGGTGCCGGCAAGTCCACTCTGTTCAAGATGATTGGGGGTTACGACAAACCCGACTCTGGCGAGATTGTGGTCGGCGAGACCGTCGAGCTGGCCTATGTTGACCAGATGCGCGACCTGGATGGCAGCAAAACCGTTTGGGAAGAACTCTCCGACGGCAACGACATTATCAAGGTCGGCAATTATGAGACACCGTCGCGGGCCTACGTTGGCCGCTTCAACTTCAAGGGCGGCGACCAACAAAAGCGCGTGGCCGACCTGTCCGGCGGCGAACGAAACCGCCTGCACCTCGCCAAACTTCTGAAACAGGGCGGCAACGTGCTGCTGCTGGACGAGCCGACCAACGACCTTGACGTCGAAACTCTCCGGGCTCTGGAAGAAGCCCTGCTAAACTTCCCGGGCGCAGCGCTGGTCATCTCGCACGACCGCTGGTTCCTGGACCGGGTCGCCACCCACATTCTGGCGTTCGAAGATGACGGTGAAGTGGTTTACTTCGAGGGCAACTTCAGCGAATACGATGAAGACCACAAGAAGCGCAAGGGCGACTCGGCCATGGTGCCGCAGCGCATGAAGTACAAGAAGCTGGCCTGATGGCAAAAACCAAAACCGCCTATGTCTGCACCGAGTGCGGTGCAGACTATTCCAAATGGCAGGGCCAGTGCACAGCCTGCCAGGCCTGGAACACCGTCAGCGAAGTCCGCGGCGTCAGCAGCAGTGCCAAAGGAGCCCGCGGGGCCCGGTTTGAGGGATTCGCCGGCAGCCTGTCCGAGATCAAGAGCCTGGACGACGTCAGCCTGGCCGAGCAGCCCCGAATCAGCTCCGGAATGCAGGAGTTTGACCGGGTTCTGGGCGGGGGCCTGGTAGAAGGCTCGGCCGTCCTGATGGGCGGCCATCCGGGTGCCGGCAAGAGCACCCTCCTGCTCCAGGCGGTCTGCCACCTGGCCGCGAGTGTACCCGCCCTCTACGTGACGGGTGAGGAATCCCTGCAGCAGGTGGCCATGCGTGCCAAGCGCCTGGGGTTGCCGACCAGCGATTTGAAAATGCTGTCGGAAACCAGCGTCGAACGGGTGATGCAGGTGGCAGAAGCTGAAAAGCCCCGCATTCTGGTCGTCGACAGTATCCAGGTCATGCACGTGGCGGAGACTGAGTCGGCACCGGGCTCGGTGTCCCAGGTTCGCGAAAGCGCCGCGTACCTGACCCGGTTCGCGAAACAGACCGGCACCATCCTGTTCCTGGTCGGCCACGTCACCAAGGACGGCAGTCTCGCCGGACCGAAGGTGCTGGAGCACATGATCGATTGCTCCATTTTACTGGAAGGCTCCAGCGACAGCCGCTACCGGACCCTGCGCGGGATCAAGAACCGGTTTGGCGCGGTGAACGAACTGGGCGTGTTCGCGATGCTGGAACAGGGGCTCAAGGAAGTGAAGAACCCGAGCGCCATCTTCCTCAATAGAGGCGAGGACGCTGCGCCAGGAAGCGTGGTGATGGTGGTCTGGGAGGGCACCCGGCCAATGCTCGTGGAAATCCAGGCGCTCGTGGACATGGCTCAGGGCGGTTACCCACGCCGGGTTGCAGTGGGCCTGGACCAGAACCGGCTGGCGATGCTGCTGGCCGTTCTGCATCGCCACGGCGGCATGCACGTATCCGACCAGGATGTCTTTGTTAACGTGGTGGGCGGCGTGAAGGTGAACGAAACCAGCGCGGACCTGGCGCTACTGGCGGCCATCGTTTCCTCGTTTCGGGATCGCGCCCTGCCCCAGGATCTGGTAATCTTTGGCGAGGTCGGTCTCTCAGGCGAAATACGCCCGGTGCCCAGTGGCCAGGAACGGATTTACGAAGCGGCGAAGCATGGCTTTACCCGGGCACTGGTACCCAAGGCCAATGCACCCCGGAAAGACACTGAGGGGATGAGGGTGATACCGGTGACCAAACTGAGTGATGCGCTTTCTGCCCTGGGAGATCTGTAAGCTGGAACGCTCGCTAATCCGCTAATCAATCAGATGGGCAAATTCTCGCTCCAACAGTGCCTGGTCACCGAGATTGAGTTCGACCAGGCGCTTGAGGTGCGTGGCGCTCTCCAGATCAATATACTGGCACTGGAAGCCCAGCCGGTGCTCTTCCACATGGCGCAGTTCCACCGCCATAACGATGGCCGCTTCATGTTCGTTCAGATGAACAATCACCTCACACGGCTGCATCAGCGGGACATCCCAGCCGTCCGGGCGTTTGACCAGAACACCTTTCAGGGAAATATCCAGCACCTCGGTGGTCCAGACACGGTCCAGACAATGGAGCTCGCAAGGGGCATCGAACTCGATCCGATGAAATCGGCGTTTTTCGGGGGGCTTGGAAGGCAAGTGGCTACTCCTGTCGACCAGTCTTGATTTAAACTGACTATAGACTGGACAGGAGGTCACATCCACCGGGATTATCCGTAACGGGGGCGTGCCTCCCAAAGCTCACGCTCGGGGAGGCAAAAGACCATCAATTAGCGATGATACTCGGGACTCAGTTCGACCACCGCCTCAATGAATGCCTTGGCGTGGTCGGGATCGACGTCGGGCGTGATGCCGTGTCCAAGGTTGAACACGTGGCCGGTACCGGAGCCAAAGCGCCGGAGAATATCCGCCACTTCCTGGCGAATCCGCGCGGGCGGCGCATAGAGCATGGCTGGGTCCATATTGCCCTGAAGCGTGACACGATCACCGATGCGAGCACGGGCATTGCCGATATCGGTGGTCCAGTCTAGGCCCACAGCATCCGCACCAGTGTCGGCGATCGATTCCAGCCACTGGCCGCCGTTCTTGGTGAACAGGATGACCGGAATATGACGGCCATCGCGCTCACGAATCAGACCGTCCACGATCTTCTTCATATAGCGCAGCGAAAACTCCTCATAGGCCCAGCTACTGAGCACACCGCCCCAGGTGTCAAAAATCTGGAGCGCCTGGGCACCGGCCTTTACCTGGCCGTTGAGGTAATCGATAACGGAATCCGCCAGGTGGTCAAGCAAGCGGTGCATGACCTCGGGCTGACCGTACATCAGTTTCTTGGCTTCCCGGAAATCCTTGGAGGAACCACCCTCGATCATGTAGGTCGCCAGGGTCCAGGGACTGCCCGAGAACCCGATCAGGGGAACACTGCCATTGAGCGCACCGCGAATGGTAGAAACCGCGTTCATGACGTAGTCCAGATCCACCTCTGCCTTCAAGGTCGGCAATGCGGCCACATCGGCCTCGGAACGGATGGTGTTCTTGAATTTTGGGCCCTCACCGGTCTCGAAGTAGAGCCCCAGCCCAAGGGCATCGGGGATGGTGAGGATATCGGAGAACAGAATCGCCGCATCCAGCGGGTAACGTTCCAATGGCTGGAGCGTCACCTCGCAGGCAAGCGGCGTATTCTTGCATAAACTGAGAAAATCACCGGCCTTGGCGCGAGTCGCCCGGTACTCCGGCAGGTAACGGCCAGCCTGCCGCATCATCCATACGGGGGTCCGGTCAACGGGCTGGCGCATGAGTGCGCGCAGGAAGCGATCATTTTTCAGCTCGGTCATAACAGGTCCAGCATTCTCAGTCGGTAAATGGTGCTATCGAATGGGGAGCAATGATACCCCGTTCGCCACAATAAAAAAGGGCGGCATACCCCTAGTAAGCCGCCCTTCTGATCGGGATCAAGCCTGCGCTCAGATATCCAGGTAGTCCATGATACCTTCAGCGGCCTGACGGCCTTCCCAGATAGCCGTTACGACCAGGTCGGAACCGCGGACCATATCGCCACCGGCGAAAATCTTCGGGTTGCTGGTCTGGAAGGCAAACTCGGACTCTTCAGGCGCAGATACGCGGCCGGAATCGTCGGTACCGATCTTCAGCTCGTCGAACCAGTCGGCCGGGCTCGGACGGAAACCGAATGCGACCAGCACGGCGTCCGCCGGGATCACTTCCTCGCTTCCGGGAACCACCTCGGGCCGACGCCGGCCGTTTTCATCCGGCTCCCCCAGTTGGGTCGAGACAACCTTGACGCCTTCCACCTGGTCCTCACCAATAATGGCGATCGGCTGGCGATTGAACAGGAACTTCACGCCCTCTTCCTTGGCGTTCGCCACCTCACGACGCGAACCGGGCATGTTCGCCTCATCCCGACGGTAGGCGCAGGTTACGCTTTCGGCCTGCTGCCGGATGGACGTCCGGTTGCAGTCCATGGCGGTGTCCCCACCGCCGAGAACAACAACACGTTTGCCTTTCATATCAATGAATTCGGAGGCGTCCTTCTCGAAGCCAAGACGCCGATTGACGTTGGACACCAGGAACGGCAATGCGTCGTAGACACCAGGCAGGTTCTCACCCGGGAAACCACCCTTCATGTAGGTGTAGGTGCCCATGCCCATGAACACGGCATCGAACTCGTCGATGATGTCCTGCAGCATGACGTCTTTGCCCACCTCGGTGGACAGACGGAATTCCACGCCCATTTCCTCGAACACCTTGCGGCGACGGGTCATGACGGATTTTTCCAGCTTGAACTCGGGAATACCGAAGGTCAGAAGGCCTCCGATTTCAGGGTAGATATCAAACACCACCGGCTTGACACCGTTGCGCACCAGCACATCGGCACAACCCAGGCCAGCAGGACCGGCACCGATCACCGCCACCTTCCGGTCGGTCCACTTGACCGCCGACATATCCGGTTTCCAGCCAAGTGCGAACGCAGTGTCGGTAATGTATTTTTCAACCGAACCGATAGTGACCGCCCCGTAACCATCATTGAGGGTGCAGGCACCCTCACAAAGACGGTCCTGAGGGCATACCCGACCGCAAACCTCGGGAAGCGAGTTGGTGTGGTGACACAACTCGACGGCCCGCATGATGTTGCCTTCGGACACCAGTTTCAGCCAGTTCGGAATGTAGTTATGAACCGGGCATTTCCACTCACAATAGGGGTTGCCGCACTCCAGGCAGCGGTGAGCCTGGTTCGCGGCGTTGTCCGCGGTGAACGGATGGTAGATTTCACCAAATTCCTGCTTTCGTTTCCTGGCCGGTACCTTCTTCGGGTCAATCCGTCCTACTTCGACAAACTGGAAGTCGTTACTCAGTCGTTCTTTCATCATGATGCTCTCATCAGCTCAATTTCGACTGGGGCGCCCCAGAGGCCACCCCATAACCCTGTTTGACCCGGTCTGGTTATTCCGGACGCGCCCGGGTGCTGGCCAGCAGGCTGCGGAGATTGGCAGCCTTGGGTTTAACCAGCCAGAAACGGCCGATGTAATCGTCGAAATTCTCAAGAATGTGCTCAGCCCACTCACTGCCGGTTTCCGAGATGTGCTCACGGATGACACCGCGCAGATGGTTGCGGTAGGACTCCATGTCCTCGCTCGAAATCCGCTGGATTTCCACGAGCTCATGGTTGTACTTGTCCACGAAGGTGTTGTTCTGATCCAACACGTAGGCAAAACCACCGGTCATACCGGCGCCGAAGTTGTGTCCGGTAGCCCCCAGCACAGTGATCAGACCGCCGGTCATGTATTCACAGCAGTGGTCACCGGCACCCTCGACTACGGCATGGGCGCCAGAATTTCGGACGGCGAAGCGCTCACCGGCCGTACCCGCGGCAAACAGCTTGCCTCCGGTAGCGCCGTAGAGACAGGTGTTGCCAACAATGGACGTTTCCTGGGTTTTGAAGGAACTGCCACGGGGCGGTTTCACAACCAGCTTGCCGCCCGTCATGCCCTTGCCCACGTAGTCATTGGCATCACCCTCAAGGATGAGGTTCAGGCCACCGACGTTCCAGACACCAAAGCTCTGCCCCGCGGTTCCGGTAAGATCCAGAGTGATCGGCGCATCCACCATACCCTGGTTACCATGCTTGGCCGCAATCTCGCCCGACAGACGGGCGCCAATAGAACGGTCGCAGTTGGTAACCCGATAAGACCAGGCCCCACCCGACTTGTTCTCGATCGCCGCGGACGTGTCGCTGACCATCTGCTCAGCCAGCGTGCCCTTGTCGAACGGGTGGTTGCGCTCAACCTGGCAGGTCTGAGGCTTGTCTGCGGGAATGTGATCGTTGGACAGCAGGCGCGAGAGGTCCAGCTTCTTCTGTCGCTCGGTATCGCCCGGCAGGCGCTCCAGCAGATCAACCCGGCCCACCAGCTCTTCCAGGCTCCGAACGCCCAGCTTGGCCATCCACTCCCGGGTTTCTTCCGCGACAAAGCGGAAGAAGTTCATGGCCATCTCGACGGTGCCCTTGAAATGCTCGTCCCGGAGGTGCTCGTTCTGGGTCGCAACACCCGTTGCGCAGTTGTTCAGGTGACAGATCCGCAGGTATTTGCATCCGAGCGCAACCATCGGCGTGGTTCCGAACCCGAAGCTCTCGGCGCCAAGGATGGCGCCCTTAACCACGTCCAGGCCGGTTTTGATACCACCATCGGTCTGCAGACGAATCTTGCCCCGCAGATCGTTGGCCCGAAGCGCCTGCTGGGTTTCAGTCAGCCCCAGCTCCCAGGGCGAGCCGGCGTAGCGTATTGAGGTCAGCGGGCTGGCCGCGGTACCACCGTCGTATCCGGACACGGTAATCAGGTCGGCGTAAGCCTTGGCCACGCCGGCGGCGATGGTACCCACGCCCGGCTCAGACACCAGCTTCACAGAAACCAGTGCCGACGGATTAACCTGCTTGAGGTCAAAGATCAGCTGGGCCAGATCCTCGATGGAATAGATATCGTGGTGCGGCGGTGGCGAAATCAATGTCACCCCCGGTACCGAGTAACGCAGACGTGCGATCAGGTCATTCACCTTACCGCCCGGCAGCTGACCACCCTCACCCGGCTTGGCCCCTTGGGCAACCTTGATCTGCATGACATCGGCACTGCGCAAATACTCTGCAGTCACACCGAAACGACCGGAAGCCACCTGTTTGATTTTCGAGCGTTTCTCGGTGCCATAGCGGGCAGGATCTTCCCCGCCCTCACCGGAATTGGAGCGGCCACCGAGGGTGTTCATGGCTACCGCCAGGGCCTCGTGCGCCTCCGGGGAAAGAGCTCCCAGGGACATCGCGGCAGAGTCGAAACGCGGGAAGATGTTGTCTACCGGCTCCACTTCAGAAATATCGATTTCCTTGAGGTCCTTACGGAAACCGAGCAAATCGCGCAGTGTCGACACAGGCCGCTCGTTGACCAGCCCCGCGTATTCCTTGTAGTGGCCGTAGTCGCCACTGATGACCGCTTCCTGGAGCTTTCCGACCACGTCCGGGTTGAACGCATGGTACTCCTGACCGTGGACATACTTGAGCAGCCCGCCCTGGGAAATCGGCTTGCGCGGCTTCCAGGCAACGGCGGCCAGTTGCTCCTGATCCTGCTGGAAATCGAAGAAGCCAGCGCCCTGAATACGGCTGGGGACGCCCTTGAAGCATAGGTCGACGACCTCGTCGGCCAGACCAATCGCCTCGAACAGCTGAGCTCCCCGATAAGAGGTCATTGTGGAGATACCCATCTTCGACAGGATCTTCAGCAGTCCCTTGTTAATGCCTTTGCGATAATTGTTCTTGGCCTCAATCGGGTCCATGAGCAATTCGCCGGTACGGATCAGGTCATTCAGAACCTGGTAAGCCAGGTACGGATAGACTGCGGTCGCGCCGAAGCCAAACAGGACGGCGAAATGGTGCGGGTCACGCGCCCAGCCGGTTTCCACGACGATGTTGGAGTCACAGCGTAGACCCTTGGCGACCAGATGATGGTGAACGGCACCGGTTGCCATCATGGCACTCACCGGCAACTCGCCCTCCTGAAGGTCCTTGTCAGTGAGAACCAGAATGACCTTGCCGTCGCGCACGGCCTGCTCGGCTTCCTCGCAGACCTGACGAACCGCCTGTTCCAGGCCCTGCTCAGGCCGGTAGCTCATGGAAATACGAGCGACTTCAAACCCTGGACGGTCGTTGTTAGTGATCTTCAGGAACTTGGCCGGCGACAGCACCGGCGTGGTCAGAATAATCCGGTCGGCGTGCTCGGCGGTTTCCTCGAAAACGTTGCGCTCGGCGCCGAGGCAAGTTTCCAGTGACATGACAATGGACTCACGCAATGGATCGATTGCGGGGTTGGTCACCTGAGCAAACTTCTGGCGGAAGTAATCGGCGACATGACGCACCTTGCTGGACAGAACAGCCATAGGGGTATCGTCACCCATGGAACCGACCGCTTCCTGGCCATTTTCCGCCAGCGGCCGGAGCACCTGATCACGCTCTTCAAACGACACCATGAACATCTTCTGGTGAACCAGAAGCTCATCCGCGTCCATGAGCTTGAAGTCGGGTGTGTCCTGATTGAGTGTGGTCTCCACACGCAGGGCGTTCTCCCGCAACCAGCGCTTGTAGGGCTGGGCGGACTTCAGGCGCTGATCAACATCTTTGGTGTGAAGGACTTCACCGGATTCCGTGTCAATCGCCAGCATCTGACCCGGGCCGACACGGCCTTTGGCAACCACGTCATCCGGGTGGTAGTCATAGGTGCCTATCTCAGAGGCCAGGGTGATGAAATCGTCCTTGGTAATAACCCAGCGCGCCGGGCGCAGGCCATTCCGGTCCAGCATACAGACCGCATATCGGCCGTCGGACATCACCAGACCCGCGGGGCCGTCCCAGGGTTCCATGTGCATCGAGTTGTATTCATAGAAAGCCCGAAGTTCCGAATCCATGCTGTCGACGTTCTGCCAGGCAGGCGGAATCATCATGCGCACAGCCCGGAACAGGTCGACACCGCCGGCCAGCAGTACTTCCAGCATGTTATCCATGCTGGAGGAATCCGAACCGGTCAGGTTGACCAGAGGCTGAAGGGTCTGAAGGTCCGGGAGGTCCGGCGAACTGAACTTGGCAGCACGGGCAATGGCCCAGTTCCGGTTCCCGTCAACGGTGTTGATTTCGCCGTTGTGGGCGAGGTAACGGAACGGCTGGGCCAGGGGCCAGCGTGGCATCGTGTTGGTGGAAAAGCGCTGGTGGAAAACACAGATGGCCGTTTCCAGGTCCGGGTCACCCAGATCCTTGTAGAAGTTGGCCAGATCCGCGGGCATCATCAGCCCCTTGTACGCCAGCGTCCGGTGCGAGAGGCTACAAATATAGAACTCGGAATCGTCGACCATATCGCGTTCTGCATGACGACGACCCACGAACAGGCTGATGGCGAATTCCTTTTCGGCCTTACCGGCCGGAACCACGAACACCTGCTCAATGCGCGGCAGACAGTCAAGTGCCATGGGACCGAGGCAGGAGTCATCAACCGGCACTTCGCGCCAGCCCATGACCTCAAGGCCCTGTTCAGTCAGGCGGTTCTCGACCGCTGCACGGCCAGCCTGGGCCTTGGCGTCTTCCGGGTTAAGGAATACCTGGCCAACAGCAAACAGATCTCCTGGCTCTTTGCCAAAGGCATCCTTCGCCGCCTTCTTGAGGAAGGTGTCCGGGCTCTGGATCAGGAGGCCACAACCATCGCCGGTCTTTCCGTCTGCAGCGATACCACCTCGGTGGGTCATGCAGGTCAGCGACTCGATGGCAGTTTGCAACAACTTGTGGCTGGCCTCGCCCTTCATGTGGGCGATCAGACCGAATCCGCAGTTGTCCCTGAATTCGTCGGGATGATACAAACCTGTCATCATAAGCGTTCTCTCGCGTAGAAATGCTTTTCAATCAGAGGGTTAGTGACGAAACACCAAACATTCACCCTTTGACACTGAAAATGGGGGCTGGTCATTTTACACACGTAGAAATACGTACTCAAATGAGAGTGGCGCTATTTTGGGGAACAGAGACCGAATTTCCCAGCCTACAGGCTTACGGAACAACGGGTTATCCTGTTTACGGAAGGCCGCTATAATCCTGCGGCGGAACGAATCCAGGGTGACTGGTCCCTCAGGGCCCGGGGTAATTCCGAGACTGCACTCCGAGCCGCAGTTCTCGACTGGTATTGACCATATAGTACCATAAACCAGGGTTCGCCATTTCGCTCACCCCGGGTGTAGACCGCGTCCTGAAGGCCGGGGTACTGCTCAAGAACCGTCAAAGCCGTTTGTTCAAGGTTTCCAGCCACCAGCTGGATGGTCAGGCCACCCCGGGCCCTGAGCTCATCAATGGCAACAAACCTTGAGCTATTTTCGGGCCTGAATACAGACGCGGACTGGGACCGCTCTTCCAAC
>NZ_JAHXKI010000006.1 GCF_019392195.1 Marinobacter sp. F4206
TCAGGCTCAGGCTCAGGCTCAGGCTCAGGCTCAGGCTCAGGCTCAGGCTCAGGCTCAGGCTCAGGCTCAGGCTCAGGCTCAGGAAGAGTATCGTCGGCAGCGGCCGCCAAGCCTACCTCTTCGACAGCCGCGCGCTCTTCAACGGGCTCGCTTTCCGCAGGGGACTCCGGGCCCACCGTTATGCTTTTGCGGACTGGCTCCTTTTTCGATGATTTCGAAGCGTCGGCCGAGACCGATTCATCGTACTGCATGGAGACAAACCACCAGGAACCGGCGAGCAGTGCCAATGCCAGCATCGGCCAGCCGAGCTTTCTCAACGAGGACGCAGAACGCCGCCCGACCCCGGGCACTGCTGAAACCATGTCCAACCAAACCCCTGGCGTGATCCGCTTGAGCCGGCCAAAACTGCCCTGGCTCAGAGCGTGAATCATGGACACATTGGCGTGATTCAACAATTCACCGGACTTACCGCCCGCCAGCTGGATTCTGGGCTCCAGGTAGGCCACCACCTCTTCCCTGGTCAAAGGGCGGAGGTGGATCTGGTGCACATTGGCTGAGACCGGATCCAGCGCCAGGCGACCAACCAGGTCATCACTCCCTGAAAACACCGGCACCGCAGCCGAGGCTCGTTCCGACGCCAGAAAACCTGCAAGGATGAGTTTCAGCAATTCCGTCGGCGCACGATCTGCATCGTCTATCAGCAAGACAATCCGCTGCCCTTTTCGAGCCCGCGACTCGGACCAGTGAAAAAAGCTGTAAACTGCCTCACGGGGGCTTTGCTCAGCGCGAGACGATGACGGCGCCAAGGACTTGAGGGCGATTGCAAGCGACCTGGAACTGGCGAGCGCAGAAGCTGGGATTCGATGAAAATCGAGACGAGCCGACTCACTTCGGACAAGCTCTGCCAACAGCCGGGTCTTGCCGGATCCCGGCGCCCCGGTCAGAAGCAGTGCCATATCGCCAAAACCGCAGAGGTGGCGCAGTGTTTCCAGGGCGTGGTGGCGCATCGCGTCCGGAAAAAAGGGCGTTTCCATTTCCAAAGGATTGGCCCGCAACCCATACCGCTGCTGCAGGCGAGGAAAAAGCCCGCCACCATCCAGACTGTTCAAGCTCTCTTCAGTCACCACGGCTTCCCTGTTGTTAGACCTGACCCTCTCCGAGCCACCAGTAACGGGCTTTAACCAGAACGGCAGAACCCGGCAAGAGTTGCAGCAAGGTTGTCGGCCGTCGCATCGCTCGTTACGACGGCATGACCAATGCCATCGAGAAGCACAAGGCGCAGCTTGCCATCAACGTTCTTCTTGTCCACCGCCATCAGCTCCATAAAATCACCCGGCGCCATACCCTCTGGTGGCAATTCGGGGAGGCCCGCACGGCGAATCAGAGCTGCTGCCCTGTCACACTGTTCGCGACTGATCATCCCTTCACGAGCCGAGAGGTCGGCAGCCATGATCATCCCGGTCCCTACGGCCTCGCCATGCAGCCAGTTGCCATAGCCGGCATAGGTTTCGATTGCATGACCAAAGGTATGACCCAGATTCAATATCGCCCGAAGCCCACCCTCACGCTCGTCACGGGCCACCACGTCCGCTTTGCAGACGCAGGAACGGTAAATGGCCTCCGCAAGTGCGGACGCTTCTACTGCCACAAGCCGGTCCATCTCCGTTTCAAGCCAGCCCAGGAACCCGATATCTCGAATCAGCCCATACTTGATCACTTCGGCAAGACCGGCCGATACTTCCCTGGCCGGAAGCGTAGTGAGACTGTCGGTATCGATTAAAACAGCCTCAGGCTGGTGAAACGCACCCACCATGTTTTTCCCAAGCGGGTGATTGATGCCGGTCTTGCCTCCCACTGACGAGTCCACCTGGGACAGCAGCGTCGTTGGAATCTGAATAAAGGGCACCCCCCTTTGGTAACAGGCCGACGCAAAACCGGTCATGTCTCCGACCACACCTCCGCCCAGCGCGACGAGGGTGGTTTTCCGGGTATGCCTGTTCTCGAGCAAACCGTCAAAGATCTTGTTGAGGGTTTGCCAATCCTTGTATTTTTCACCATCCGGCAATACCACCGTGTCGATTGCCTTTCCAGGAAAGCAGGCAAGGGCGCGTTTGAGATAGAGTGGCGCCACGGTCTCGTTGGTGACGATCATCACCTGGGAGCCGGTCACGAAGGACGAAAGATCATAACTGCCGAGAAGCCCGTGACCGATGATAATCGGATAACTGCGCTCACCGAGCTCTACAGTAAGCTCATGAAGTACCTTAGACATGATTCCGTCCTTCCTTGCGTACTTGCCTCTTGTGGCGAGGGGTTCGGGGATTCATTCTGTTGACAAGCTGCCGGACGACGAGCCGTGGGCTTTTCCGATCCGTGTGCATCGTGATGTCTGCAAGTTCTGAATACAAAGGGTCCCGGATCGAAAACAGCTTACGCAGCACCGCCTCAGGATCATCATTCTGCAGTAACGGGCGGTTGCGGTCTTTTCGGGTGCGTTCGACCTGCTGTTCGATTGAGGTCTTGAGATAAACCACGACCGCATCCTGCTTGAGCAACCGGTGATTTTCCGGCCGCATCACTGCACCACCGCCAGTCGCGAGCACCGTTTTCGGCTCGGAAGAAAGCTCTTCCAGCATCGCAGTTTCACGTTGCCGAAAGCCTTCTTCCCCCTCCACATCAAAAATCCACGGAATGTTTGCGCCACAACGCTCCTCAATGATGCGATCAGAGTCCAAAAAACGATAGCCCAGCTCTTTGGCAAGCATCCGGCCAATCGTACTCTTTCCGGCTCCCATGGGGCCGACCAGGACAACGCGTTTGGGCAAAGACATAACTTCCGCTCGATTGTGTTCAGGCGGGTGAGAATATCACAGCGCCACTGATTCCATAAATTTCACTGGCGCTATACCGACTGAGGGACACAAAAAAGCCGCCGGTGTTAAGCGGCGGCTTTTTTGTCAGCGCTGAATCACTGAATCAGGTCGTTCTTGATGATCTTGGGAGTGATGAAGATCAACAACTCACTGCGCTCATCAATGTGCTCTGTACGCTTGAAGAGACGACCAAGGTAAGGAATATCACCAAGGAACGGGGTCTTCGTGGTCTGGGTAGCGACCTCGGACTGGAAAATACCGCCCAACACGACCGTCTCGCCATTGCCAACCAGCACTTGCGTTGTCACTTCGTTCGTGTTGATGGAAGGAATACCGGCCGTTACCTCACCGCGAGAATCCTGATTCACCACCAGATCCATAATAATCTTGTCATCCGGAGTGATTTGCGGCGTCACTTCCAGTGACAGCACGGCTTCCTTGAAGGAAACAGAGGTTGCACCGCTGGAAGAAGCCTCCTGGTAAGGAATTTCTTCACCGGACTTGATGGATGCCGTTTGACGGTCTGCGGTCACAACCCGCGGCTGCGATACCACTTCCGCCTGACCATCGCTTTCCAGAGCTGACAGTTCGAGATCCACCAGGAAATCGTCGCTGCCCCAGCCGATGGCGAATGAGGACGCACCTTCGCCGGTTACACCCAGATCGACCGCCAGTGCGCCCGGGAAGGTGATGGTATTGTTGGTACCCCCGGCAGCCTGACGAGCTTCTTCAACGGCCCCTTGCGAACCGCCAACAGAAAACACGTTATCACCACTTACGTTATAGGCCGCACCACCCCAACGGATACCGAGGTCTTCCGCGACGTTGGTCTGGGCGCGCACGATTCGGGCCTCAATGGAGACCTGGCGCACGGGTACATCCCAAGTGGAGACCAGGCGACGGATCTCTTCAAGCTTTTCCGTGGTTTCGCGCACACTGATGGTATTGGTGCGAACGTCGGAGGAGACGAAGCCGCGGTCCGAGATCAACTCTTTATCGGCCTCGATCAAAGCAACAACGTCGGCGGCCTTGGCGTAATTCACCTGGATGATATCCAGGCGCACCGGCGCAAGTTCAGCAATCTGCTTGGTGGTCTCGAGTTCAAGTTTCTCGCGAGCAGCAATTTCGTCCGCTGGCGCAACCAGCAGCACGTTACCGATCTGACGCTTGTCCAGCCCCTTGGTCTTGAGAATAAGATCAAGCGCCTGGTCCCAGGGCACATTTTGCAGGCGAAGGGTGATGCTTCCACCCACTGTATCACTGGCCACCAGATTCAGGCCGGTGAAGTCGGCAATCAACTGCAGAACCGACCGGACCTCGATGTCCTGGAAGTTCAGGGAAAGCTTATCGCCGGTGTACGGGAACTTCTCCTCTCGACGCGCCTCGGCTTCCTGCTCGGTCAGCTTCTCGACGCTCACCGTGAACTGACTGCCGGACTGATACGCGATGTAGTCGTAATTACCCTCGGGGCGAATCTCGACAACGGCATTACCATCCTGCACAAAGGTATCGATGCGATTAACCGGGGTTGCGAAATCGGTTACATCGAGACGGCGACGGAGGTTCTCCGGAACCGCCACACCGGACATGGTCAGGCGAATTTTGCCACCAAGTTCAGACAGATCAACGGGCGTGCTCTCGCTACCGAGATCCACGACCACTCGACCCTCGCCATCCTTACCTCGACGGAAATCGACGCCCGCCAACGTGTCCGGGCGAGTAGACCTTGAAGGCTGCGCGGAAGTCGTTCCAGTAGACTGCATAGTCTGCTGCACACTTCCCTCACCGCCAATGGTCATAACCAGGGAGTTACCAGAGCGAACTGTGTCGTAAGGCACAAGCTCAACCAGGTTGAAGATCAGTCGCGTCCGATCCTTGGTCTCAACGACGGTCATGCTCTGCGCGTTACCAGACCCCAGCGGCATGCTGCGACTGTCCAGGCCGCTGGTGGTGTCACTGAGATCAACGGCAATCCGGGCTGGACGCTCGATGGTATACCCCGTTGGTTCCGGCGGCTGGCCATCGAAGGCAAGCGTCACTTCCAGGCGATCTCCCGGTAGCGACGAAAATGACACGTCTTCCAGCGTGACCGCATTGGCCAGGCCGGACAACAACCCAAAAGCAATCACGCCGACGTATACATTGAGTTTCTTAAACATCGCTAGCCTCGACCCCAAACTTTTTTGTTCGTGCATGTTTCTTTCATTCTTCATACTGCCGCTCCTTAGCCTTCTTCCTCGTTCAGTGTCAGGGAGCGCGGACGCTCAACCCATCCACCCCGGCCATTCGGAACGATCTCAATCAGTTCTATGCGGGTTTCATTCACGCCGACAATCCGGCCGTAATTTTGCCCCATATAGTTACCGGTACGAACCCGGTGTATACCGCCGGCCCCATCCTGGATCAGTGCAAACAGGTTACCGGACGTACCCTGCAGCGTTCCCACCATATCCAGCTCTTTCAGATCGAAGTTTTCAAGAACCTCTCGAGGCCTGTCCAGGTTCGGCTCCACGTCACTCACCGGCTGCTCGTCAACCATGGTGAGCTGAACGTCGACAGGTGGCTCGAACGGCGCCCGACGATCGGCGGCCGAATAGCTGAACGCTTCATAGGCCTTGAACTCCGGTAACGGCTCGACGTGACCTCGAGGCCGGTCCCGCGTATCCGCCATGAACTTGTCGAGATCCGAGAAACCACTGCCCTGGGAACAGGCTGTCAGTAGAGATACCAGACACACACTCAGCCAGGCCTTTCCCGCATGCTTTGCTGCCATGCTCATTCTCCAGCCCGGTAGCGGTAGGTACGGGCAAGAACTTGCATATCAAGCTGCTCTCCGTCTCCGCCAGTTGGTTTAATGGTTAAGTCGTGCAGCGTCACGATCCGCGGAAGGCTTGCGACACTGCTCACGAAGGATGCCAGCTCGTGATAGGAACCGGACACCCGGATATTAATTGGAAGCTCGGCATAGAAATCGCGCTGCTGCTCAGGCTGGAGCTTCACCTCACGCAATGAAAGACCGCTACCCAGAGCGGTATTGGTAATATCTTCCAACAGGCCGGGAACTTCCGTCTCACTGGGCAGCTGACGCACCAGAGCCCCGAACGTTTCCTCCATTTCAGCCATCTGCGCCTTGAAGACGTCAAGGTTAGCGACCCGATAGGCCTTCTCCTCGTATTTCTTGCGCAAATCCTGTTCAGTCTTCTCCACCCGATCCAGCTGGATGTACTGATCCTTGATAAAGAACCAGTAACCACCACCAATAATCAGACCGAAAATGATGAGTACGACAATGGCTTTGACCGGTGCCGGCCAGATCCCTGCGTTGTTGACATCCAGATCATTGATGTCGAATTCATTCAGGCTTTTGAGAGAGTCCGCGAGGCTCATTACTTATCCTCCCCTTCGGGCTCGGGCGTTTTCTGTTGCACCGACAGGTTGAACTGGCTGTATCCGGCACGACGGTTGTCGGCTTCCGATACGTTGGAAAGGCTCGGATCGGCAAACCAGTCAGACTCCTCGAACTGACGCATCAGTGTAGAGATTCTGCTGTTGGACTCCGCCATGCCGACGATGGATACCCGGTCCCCCGATTTCTTGAGATCCGTGTAGAACAGACCGTCTGGCAATGTACGAACCAGCTCATCGAACACTCGTACGATCACCGGCCGCTTGCCCTGCAGATCCTGAATCACTTTCATGCGGGCCAGCAGCTCATCGCGCTTGCGCTTGAGGCTTTCGATTTCCCGAATCTGTTCATCCAGTTTCTTGGTGGCGGTCTCGATGTAGGCATTCCGCGACTGCTGATAGGCAATGCGACTGTCCATATCAGTCTTCCAGAGGAATACCAGGCCGGCCGCGATAATCGCCGCACCCAAGATCATGACTACAAACTGTTTCTGCTTTTCTGCCCGGAGCTCTTCGCGCCAGGGCCTAAGGTTGATATTCGCCATCAGTCGAAGCTCCTCATTGCCAGGCCACAGGCAATCATCAGTGAGGGGGCATCGTTACTGAGCGAAGACGCATTGACCCGTGATCCCACCGCCATGTCCGCAAACGGATTTGCGACAAGGGTGGGCGTTCCTGTTTTTTCCTCGACCATTTCTGTCAGCCCCTGTATCGAGGCAGTACCACCTGCCAGAACCACATAGTCGACAGCATTGTACTGACTGGCACCAAAAAAGAACTGCAGCGCCCGGGCAACCTGCTGAACCACCGCTTCCCGGAATGGCGTTAGCACCTCGGACTCGTAATCATCAGGCAACCCGCCCTGCTTCTTGGCAAGCCCCGCCTCTTCCAGTGACAGGCCATAACGGCGCTGGATCTCCTCGGTAAGCTGCTTGCCTCCGAAGATCTGCTCCCGGGTATAAACGGTCTTGCCTTCGGCAAGCACACTGAGCGTGGTCATGGTGGCGCCGACATCAACGATGGCAACCACCAGCTCTTCGCCCTGGGAATCGAGCTGAGGCTCGATCAGGGAGAAGGCCCGCTCCAGCGAGTAGGCTTCGACATCGACGATCTTTGCGGTTAGAGAGGCAATCTCCAGAGCGTCTTCCCGGATATCAACGTTCTCCTTACGGCACGCTGCCAGAAGAACATCGACCTGGTCCGGATTGTTTTCCGACGGTCCCTGAACCTCAAAATCTATCGCGACTTCGTCAAGCGGATATGGAATGTACTGATCCGCTTCAAGAGCGATCTGATCTTCCATTTCAAACTCGTTGAGGCCGCCATCCATTTGGATAGTCTTGGTTATCACAGCCGAACCCGACACCGCGACCGCGACCTGCTTTACGCCGGTACGCGACTTGGAGGCGACGCGCTTCAGCACCTCACCAACGGCTTCGACATCCGTGATGTTTTTCTCAACGACGGCGTTGGCCGGCAACGGCTCTACCGCGTAGCTCTCGACCTTGAAGCGGTCGCCCTGCTTTGACAGCTCCAGAAGTTTGACCGAACTGGAACTTACGTCCACGCCCAGCACTGCACTGGATTTCTTTCCGAACAATCCGAACACGCGCTCACCCTTTACCTGGTTAGATGCACCCGGTTAAGTTACTTATGTGTTTTTTATTTAAGAGAATTTCTTCAGATTTCCGTCTACAATGCCCTTTCTTCTTTAATTGAGAAGCATTGCAGCGGTGAAGCGACTCATCCTTCCTAAAGCAATTTCTCAAATGATAGACCTATATCCAACAGTTGTCAGAAAAAAATGTCTCATTTGTTGCGCACATCTCGCCTTTTTGCATGGTTCTTTCTCACCGGACTGAGCGTCACTGTAATCGTCACCTCAGGATTCTATCTTTATCTTCGCCCCGGACTTCCACCGGTGGAGCAACTGCTCGATATCAAGTTGCAGACGCCTCTTCGGGTGTATAGCAAAGACAGCAGATTAATAGCAGAATTCGGTGAAAAGAGAAGGGCACCGATCACAATCGAACAGATCCCAACAATTCAGTTACAAGCCTTTTTGGCGGCTGAAGACGCGCGCTTCTATGAACACTTCGGGGTCGACATCAAAGGCCTGGCGCGGGCTGCAATCGAACTGATCTCCACCGGCTCAATCCAGTCCGGCGGCAGCACCATCACAATGCAGGTTGCAAAAAATTACTTTTTGTCACGCGATAGGACCTTTATACGGAAGTTCAACGAGATACTTCTGGCTCTTCAGATAGAGCGTGAACTCGACAAAAACCGCATTCTGGAGCTCTACCTCAACAAGATCTACCTGGGGAATCGCGCCTACGGAATCGCAGCTGCTTCGCAGGTGTACTACAACAAGCCCGTTGTCGAACTCTCACTGGCTCAAATGGCAATGCTTGCCGGCCTGCCCAAGGCTCCATCGGCATTCAACCCGCTTGCCAACCCCGACCGGGCACTCATCCGGAGAAACTGGATCCTGGGCCGGATGCGAGACCTCAACTACATCACCAATGACGCCTACGATCTTGCCGTCACCGCGCCACTGACCGCCGGGTACAACGCAACGGATGTCGAAGTGGATGCCGACTATGTGGCGGAAATGGCACGCTCTGCCATTGTCCAGCGTTTCGGCGATGGCGCCTATACCGACGGATACACGGTGACCCTCACCGTGGACAGCCTCAAGCAACAGACGGCTACAGATGCGCTCCGGGACGGACTGGAGGCCTACGATCGCCGGCATGGTTTTAGGGGACCGATCGGACAGATCGACCAGGAAACCCTCGAAGAGAGCACACCCTCTGATCTCGTACTCAACTACCCCAGGGTCGCATCACTCATCCCGGCACTGGTAACCGGCATCAAGGACGAAACTCTGAGCGTGCAGGTTCATGCCCGGGGCATCGGCGATGCGGTGATGCCCTTTGACACCATGACCTGGGCACGGCGATACAAGACGGAAGACCTCCGAGGACCCGAACCGGAAAAGCCGTCGGACGTTCTCGCCGTTGGCGATGTCGTTTATGTTCACAATAATGAGAAAGCACCCGGCGGGGAGGGATCGGAAACGCTGCCGACCGTTGCTCTCGCACAAGTACCCCGCGCTGAAGGCGCGCTTATCTCGCTGGACACTGACACGGGAGCGATTCAGGCGCTCGCGGGCGGCTACAGTTTCCGGCAAAGCAAGTACAATCGTGCAATCCAGGCCAAACGGCAGCCAGGTTCGACATTCAAGCCCTTCCTGTACCTGAACGCCCTGGAAAACGGGATAACGCCGGCGACCATATATAACGATGCGCCGATCGTGTTTGACGACTCCGAGCTGGAAACCGCCTGGCGCCCACAGAACTCATCCGGCCAGTTCTATGGCCCCACCCGACTCCGCGAAGCCCTTTACCGGTCCCGGAACATCGTTTCCATCCGGCTACTCAGGGATGTCGGCATCCAGAAGACGCTGGACTACCTGGAACAACTGAAGATCCCGGTAGACAACATGCCGGACAACCTCTCGCTGTCTCTCGGAAGCGGCCAACTGACCCCAATGGAACTGGCCAGAGGCCTCGCCGTTATTGCGAACGGTGGCTACGACGTCCAGCCATACCTCATTGAGCGCATTGAGGATGTCAACGGCGAAACTGTCTACCAGGCACCAGACACCATACTCTGCGACCAGAACTGCGACGAGACAGCGGAATCGACAGCGCCAACACCTGTCGAATCACTCAATGCAGATGCCGAGTCTGAGCAGAAAAACAAACCCGCCGCCAACGAGTCGACGCCGGAAGTTCGAGTGATGCGACGCCTGGCGGATGAACGCTCGGTATACATCCTTCACTCCATGATGCGGGACGTTATCCGCCTCGGCACAGGACGACGGGCGCTAGCCCTCGGGCGTACCGATATAGCCGGCAAAACCGGCACGACCAACGAACAGAAAGACACGTGGTTTGCGGGTTTCAACCATGAAATCGCCACCACGACCTGGGTTGGCTTTGATCAGCCTGCCCCGCTGGGACGACGGGAGTTCGGCGCCAGCACTGCCCTGCCGATCTGGATCGACTACATGGAAGTCGCACTTAAGGGGACGCCACCGGCCACGATGCCGCGCCCCAACGGAATTGTGAACATACGGATCAATCCGGAAACCGGCAAGCGCGCACGGCCGGGAGAAGATGGTGTCTTTGAGGTCTTCAAGGAGGAAGAAGCTCCGGCCCCGCTCGCTGCAGAGGATGAGGACGACCGCAACGGCAACGGTAATGGCGACGGCCTCTCACGCCAGATATTCTGAACCTTTGGCGCGCGATAGAATATTGAAGACGGACACAAAAAAACCGGCGGGATCACCGCCGGTTTTTTTATACCTTGAACGACGCTTAGATAATGTCGTCCATGGACTTCAGCGGATAGTGCGCCGGATAGGGGTTACGGGCAACCCCGGAATCCACCGCTGCGCGAGCAACCGCCGCAGGCACCACTTCCAACAGACGAACGTCCATCGGCTTGGGAATGATGTACTCCTTGCCGAACTCGAAGCTCTCCACCCCGTACGCCTCGCAGATTTCCTGAGGCACTGGCTCTTTGGCCAACTCGCGAATGGCGTTTACCGCCGCCACCTTCATCTCTTCATTGATCGCAGTAGCACGAACATCCAGCGCACCCCGGAAGATGAACGGGAAGCCGAGTACGTTGTTTACCTGGTTCGGATAGTCGGAACGGCCGGTCGCCATAATGAGGTCATCACGGGTGGCCAGCGCCACTTCCGGACTGATCTCCGGATCCGGGTTTGAACAGGCAAACACGATCGGGTTCGGAGCCATCTTTTTGAGCTGGTCTGCAGTCAGCAGATCCGGACCCGACAGCCCGAGGAATACATCCGCGCCATCAATCGCGTCATCCAGGGTGCGCCTGTCGGTATCATTGGCGAACATCGCCTTGTACTGGTTCAGATCATCACGACCAGAGTGGATCACACCCTTACGGTCGAGCATGAAGATGTTTTCAGAGCGAATACCGCAGCTGATCAGCAACTTCATGCAAGCGATAGCTGCCGCGCCTGCACCAAGGCAAACAACTTTCGCTTCTTCAATTTTTTTGCCCTGCAGCTCAAGGGCATTGATCATACCGGCTGCAGTTACGATGGCGGTGCCGTGCTGGTCATCGTGGAAGATGGGCACATTGCACTTTTCAATCAGCGCACGCTCAACCTCAAAGCATTCCGGTGCCTTGATGTCTTCCAGGTTGATACCACCAAAGGTATCAGCAATACGCTCGACCGTTTCAATAAACGCCTGCGGGCTTTCGGAATTGACTTCGATATCGAAGACATCAATTCCGGCAAAGCGCTTGAACAGTACGCCCTTGCCTTCCATAACCGGCTTGCTTGCCAGCGGACCCAGGTTGCCCAGACCAAGAATCGCGGAACCGTCAGAGATTACAGCTACCAGGTTGCCCTTGGCAGTGTACTTGTATGCGTTCTCCGGGTCCTTTGCGATCTCGCGGACCGGTTCTGCAACCCCGGGGCTATACGCCAGAGAGAGATCGCGGGAGGTCTTGGTCGGCTTGGTGATTTCAACACTCAGCTTACCAGGCCGCGGCTTGGCGTGATATTCAAGGGCTGCTTCTTTCAGATCTTGAGACATTGCCACTGTTCCGTTTGTCACGTTTAAAGGTAATGAACCGCAAAGCACTGCTCAGCGGAGCGCGCCATTATGGCGCGACGGCCCCCAAACGACAAGTGGCAGCCGGCCATTTTGTGAACAGTCAATAGTGCAAATTGCGTATGTATCATTTGGCGATAAATATGATTTCCGGCACAAAAAAAGCGCCCGAAGGCGCTTTCTTTCCGACCATAGCGATCAGTCTTTCTTGCCACCAGCGATGCGGCCACCGAAACGCTTCTGGAAACGGTCGATACGACCACCGGTATCCATAACCTTCTGCTTGCCCGTGTAGAACGGGTGGCACTGGGAACAAACATCCAGCTGCAGGTCATGTCCGATTGTGGAACGGGTCTTGATTACGTTGCCGCAAGAGCAGGTCGCGGTGACGTCTTCGTACTTGGGATGGATACCTTCTTTCATGGCGAACCTCGTTAGGTCATGCCGCTACATGGTCACGGGGCTTTCGACTGCCCGGGTGCCAGGCACCGCATGTTTGAATCAATTGAGAAGACGGGGCACAATCATGCCCTGCCGGAAACAGACCGCGAATCTTACTTGCAAATCCGACAACAGGCAAGCACCGCGGGGATTTCCGCCCCTCCTGCACCAGCAACGGCCACGCAAAGCTGGGCATATAAAGGATACGCAAATACCGTGACCCCCGACCCTCACTGGAGCAATCTGTGTCGTCCATTGCACGAATCGCCCTGAACCGCCCACTGAGGCGGCTTTTCGATTACCGGATTCCCGAGGGCATGGACCTTGTTCCGGGGCAGAGAGTCCGGATACCGTTTGGACGCCAGCAGGCGACCGGCCTGGTCGTGGAAACTGGCGTGCAGCCGCCAGCGAACATCACCATCAAGCCGATTATCTCGGAACTGGAAACCTGGCCGGCACTACCCGAGGAGACCTTCAAGCTTCTGTCCTGGGCGAGCAGTTACTACCAGCACCCGCTTGGGGAATGCCTGTTTACCGCGCTGCCTGCGTCATTGAGGAAGGGGCGTCCGGCCAAAGAAAAGGCGGAACAGTGGTGGACAGCCAGAGGCTCGGCCGAGGAACTCCCGACCAACGCCCACAAACAACGAGCCCTGATGAGCTGGCTAGCCGAACGAGAAGAAGGGGCATCAGATCGCGACATTGTCCGGGCTGGCTACACCCGGGCCCAGATCAGGGCACTGCAGAACAAGCACCTGATCCACCCCGATATACGACGCCCCCGACCTGACGCAGTCACAGACGCAAACCCTGGCGGGAGAACCCCCACACTGTCAGCGGCACAAGCCCACGCCGCCAGCAAGCTCTCCACCCCCAGCGAAGGATTCAGCGCTTCACTGCTTTATGGCATCACCGGAAGCGGAAAAACCGAAATTTACCTTCACTACCTGAAAAAGAACCTCGAACCGGACCAGCAGGCTCTCGTCCTGGTGCCGGAAATCAACCTGACTCCGCAAACGGTAGCCCGCTTTCGCCACTACTTCGGCCACCGCATTGTGGTCTGGCATTCGGCACTCAATGATAGCGAACGACTGTCCACCTGGCTGAAAATTCGCAACGGCGAACCGATCATCCTGATCGGCACTCGCTCGGCCGTCCTCCTCCCCTTCACCGGGCTAAAGACCATCATCGTGGACGAGGAACACGACAGCTCCTACAAGCAGGGCGAGGGGTTTCGCTACTCCGGCCGGGACGTGGCCGTTTATCGGGCGCACCTCAACGCCTGCCCCGTTATTCTCGGCTCCGCCACCCCCTCTCTGGAGTCATATCACAATGCCCTGCAGCAGAAATACCACCTCATTCGACTGGAAGAGCGAGCCGGCAACGCCCAGCCGCCGGAGATCAGTCTTCTGGACATTCGCAGCCGGCCATTGGAAGGCGGCATGTCGCAGCCTGCCCTTGACGCTATCCGGAAGACACTGGAAAACGGACATCAGGCCCTGGTATTCGTCAACCGCCGCGGCTTTGCGCCGGTAATGATGTGCTTCGACTGCGGTCATATGGTGGAATGCCCCCGCTGCGACACCCGCCTGACCTACCATCGTCGCGACCGTGCGATGCGCTGCCACCACTGCGATTACCAGACGGCGGCCACAGAGCAATGCCCCAGCTGCAAGAGTGACGCCTTCAAACCCGTCGGCCAGGGCACCGAAAGAACCGAAGACATCCTCGCGACAACGTTTCCCGAGACACCGATTGTGCGGGTCGACCGGGACAGCACCCAGCGCAAGGGCAGCATCCAGAGCATTCTGGACACGGTCAACACTGGCAAGCCCTGTGTATTGGTCGGCACCCAGATGCTTGCCAAAGGCCACGATTTTCCCGGGGTCACCCTTGTTGTCGTGGTGAATGCCGACGGCGGTTTGTTCAGCGTCGACTTCAGGGCCCCGGAGCAATTGATTCAGACTTTGCTCCAGGTCAGTGGAAGGGCTGGACGAGGCAAAGCGCGCGGAAAAGTACTGGTCCAAACCTGCCACAGCGATCACCCGCTGCTGCGCAGCCTGTGCGACGGGCGCTATCTGGATATGGCCGACCAGCTTTTGACAGAGCGAGAGGCCGGCCAATTCCCGCCTTTCCGTGCCATGGCCATCTTTCGGGCAGAAGCCGATTCCATGGAGCAAGGCCTTGCATTGCTGGACTCCATCAAACCACTGGCCCAGGCCCCGGGAATTGATGCCTGGGGGCCATTACCGGCTCTCATTGCCCGACGGGCCGATCGACACCGATCTCAACTGATCCTCAACGCGGCGAGCAGAAAACAGCTGAACCTTTTGCTCAAAGGTATATGCGAGCAACTGGACCAGCGAAAAATACCGGGAAACGTCAAATGGGTGATTGATGTGGATCCCCAGGAAACCGGCTGACCTTGAGGTACGAGCTTTTTGCTTACACCCCAACTTTCCGCGATAATACCCGCCTTCTGTTTCCAACGGGCGCCCCTGCCCTGATTCCAATTCTCCAGTAACCCGAGTCATCCGACAGCATGAAAGAGACCGTTTCCGATCTGCTCCAGTCCGCGCTGGCCGCTCTCCAGTCCGAAGGAACCCTGCCTTCCGACCAGACGTTCACGCCGCAAGTAGGCAACACCAAGGACAAATCCCACGGCGACTATGCCTGTAACATTGCCCTGGTGGCGGCGAAGGCAGCCGGCTGTCCGCCCCGAAAACTGGCTGAAGCACTGATCGAGAAGCTGCCGGAAAGTGACGCTGTCCAGAAAGTCGAGATTGCCGGCCCCGGCTTCATCAATTTCTTCATGAGTACCGCCAGCGCTTTCGAGGTCGTCAACACCATCCTCGACCAATCGGACCAGTTTGGCCGCAACAACAATGGCCAGGGCGAAAAGGTGCAGGTGGAATTCGTCTCTGCCAATCCAACTGGCCCTCTGCACGTCGGTCACGGTCGTGGCGCCGCGATCGGCGATTGCCTCTGTCGGCTATTGGAAGCCAATGGGTACACCGTTACCCGGGAGTTCTATTACAACGACGCCGGCGCCCAGATCAATAACCTCGCCCTCTCGGTCCAGTCCCGCGTGAAAGGGCTGACCCCGGAGGACGAAAGCTGGCCGGCGGATGGCTATCGGGGCGACTACATTGTTGACGTGGCCAACGCCTACCTGGCCGGCGAAACCGTGACCGCCGACGACCGGGAAGTAACCGCCAAGGCAGATCCGGACGACCAGGACGCCATTCGGGAGTTTGCCGTCGCCTATCTGCGCCGGGAACAGGATCTGGACCTGAAAGCCTTCGGCGTACACTTTGACGTCTACTTTCTTGAGTCGTCGCTTTACGAAGAAGGAAAAGTGGAAACAGCCGTCAATCGCCTGCGGGACAATGGCTACACCTATGAACACGATGGCGCCCTGTGGTTGAAGACCACTGAGTTCGGCGACGACAAGGACCGGGTGATGCGCAAGAAGGACGGTGGGTACACCTACTTCCTGCCCGACGTTGCCTATCACCTGGACAAGTGGCAGCGGGGATTCACCACCGTCATCAATGAACAGGGCGCAGACCACCACTCCACCGTCACCCGGGTTCGGGCCGGACTGCAGGCGCTCAATGCCGGCATTCCCAAGGGCTGGCCCGACTATGTCCTGCACCAGATGGTGATGGTGACCCGGTCAGGCCAGGAAGTGAAAATCTCTAAGCGGGCCGGCAGTTATGTCACCGTCCGGGATCTGATCGACGAAGTTGGCCGGGACGCGACGCGGTTTTTCCTCGCTGCCCGGCGCGTTGACTCACAATTGACCTTCGATATCGATCTGGCCCGCTCCCAGACCAATGAAAATCCGGTGTATTACATCCAGTATGCTCATGCCCGAATCTGCAGTGTTCTTCGGAAACTGGCTGAGGAAGGTACGGAGCGGGGGCGCAACCAGTGCCTCGGCGACCTGTCGCTGCTGACCCTCGATGAAGAAAAAGAGCTGGCCAATCAACTCGCCAAGTACCCGGAACTGATTGCCAATTCCGCGGCCCAGCGGGAACCGCACCATCTGACGCACTATTTGCGGGATCTGGCTGGCCAGTTCCATACTTATTACAACGCGCACAAGGTGCTCGTTGAAGATACCGCTGTTCGAGATGCCCGCGTCAGCCTCTACCTTGCGATCCGCCAGGTGATTGCCAACGGGCTCGAGCTGCTGGGCGTCAGCGCACCAGAAGAGATGTAAGTAACGACCATGTCCCGAGATTACGCCCGGAAAAACCGCTCGGCCTCGCCTGCAGCGACGCCGCAAAAAAAGCAGAGCAAACCATCTCGCAGTCCGAAAAAAAGGTCCGGGCCGGCGACGCCTGCACGGTCTCAGCACGGGGGCTTGTCGGTTAAATGGATTCTTTCGCTGGCGGCCGTGGGTGGCTTCATTGGCTTCATTGTCTACCTGAATTCCCTGCCCACCGGCAGCGCGCCGCAACCGGCTCAGAACCCGACCGCTCAAACGGAAAGCAGTCAGCCTGCGACGACCGCCAAAGCCGAGGATAAAAAGCCGGGCTTCCGGTTCTACGAAATGCTTCCGGAGTCGGAGGTGGTGCCGCCCAAGGTTGACGAGTACACACCGGGCCCTACGAAGCAGGATTTCAACTACCTGGTACAGTCCGGCTCCTTCCGTAGCAAGCAGGATGCTGAACGCCAACGAGCTGAGATTGCCTTCCAGGGCCTTCGTGCCTCAGTTCAACGCATTGACCTGGACAGCGGGTCCATCTGGTACCGTGTCAACGTGGGCCCTTTCACCTCACGGAGTCAGATGAATTCAGCCATCGACAAGCTGGTATCGATCAATATCCAGCCGCTGATTCGGAAAATTCCGAAAGAAGGTTAACCGATTCCCCCGGGAGAGCTTTTCGCGCTGGCGGCTGGCTCTCCACTTGAATTCTCTTCCCACGCCTCCATAACTGCCCAATACCGATTTCAATCAGGCAATTGGAGCCCAAATGACTACCATACTTTCGGTCCGCCGCGATGATGAAGTTGCCATGGGTGGCGACGGCCAGGTTTCCCTGGGCAACACGGTAATGAAGGGCAACGCCCGCAAGGTTCGTCGCTTGTACAATGGCAAGGTGATCGCGGGTTTCGCCGGCGGCACCGCCGATGCGTTTACCCTGTTTGAACGATTCGAGGCGCAGCTGGAGAAGCACCAGGGCAATCTGACCCGGGCGGCGGTCGAGCTGGCGAAGGACTGGCGAACGGACCGGGCCTTGCGAAGACTGGAAGCCCTTCTTGCGGTAGCCGACAAAACGGCATCATTGATCATTACTGGTAACGGCGATGTTATCGAACCCGAGCAGGGCCTGATTGCCATCGGTTCCGGCGGCCCCTATGCCCAGGCTTCTGCACGAGCCCTGCTGGAAAACACCGAACTCTCGGCCCACGAGGTTGTGGAGAAAGGCCTGGATATAGCAGCCGACATCTGCATCTACACCAACCACAACCGCACCCTCGAAGTGCTGTCCACCAACGAGTGATCCGGAGCGACCATGTCTGCAATGACACCCCGTGAGATTGTCCACGAGCTGAATAAACACATCGTGGGTCAGGAAGAAGCCAAGCGGGCGGTGGCCATCGCCCTGAGAAATCGCTGGCGCCGGATGCAGCTTGATAGCAGCCTGCGCGACGAAATCACGCCAAAGAACATTCTGATGATTGGTCCCACCGGCGTCGGTAAAACGGAAATTGCACGACGGCTGGCAAAACTGGCTGACGCCCCGTTCCTGAAGGTGGAAGCCACCAAGTTCACCGAGGTTGGCTACGTTGGCCGGGACGTGGAATCAATCATTCGGGATCTGGCTGACATGGCCATCAAGATGCTGCGTGAGCAGGAAATGAAGCGGCATGAACACCGCGCCCTCGATGCTGCGGAGGAACGTATTCTGGACGCCTTGCTGCCGCCGGCCAGAGACTTCAAAGAGGACAGCCAGCGCAGCGAGGATTCCTCCACCCGCCAGCTGTTCCGGAAGAAACTGCGCGAAGGCGAGCTGGACGACAAGGAAATCGAGATCGACCTGAGCAGCAGTGGTGCTGGTGTCGAGATCATGGCGCCCCCGGGTATGGAGGAAATGACCAACCAGCTCCAGAGCATGTTCTCCAATCTGTCTTCCGACAAGCGGAAAACCCGGAAGATGAAAGTGAGCGACGCGTTCAAGCGGGTTAAAGACGAGGAAGCGGCCAAGCTCGTTAATGAAGAAGAGATCAAGCAGAAGGCCATTCAGGTGGTCGAGCAGAATGGCATTGTCTTCATTGACGAAATCGACAAGGTCGCCAAACGCTCCGAAAACACCTCGTCCGACGTGTCCCGTGAAGGCGTTCAAAGGGATCTGTTGCCCTTGATCGAGGGCAGTACCGTGAGCACCAAGTACGGTTCGATTCGAACAGACCACATTCTGTTTATTGCCTCCGGGGCGTTTCACCTGTCAAAGCCTTCCGACCTGATTCCCGAGCTTCAGGGCCGGTTGCCGATTCGGGTGGAGCTTGAGGCGCTAACACCGGAGGACTTCAAGCGCATCCTGACCGAGCCGGATGCTTCCCTGGTTCAGCAGTATGAAGCCCTGATGGCCACCGAAGGCGTTAAACTGACGTTTGGCGAAGACGCCATCACCCGCATTGCGGAAGTAGCGTGGAAGGTCAACGAAACCACCGAGAATATCGGCGCCCGACGCTTGCACACCGTGCTCGAGCGTTTGCTGGAGAGCCTTTCTTTCGAGGCCGGTGATCAGGTCACCGACGGCTTTGAGGTGACGGCGGGGTATGTGGACGAGAAGCTCGGAGAGCTGTCCGAGGACGAGGATCTTAGCCGCTACATTCTGTAACTGCAATGACTCGGGGTACGTCAGCCGTGCCCCGACCCTTCGGAATTACTGGGCCTTGCCGAACAGCTGAGTCACGTTCTCAAGGCCCGATGCCAGCTTGCCCTTTTCTGCCTTCTTTTTCCGGCCTTTGGCAACGTAGAGCGGAAGCATCTCTCCATAGAGACTGGTGCTGATGGTTCGCTGCTCATCCTCAAGCCGATCCCGACGCAGCGTAATGCCATATCTCGCCAACTTTGGCTCCAGTTCGTCAGCCCTGCTCAACAGGTCACGGCGAGTCATCTGATAAGCATGCTCACACACCATCCGACGGGACTGGAAACTGAAGACATTGGAGAAGAACAGTTTGGCGTCGTCCCGGGTGGGCTCGAACAAAAGAATATCCTTGTCGGGGTAGTCCCGGGAATATTGAGCAATCCCAGATTGCATGCGGGAATAGACCATAGTTCGGAACATCTGGGACAGCAGGTTGGGCATGCCTGAACGCGTTAGCTCACCCGGCTTCATGGTACCCGCCCGAACCGCAGCACTGGCGTCAATCGGCACCTGTGGATTAACCGCAAACACCAAGTCCGCGCCGTCCTCGAACGCCACCGATGCGTGCAACCCCTTGCGCAGTGTGCCATCGACGTAATAACGGCCGTCGATATCCACCGGCACGTAAAGGCCGGGCGAAGCGGTGCTGGCCTGAATCGCCTTGGAAATGGGCACATGATCAAATCCTGGCGCACCAAAGCAGACGGCTTCGGTACTTTCCACATCGGCCGCCACTATGTAGAGGCTTCGCTTCAATTGCCGGAAATCGTTGGTTCGGCCAAGCATGGTGAATGCCCGCTTGAGATACTCGTGCAACCCCTCATTATCAAACAGGCCCGCGGGCGCCGCCTGTGCAAGAATCGTCAGCGCCTCAAGAAGACTCTGATCGTAGGGATTGTTCACGAACCGCTGAACCGCCGTGGAGACCAGGCCGGGCACAGCCAGTAAACGGCTGCCAAGCTCCTTGAACGCCGGGCGATAGAAAACTTCCGGATGAAACGGGTGAACCTCGGCCTCATTGCGGACGAAAATTCGACACAATTGCGCGGTGGTCATCTGGTTAGCCAGATTGGCCGCTACGAAAGATCCACCATTCACACCAACGTAGACGTCGATATCGTTGAAATCGAGACCATCCAGGGCCTCATCCAGCGCCCTCAGGGCCCCGATCTCATAAATCCCGCCCAGAGGCCCGCCACCACCCAGGGCAAGCCCTATGCGCGGAGCAGATTTGAGGTCGGTTGGTGCTGTCATGGTGTTTCCTTTTCCGGTTGGCATTTCGGGAAATGGTCTCCGCATGCCCAATTACTCACCAACCTATCAGCAGGTTTTAGAGTACTCACCCTATATTCGCTCAAAATGGGACAAAAGTTCAGGACAGGGCCTTCTCGGCAAAGGCAACCGTTGTTGATTTGCCCGGGCGCAGATACCGGCCAAAGCCCGCGTTGCGCAGCGCGAGGTCGACGCAACTCTTGATTACATGGGGAGAGTCCAGCAGCAGCACATCTTCCAGCAACTGCATCGCCCATTCCCGGCTGATACTTCGGATTACCGACTTTACCTTGGGCAGACTGGCCGCGTTCATCGACAGAGAATCGTAGCCCATTGCCATCAACAGCAGCGCACCGCCCGGATCACCCGCCAGCTCACCACAGATTCCGACCGGCTTGCCAACCACGTGCGCGTCTTGGGCAATACGGACCAGCGCCTGCAGCACCGCCGGGTGATACGAATGGTACAGCTGCGCAACCCGGGGGTTGTTGCGATCAACTGCCAGCAGGTACTGGGTCAGATCGTTGGAGCCCACCGACAAGAAGTCCACCCGGTCTGCCAGTTCGCGAATCTGGTAAACGGCAGCCGGTATCTCAACCATCACGCCCACTTTGGGCATATGGATGTCGTAACCTTCTTCACGTACCTCGTGATACACCCGGTAAATCAGGTGCAGGGACTCTTCCACTTCCGAGATGTTACTGATCATCGGCAACATGATCTGGAGGTTATTCAGCCCCTCGCTGGCCTTGAGCATGGCGCGCACCTGAACCAGGAAAATTTCCGGGTGATCAAGGGTAACCCTAATGCCGCGCCAACCCAGGAACGGATTCTCTTCCTGTATGGGGAAATACGTCAGCGATTTGTCGCCACCAATGTCGAGTGTCCGCATGGTGACCGGGTTCGGCGCAAAGGCCTCAAGCTGTTCGCGATAATACTCCCGCTGCTCCTGCTCGGATGGAAACCGATCCTTGATCATGAACGGGACTTCCGTCCGGTACAGACCAATACCCTCAGCCCCGTGCGAGAGAGAGCGAACAACGTCCGTCATCAACCCGGTATTCACCAGCAAGGATACCCGGTGGTGGTCCGTGGTCTCGCAAGGCAAATCCCGCAGTGCTTCCAGGCCGCGAAAGAGTTCATCCTCTTCATCGCAAATGGCCTGATAGAAAGTCCTCAAATCATCCGACGGCGAGGCAAATATCTGCCCCTCAAAGCCATCGACAACCAGCTCCTTGCCATCCAGCTGGTTGACCGGGATATCCACCAGGCCCATGACGGTGGGCACGCCCATGGCACGGGCGAGGATGGCCACGTGGGAGTTACTGGAGCCCTTGACCGACACCAGACCGACGAGCTGCCCTTTGGGGACCTCGCCCAGCATCGCCGGCGTCAGCTCTTCGCTGACCAGAACCGTGCGCGCCGGATATTCCAGATGCCGTTGCTCGCCCTCCTGAAGATGGGAAAGCAGTCGACGCCCAAGATCACGCACATCGACGGCCCGCTCCTGCAGATAATGGTCATCCATCATCTCAAAGTGGCGAATATACTGCTGAACGACCTGTTTCAGTGCACCTTGCGCCCAGACCCCTTCCCGGATCTGGTTGGCTACTTCTCCCGGCAAGGCCTCATCACCCAGCATTCGCAGATAGACGTCAAACAGCGCCTGCTCCTCAGGGCGCAACTGGGAAGCCAGCCGTTTGGCGACCCGCTCGATATCCTCTCGCACCGCCTTAACAGCACCGCGGAAAAGCTCCAGTTCCTGCTCGATATTCTCCGTCGGCTTCTCGGGCACGACATCCAGATCCGCGGCCGGATAAACCACAACCCCGTCACCGATCGCCACGCCCGGCGCCCCGGGCACACCATTAAAGCTGACATCTCTGGCCTCCTCACCGGTCAGAGATAGACCGCTGATGGCTCCAGTGGCTTCGCTGTGGGCGATAACGCCGGCCAATTGCGCAGAAACCGTGACCAGGAAAGCTTCTTCCCCCTCGTCGAAGCACCGGGAACTCTCGCGCTGCTGAACAACCAGAACACCCAACACACGGCGATGGTGAATAATCGGGACCCCCAGGAAGGACCGGAAACGTTCCTCACCGGTCTCGGGGAAATAGCGATAGCGGGGATGGGACGGTGCATCTTCCAGATTGATGGGCTCTTCCCGCGAGCCGACCAGGCCGATCAGGCCCTCGGAATAGCCGAGGCTGACCTTACCTACTGCCTCGCGGTACAGGCCCTCGGTCGCCATCAAAATATAGCGGTTAGTCGCAGGATCCAGGAGATAGACGGAGCAAACCTCGGTTCCCATGGCTTTCTGCACACGCGACACAATGACATCCAGCGCCTCCTGCAAATCGCGGGCGCCGTTTACCTCTTGTACAAGACTTCGCAGTATGCTCAGCATGGCGGGATCAATCCGTCATTTCTGGTGTTCCTTTAAGCGCCGATTCTGCTCGCTTCTGTGCCACTGATCCATGTTGTAGAACAGTCGCGGCGCAAGCTCTCTCAGCGCACGTCGATACACTTCGCGTTTAAACGAGACGACCTGGCCCAGCGGATACCAGTAACTGACCCACTGCCAGCCGTCGAACTCCGGCGAATCGGTACCGTCCACGCACACCTGCGCGTCCGGCGATAACATCCTCAGCAGGAACCATTTCTGTTTTTGGCCCACACAAACGGGGTGGGAATTATGGCGTACCATCCTCCTGGGAAGCCGGTACCTGAGCCAGCCTCGGGTGCAGCTGATGATTTCCACATCACCTGCGCCGAGACCGATTTCCTCGCCAAGCTCCCGGTACAATGCCTCTTCCGGTGATTCCTCGTGTTTGATACCACCTTGCGGAAACTGCCAGGAGTCCTGCCCAATTCGCCTCGCCCAGAGAACTTCGCCCCTGTGGTTGGCCAGAATGATTCCGACGTTGGGTCTGAAACCGTCTGAATCGATCACGGCACAGTCCTCTCAAAAGTCGGCAGACCGGTACAAAAATCAACCGGTCGGATTTGTCCAAGTTGCTCTCATTCTTGCAGAAACCCAAGGGTTCGGCAAACGAAGCCGCAATCATCAGGTCGTGATAGACTGACGCCTCCATGGCAGGCCCAGTGATCACCGGAGGTAATAGCTTGACGCTCGCAATTTTTGATCTGGATAACACCCTACTCGCTGGTGACAGCGACCACGCCTGGGGTGAGTTCCTTGTTGAAGAAGGCATTGTAGATGCCGAGGAATACCGGAAAGCCAACGATCGTTTCTACCAGGAATACCTGAATGGTGAGCTGGACATCCTCCACTATCTCGGTTTTGCCCTGCAGCCACTGGCGAACCACAACATGGATCAACTACTGGCGTGGCGGAACACCTTCATGGATAAGAAAGTCCGCCCCATGATGCAGCCGAAAGCCGCCGAACTGCTTGACCATCACCGTGACCAGGGCCACACGCTGATGATCATCACCGCCACCAATCGTTTCGTAACCGAGCTCATTGCCGAAGAACTGGGCATTGAGCACCTGATCGCCACTGAGCCGGAACTGGTTAACGGCCGTTACACGGGAGAAGTCGCCGGAGTACCCAGCTTCCAGGACGGCAAGGTGACCCGGCTTAATGACTGGCTGGAAGCCCATGACCGCGACTTGGACGGCGCCTGGTTCTACAGCGACTCCCACAACGATGTGCCGCTGCTCAGAGCGGTCGATAATCCGGTGGCGGTGGACCCGGACCCCACTCTGGAAGCCCTGGCCCGGGAGAAAGGCTGGCAGGTAATGTCGTTGAGAAGCTGACGGAGAACCTGCCCGCGCCATCAGAAGAAGCTGGTAAGGGATCTCACGAAACAGGATTTGATGTAATCGGTCTCGGGAATCCCCGGAATAACAGGGTGATCCGGGGCCTGATGCCCCTGCTCCAACAGCTGAACAAACCGGTCGATCTTGCGACCACTGCCGCGAATGATATCAGTCAGCTTGTCCTGGGACAGATGCATGGAGCAGGACGCTGACACCAGAATACCGTCCCGCTCAAGCAAACGCAGACCCAGCTGATTGAGCCGGGTATAGGCCTGCTCGCCTGCCTTCTGATCCCGGCGACGAGGAATCAGTGCCGGCGGATCCAGCACAACAATGTCGAACTTCTCTTTTTCGTCACACAGGGCTTTCAACGCCTCAAACGCATCACCTTCCAGGGTTTCCACGTTTTCAAGGCCGTTCAACCGGGCGTTATGGTGCACCGAATCGATCGCTGACGAGGAGCTATCAACACAGGTCACCTGGGTGGCGCCGGCACAGGCGGCCTGAATGCCCCAGCCGCCGACGTAACTGAAGACATCCAGAACCCGCTTACCGGGGGCATAGGCCTGCAGGCGCTGGCGGTTCATACGGTGATCGTAGAACCAGCCGGTTTTCTGACCACCGGCCAGGGGCACCTCGAATCGCACGCCATTCTCTTCCACTTCGAGCAGCGAAATCTCTGGACCATGCGCCTGCTCGACGTAGGTATCCAATCCTTCGACCTTGCGCATCTTGCCATCGTTTTTAAGGATAACGGCCTTGGGGTGGGCCAGACGCTGAATGGACCGCACAATGGCGTCTTTCAGTAGCTCCATGCCCGCCGTAGAAATCTGAACCACCACCGTGTCGTCAAAGCGATCGATCACAAGCCCGGAGAGCCCATCACTATCGCCGAACACCCAGCGGTAAAAGGGCTTGTCGAACAGCCTGTCCCGCAGGGCCAGCGCAGTCTCCAGACGCTGCTCCAGACGTTTTGGCGTCATACCGTGACTTCCGTCTCGACTGATCAACCGGCCACAGATCAGAGCATGCGGATTGACGAAAACGGTGCCCAGAGATTTGTCATTGGAGGCTTTGAGTTCGGCTTGGGCTCCTGCCTCAAACCCGGTCAGCGGTGACCGGCGGGTATCGACTTCATTGCTGTAAACCCACAAGTGGCCGGCCCGGAGCCTGCGCTCGGCGCCCTTGCGAAGATATAAAACCGGAAAATTCATAGCGACCACCTGACAGGAATGGAAATGGGGCGCGGATTATACATAACCCCGAAACAACAGCACGAAAGGGTGGGGGGGGGGGCGCCCGCCAGGCAGGCTGACCACATCTACTTCCAGAGCTTAACTCTCGGCGGCCACATGCTCCGAATAGGCCGCAGCATCCATCAGGCCTTCCAGCTCACCCTCATCAACCAGCTTTACCTTGTACAGCCAGCCATCACCGTAGGGGTCTTCATTAACCTTCTCCGGCTCGTCTTCAAGCGCCTCATTCACCGCAATGACTTCACCGGTCACCGGGCTGAACACGTCCGAAGCAGACTTGACCGATTCGGCCACGCCGGCCTCTTCGCCGCCATTGACCGTGATACCCAGGTCCGGCACGCCAATATAGACCACGTCGCCCAACTGCTCCTGGGCAAAGTCTGTAATCCCGACGGTGGCTGTGCCGTCGTCGGAGATGCGGACCCACTGGTGAGTTTCGATGTATTTGAGATCTGCAGGTATGTCGCTCATGATCGAATTCCCTGGTTGAATTTTTCCGCGCAGTTTACCGCAAGAGCCTAACGCCAGCTAACATCCCGTGCCATTGCCATGAACGATTTCAGGTAATCCACCCCCTGATCCCGCTCACGCACCCCCAGGAAAATCTGTTTTGCGATCCCCTGCTCACCCAGTTGCACCGGCTTAACCGCCATCCTGTTCGTGTACTCCGCTACCAGCCAACGTGGCAATGCTGCCACGCCGCGCCCGGCCGCGACCATCTGCAACATGATGTCGGTGGTTTCAATCGTCTTGTGGCGGGCAGGGCTGGCGTGGGCCGGCAACAGAAACCGGGCATAGACATCCAGCCGCTCGATTTCCACCGGGTAAGTGATCAGCGTCTCTTTGGCGAGGTCGTTGGGTTCGGCCCATTGAGCGCCCGCCAACGGATGACTGTCAGCCACCACCAGTACTTGCTCGTAATCGAATACCGGCTCAAACACCAGGCCGGGACGATGCAGGGGGTCCGGTGTCACCAGCATATCGATATCGTACCCGAACAGGGCACCGATCCCACCAAACTGGAATTTCTGCTTCACGTCCACATCAACCCCCGGCCAATGGCCCAGATACGGACCGACCACTTTAAGCAGCCACTGATAACAGGGATGGCACTCCATACCGATTCTCAGGGTTCCACGCTGACCCTTGGCGAGCTGCCCAATCAGTGTCTCCGCGTGCTCGAATTGCGGTAGCAGCCGACCCGCCAACGAGAGCAAATACTCACCCGACTGCGTCAGCCGCAGCTGGCGCCCTTCCCGAATCCATACAGCCGTGCCCAATTGCTGCTCCAGCTTTCGCATGGAATGGCTGAGCGCCGACTGGGTCAGGTGCAGGGTTTCGGCCGCCGCCGTCAAGGATCCTCTCCGGGCAACGGCGCTGAGGATCTCCAGGTGATGTCGTTCAATCATGGTCGGCCCGCCTCATTCAGTGAATTTTTCTCATGGTTTATTGAAATAATACCATTATTTTTCATGGAGGAGCCGGGCTAGCCTAGAACACCTCGATTCACTACCAGCAATCATCAGGAGTACCCCGGCCATGGTCATCACACACAGCCTCGGCTTTCCCCGAATCGGAACACGGCGCGAACTCAAGCATGCCCTGGAAACGTACTGGCAGGGCAGTATCCCTGAGGAACAACTGGAGCGAGAAGGTGAAGCCCTGCGCCGCAAAAACTGGGGCCTACAGGACGGACTGGACCTCGCCCCTGTCGGCGACTTCTCATTTTACGACCACGTTCTGGACATGAGCGTCACACTGGGCCACTTTCCTGATCGGGCCGGTCTTGCGGAAGGCAGCATTACCGACCGCTATTTCCGGGTGGCTCGCGGACGTTCCGGGAACGACGACAGGGGGTGCGAAATCCACGCCGGCGAAATGACGAAGTGGTTCGACACCAATTACCACTACATCGTCCCGGAATTCCACTCGGAAACCGGCTTTTCGCTGAATCCCGAACGCCTGGTGGCGCAGATCAGGGAAGCCAGAAAACAGGGCGTGGCGCCCAAGCCGGTCATCATCGGCCCGGTTACCTACCTTTGGCTGGGCAAAAGCAAAGACGACACCGACAAGCTCAGCTTACTGGACCGGTTGCTGCCTGTTTATGCTGAACTGCTGGACCGGATAACCGCCGAGGGAGTGGAGTGGGTACAGATTGACGAGCCGGCACTGGTCACCGACCTCGACGCCGACTGGCGCCACGCTTTCAATGTTGCCTACCACTCCCTGAAAACCAGCCAGGCCAAACTGTTAGTAACCACTTACTTCGGCGATCTGCGCGAAAATCTGCAACTGGCCTGTGAGCTACCGGTCTCAGGCCTGCACCTCGATGCCATCAGCGCCCCCGAGGAAGTCGCACGGATCGTGGATTGGCTAACCCCGCTCAAAGTCCTGTCGCTGGGCATCGTCGACGGTCGAAACATCTGGCGAACCGATCTGGGCCGGACGCTGGACTGGCTGGAGCCCGTGCATGACAGACTTGGAGACCGGCTCTGGCTGGCTCCCTCTTGCTCTCTCCTGCATGTACCTGTCGATGTCGACCTGGAGCAAAAACTGGACGCCGACATCAAAGGCTGGCTCGCATTCGCGGTTCAGAAATTGGACGAGCTGAGCGTACTTGCCAGGGCGCTGAATAGCGGCCGCACCGCCGTGAATGACAAACTGACAGAGAACGCCCGAGTCATTCAAAGCCGACAGGTGTCCTCGCGAGTTCACAATCCCGCCATCGCACGGGCAGTGGACAGCCTTGGAAGCCACGCAGGTCACCGCCGATCTCCCCACAGTGAACGGGTCCACGCTCAGCGGAGACACACGGTTCTGCCCGCCTTTCCCACGACAACGATTGGCTCCTTTCCGCAGACAACTGACATACGTCTGGCCCGCCAGCAGTTCCGCAAAGGTGAACTTACGGACACCGCCTACGTCGCCCGCATCCGGGAAGAGATTGCCTACTGTGTGGATCAGCAGGAAGAGTTGGGCCTCGATGTTCTCGTTCACGGCGAAGCCGAGCGCAACGACATGGTGGAGTATTTCGGTGAGCAGCTGGACGGTTACGCTTTCAGCCAGTTCGGCTGGGTCCAGTCCTATGGTTCCCGGTGCGTAAAACCCCCCATTCTGTACGGTGACATTTCCCGCCCCAAAGCCATGACCGTGGAGTGGATTCGTTATGCCCAGTCCCTCACCGGGAAACCACTCAAGGGCATGCTTACCGGCCCTGTCACCATGCTGAACTGGTCATTTGTCCGGGACGACCAACCCAGGAAAGACACAGCCCAGCAATTGGCCCTGGCGATACGGGGAGAGGTACTGGACCTGGAAAAAGCTGGCGTGAAAATCATCCAGATCGACGAAGCCGCGCTGCGAGAGGGCCTGCCCCTTCGCAGGTCCGACCGGGCCGACTACCTGGACTGGGCCGTCCATGCTTTCAGGGTTGCCGCCAACGGCGTCCGGGACGAAACCCAGATACATACCCACATGTGCTATTCGGAGTTCAATGACATCATTGATTCGATCGCACGGATGGACGCCGACGTTATTACCATTGAGACCTCACGGTCCCACATGGAACTTCTGGATGCGTTCAGAGGGTTTGAGTACCCCAACGACATCGGCCCCGGCGTCTACGACATCCACTCTCCCAATATTCCCGACAAGCAGGACATGGTGGGGCTGATACGAAAAGCTGCTGAACGGATTCCATCCGGGCGACTCTGGGTCAACCCCGACTGCGGGCTGAAAACCCGGAAATGGGAGGAAGTGGTGCCGGCACTGAGAGCAATGGTCCAGGCTGCCGGAGAACTCCGGCAAGCCGCTCAGTAACCGGAGCTGTTCTGGTCAAGCTCGAATTCGAAATCCTCGGCCCGGCGAACTTCCGTGTTGAAGTCGCCGGAAGCCATCAGTTCAAACCAGCGATAGCCCGGAGGCAGCGGTTCGACCGAAAACTGACTGGAATTCGACGTAAATTGTATGCAGGTCGATGGCGTTGCCAGCAAGCGCACGCCATCCCGGTCCAGGGCATGCTCCTGATGAATATGCCCCCACAGCACCAGCTGCACCTGGGGGTACCGGTCGACAACCGCCCAGAACGCCTCCCGATTGCGGAGACCAATCTGCGCCATCCAGTCCGAGCCAATATCCACCGGATGATGGTGCAGCGTAATCAATGCCGGGAGATCTGGATGTTCGGCAAGGGAAGCCTCCAGGAAATCGAGTTCTGACTGGGCCAGCTCGCCATAGACCTTTCCGGGCACGGATGAATCCAGAAGGATGCATTGCCAACCGCCCCGGACAATTTGCCGACGATCGGCGTGATACTCAGCAGCGACAGCCTTGAAAGCCTCCGCGTCGTCATGATTACCCGCCAGCCAGGCCGAATCACACGCGAACACCTGTAAACTTTCGCCAAACACCCGGTAAGCTTCCTCCGAGCCGTCCTGAGCCAGATCGCCGGTTGCCAGGATCAGATCTGGCTGACCATGAACCTTTAAAACCTCATCAATTACGGCCGCCAGACTCTCCCGGGTATTCACGCCCAGAAGCTCTCCGTTGGCGTTCGCCATCAGGTGGGGATCCGTCAGTTGCAGTACCCGGAACGGCCGGGGTTCATCCTTTGTGGTCATGGCGCTCTTGGTCAAATCAGTGCTCATCACTTGAACGTGGCACAAGTGTACGACGACAGCTTCCGGTTTTATCACCTTCGAATGCAACGGGAGTCACATTATGACCAGTCACCGGCGACATATTGCAATTTTTGACAACTATGACACACGTACCGGATCGCACCAGCCCACTTTAGTACTGTGTGCAAGGCCCCGGGCGTGGATTCAGTCCACGCCTTCACCGGCTGACCAGGCAGCATGCTCCATAGGCAGATGACCAAAGCGCAGGCAGTAATCGAGCCAGTCCGCCAGGAAACCATTGACCTGAACCTTCTCGTCCGGGTGATGCATAAAGCGGTTGGGGTAATCATTGACCGGGGCGATCTGACGGTCCCGGTAACAGCTGATGACCTCGGCCATGGCGGCATCGTGATAGACCCGCACGGTCATCTGCGGATTATTCAACCAACGGCCGGCATTGTGAACCTGCTCAAGCAGAAGAGTTTCGGTAAATCGTGCGGTTTGCAGGACCTTGATCTGCACCCTGCCGAGGTACAGGTTTTCCCGGTGGAGCTCAAATTCACACACAGGTTTGCCATCGACCTCAAGCTGGCGAAGTCGGCTCAAACGCTGGTAGTTGCCATCGCACAGGGCGCCTAGCTGCCTGAGGTCCGGCACATACCGCTTTGGCTTCATACCCCACTCTGTCATGACGTCGCCTCTTTCCGGAGTCTTGAACGATTCAGTTCAAGCCATTGAAGAGCAATAATAGCTGCTGCGTTGTTGACCCGGCCATCGCGGATCATGGCAATTGCCTCTTCCGCCCTGAAAACATGGGCGCGGATGTCTTCATGTTCGTGTTCAACGCCAAACAGTCCGCCGGCGTTCTGGGTGCTGATCAGCCCACAGAACAGGTGAACCAGTTCGGTGGTGCCACCCGGAGAGACCAGGTAGTCACATATTTTGTCCAGGCGACTGAATGTCAGCCCCGCTTCCTCCTGACCCTCCCGCTGCGCCACATCCTCCGGCGACTCACCAGCCTCGTTCATTCCGGCCACCAGCTCCAACAGCCACGGCGACTGGTCACGACCCAGGACGCCGAGCCGGAACTGTTCCAACAATACGACCTCGTCCCGAACGGGATCGTAGGGGAGCACGCAGGTGGCATCGCCACGAACAAACAGCTCGCGGGTGAACACCGGCATTTCCCGTCCGTCAAAACGCGGGTGGGTCAACCAGAGCTTGTCCATCCGGAAGAAGCCCTGGAAGACGGTCTCGCGTTTTTCGACTTTAACGTCGCTGGCTGAGAACTGGAACGGCTCGGTCATTTTTCACCCTGTTTCGGCAACGACTTTGAACGATAGCCGGTGGTCGTCGCTGATTGCAAGCCTCTTTGGTGCAAGACCGGTGCAGAGAATGCCCCCTCAAGCCACGCCCCTTACGGCACGACCACGTGACGCTTGAGCTCCGCCCTCCATGGCTGTGGCAGCGTTGGAAGCGTTACTCTACACCGCCCCAAATGGCGCAAACAATCAGGCTAGTGAAAAGCCAACACCAGCGTCAGACCTTGTCATAGAGCTTACTCCCGGATTCCACGAATTCGCGGGACTTCTCCTGCATGCCCGCGTCCACCGCTGACACCTCATCCAGACCATGTTCCCTGGCATAATCCCGAACCTCCTGGGAAATCTGCATGGAACAGAACTTCGGCCCGCACATGGAACAGAAGTGGGCGACTTTAGCCGACTCCTTGGGCAGGGTTTCATCGTGATAGGACCGCGCCGTGTCCGGATCCAGGCCAAGGTTGAACTGGTCCTCCCAGCGAAATTCAAAGCGGGCCTTGGAGAGTGCGTTGTCTCGAATCTGTGCGCCCGGATGCCCCTTGGCAAGGTCGGCGGCGTGCGCGGCAATCTTGTAGGTGATGATGCCGGTTTTTACATCGTCCTTGTTCGGCAGACCAAGGTGCTCTTTGGGGGTGACGTAGCAGAGCATGGCACAACCGTACCAGCCGATCATCGCGGCACCGATGCCGGACGTAATGTGATCGTATCCCGGCGCGATGTCAGTGATCAGGGGCCCAAGCGTGTAGAAGGGGGCCTCATCACAGCACTCGAGCTGCTTGTCCATGTTTTCCTTCACCAGATGCATGGGTACGTGCCCAGGGCCTTCGATCATGACCTGAACATCGTGCTTCCACGCAATCTTGGTAAGCTCTCCCAGCGTTTCCAGCTCCCCGAACTGCGCAGCATCGTTGGCATCGGCAATCGAACCCGGGCGTAAGCCATCTCCCAGGCTGAAGGACACGTCATAGGCCTTCATGATTTCGCAAATGTCTTCGAAGTGCTCGTACAGGAAACTTTCCTTATGGTGGGCCAGGCACCATTTGGCCATGATGGAGCCGCCACGAGAGACGATGCCCGTGGTCCGGCTCGCGGTCATCGGCACGTGATGCAGGCGGACGCCGGCGTGAATCGTGAAATAGTCGACGCCCTGCTCTGCCTGCTCGATCAAGGTGTCCCGGAATATCTCCCAGGTCAGATCTTCGGCCACACCACCAACCTTCTCCAGCGCCTGGTAGATGGGCACCGTGCCGATCGGCACCGGAGAATTCCGGATAATCCACTCCCGGGTTTCGTGGATATTCTTGCCGGTGGACAGATCCATGATGGTATCGGCACCCCAGCGGATGCCCCAGGTCAGTTTCTCCACTTCTTCTTCAATGGAGGAACTGACGGCCGAGTTTCCGATGTTGCCGTTGATTTTGACCAGAAAGTTGCGCCCGATGATCATCGGTTCGGATTCCGGGTGATTGATGTTGGCCGGGATGATTGCGCGTCCCCGAGCCACTTCCTCGCGCACGAATTCAGGCGTAATTTCTTCCGGCAGGTTCGCCCCGAAGGACTGGCCCGGGTGCTGCTCCTTCAGTAACCCCTTATCCCGGGCCTCCTGAAGCTTCTGGTTCTCCCGGATGGCAATGTACTCCATTTCCGGAGTAACAATGCCCCGGCGGGCGTAATGCATCTGGCTGACATTGCTTCCGGCTTTCGCGCGCAGGGGCTTTCGCTCGTCATTGAACCGGAGCGGATCGAGCTGGGGATCTTTCATCCGACGACGCGTGAATTCAGAGGTATAGCCGGGCAGGCATTCAACATCGTCGCGCTCGGCAATCCAGGCCGCCCGGACCGGCGCGAGCCCTTTGCGCAGATCAATCCGGGCCTCGGGATCGGTGTAGGGGCCAGAGGTATCGTAAACCACCACGGGAGCGTTCTCTTCTCCCCCCATTTCGGTGGGCGTATCCCCCAGTGTGATTTCACGCATCGGCACGTGAAGATCGGGACGGCTGCCCTGAACGTATACTTTCCGCGATTTTGGTAACGGTTTTATCGCTGCAGAGTCTACCTGGGCGGAATCGCTGAGGTAGGAAGGTAAATCTGTCATCATTCGCTCCCGGAACTTGGGTGGACGTCGGGTCGCGTATGACGGAGTGAAGCACCGGATTTACCTTTGAGGCAAAGGAGCACGGTTTCCAATCAGCAATGTTGTCTTAATTCCTACGCCGGTATTATCCGGATCAGGTCGCGGGTTCTGCGATGCAATCTCAGCCAGCCGCCCTCATTCAGTTCAGGCAGGCCAGCACCCCGTCAAGACGCGAATCTTTTGTAAGCACCCGAAATAGGTGCCGTTTGCAAGTGTAGAGCTGTGACTGATTATTGTCCATAATGGCCGACTAAAGCCCTATCGACTGCATGTTGCAGCGCAGCTTCTGTGGTCCGGCGGCCCAAACGGTGCTTCCGGATAGGACGGGTACGTGCACAGGTATTCAGGAGAAATAATGAAGAAACGACTGCTTTCCGGATTTATTGGCCTCTTGGTGGCGCAGCCCACCCTTGCCATGGATTTGGTTGAGACCTATGAGAAAGCGCTTTCCT
The DNA here is from genome assembly GCF_019392195.1 of Marinobacter sp. F4206. Taxonomy (NCBI): domain Bacteria; kingdom Pseudomonadati; phylum Pseudomonadota; class Gammaproteobacteria; order Pseudomonadales; family Marinobacteraceae; genus Marinobacter; species Marinobacter liaoningensis. Next base: position 34,120 of record NZ_JAHXKI010000006.1, read on the forward strand.
ACGACTCCGGCATCGCTGCCGCGCAGGCCAGCTTCGAAGCCCAGCAGGCCGCCAGCGACGTTACCCGTAGTGTACTGCTGCCCCAGATCGGAGCCTTCGGGGAAGCAAATTATCTTGATATCGACGGACCTAATCAGGATAACAGCTACGAGGAACTCAACTACGGTGTTCAGCTGACCCAGCCGTTATTTCAGGCCGATGCCTGGTTCCGCTATGACGCCAGCCAGTTCCAGACCGATTCCGCGCGTGCCCAATACAACCTTGCCCAGCAACAGCTTATCCTGGATGTTGCGACCGCCTACTTCAATGTGCTCCGTGCCCGAGACACGGTGACCACGGCGCTGGCAGCGGAAGCTGCCATCCAGCGCCAGTACGAACAAGCGCAGGAGCGTTTCGACGTCGGCCTGATTGCGATCACCGAGGTCTATGAGGCTCGCGCCAGCTATGATGACACCCGGAGCCGGCGCATTGTCGCAGAGAACCAGCTGAACATTGCGCGGGAGCAGGTCGCCCGGCTGACCGGCCAATACGAGGAGGATCTCGAGAACCTGCGTCAGAATTTCCCACTGAGCCGCCCTGAGCCAATGGATCCATCGGCCTGGGAAACCAGCGCGCTCGAGCAGAACTGGTCGATTCAATCGGCGCTGTATGACCTCAATGTCAGCGAAGCCAACCTGAAGGCCGCCAAGGCAGGTCACTACCCGACGCTTGACCTGAATGCCTCGTACGGAAAATCGAATACGGATGGCCTGGAGAATGGCGGGAGCTCGCCGTTCCAACAGTTGGATGGCACCACCACCCAGGGAGTGATCGGCCTGACGTTGAATGTCCCGCTCTATACCGGCGGTGGCACCCAGGCAGGTGTTCGTCAGCAACGCTCGCTGGTGACGGTGGCGCAGCAGTCGCTGAACACCGTGCGTCGGGACGTTCGCGTCAATACCCGCAGCCTGTTCCTGACCGTGAACAACAACATCGAGACATCGTCCGCCCTGGAGCAGACCATCGTTTCCCGGCGAAGCGCACTTGATGCCACCCGTGCCGGCTACGAGGTTGGTACACGCAATATCGTCGAGGTTCTGGAAGCCGAGCGGGCTTACTATGTGGCGCTTCGGGACTACGCCAATTCGCGCTACGACTATGTAATCAATACGCTTCAACTGAAACAGGCCGCAGGCATACTGAGCCCTCAGGACCTCATCGTGCTGAACAACTGGCTGAGTGAGAACGCCCCGGGTATCGAAGCCCTGGCAAACGAAGACAAGACCTTGGATGACCCTACCCAGTAGGCTAAGAAGGCGGGCGCTGGAATTCGCCCGCCTTATACCCTCTCGATAATTCCGTCGACGACCTTCTCCAACGCCCCCCGATTCTTGTTAACCACGGCCAGGGCGCGGTTGCCGATGGCCTTTCGCTCCCGGGCATCGCCGATAAGAGTAATAATGTGGGCCGCCAGCTCCTCCGCACTCGCAACCAGCTTAACGCCATCATCGTCCAGCAGCCGCTGATAGATGGTTTCAAAGTTGAACACATGAGGCCCTGAAAACACTGGAATGCCCCAGGCCGCGGGCTCCAGTGGATTATGACCGCCGCGCTCAATCAGCGACCCCCCCACGAACGCCATATCACTGGCACCATAAAGCATCATGAGCTCACCCATGGTGTCACCCAGATAGACCTCTGCGGAAATCGGCTCGCTTCCTTCCGATCGCCTCGCGAGCTTGAGGCCGGCTTTCTCGACCTTGTCGGCCACCGAGTCGAATCGTTCAGGATGACGGGGCACGACGATCAGGAGCGCGTCTGGATGTGTAGCCAACACCTGTCGGTGGGCCTCCAGGAGCTGGACATCCTCCCCCTCGTGGGTGCTGCCGGCGATCCATACGACCCGATCCGCCAGCTTTTCCCGAAAAGCCAGGGAGGCGTCACGGACATCCTCGGGGATATCGACGTCAAACTTCACACTGCCGGTCACCGACACTTTCGACGGCGTGACGCCGATTCGACAGAATCGTTCGGCGTCTTTATCCGCCTGGGCCGCTACCCAGCTGATGCTCTGCATAATGGGAACCGCCAGGCTTTGAATGCGCTCATAGCCGCGGGCAGAGCGCTCGGACAAACGGGCATTGACAAGAAAAACAGGCACGCTAAGCGCACGGCACTGGCGTATCATGTTGGGCCAGATTTCGGTTTCCATAATCACCAGAATGCGCGGGCGGGCACGTTTTAGAAAACGCTGGATGGAACCGGGGGTATCGTATGGTGCGTAGGCATACCGCACTTGATCGCCAAACATCTTTTGCGCCTGCGCCAGCCCGGTGTCGGTCATGGCGGTCATCAGAATGGTAATGTCCGGATCGCGTGCCAGCAGCCGCCGGACCATCGGGCCCGCGGCAATGGTTTCACCCACTGAAACGGCGTGCACCCAGACAACCGTGCCCTCCGCACGTGGCACAATCCCGAGTCGCTGGTACCAGTTCCGGCGCAGTTCCGGAGCCCGGCGGCCATGCCACCACAGGCGCACCAGAATGAAAGGCAACAGTAGCCGTATCAACTGGGAATAGATAAATTGCAGCACACAGGACTCCCGGCAAAACAGTACGGTATCATAGCCCAAAACCTATTGATTTACCTCTGGTTGATGCTGTTGACTACCCCCTGACGGCTACCGGATTCGCGAACAGGCAGGAACGTTCTTCACGTGAAAAAGAAATACCGCAAGCTTCCAAGGAATACCCATTACAGCGCCTACCTTCACCCCCGCTGGTGGCCAACGTGGATCGGGGTCGCCCTGATGTGGACCATTGCACAGCTTCCAATCCGGCTTCAGTGGTGGCTGGGAAAGACCGCAGGCTTGCTGGCCTGGCATCTGGCCCGAAGCCGGCGCCGCATAACCGAAGTCAATATTCGTCTCTGTTTTCCTGAACTTACGTCCGCCCAGCAAACCGCCCTCGTGCGCAAGTCCTTCATTGCCAATGGCATTGGCCTGGTGGAACTCGGCCTGGCGTGGTTCCGAAATCCGGCCAGGCTGAACGACATCACCACGGTTCATGGCATCGAGCATTTCGAGCATGCCCTGGACCATGGCAAAGGCGTGCTTTTGCTCGGAGGCCATTACAGTACGCTGGATCTCGGAGGAAGCCTGGTGACCGAATACATCGATGCGGATGTCATGCAGCGAGACCACAACAACCCCCTGATGAATGCCGTGATGACCCGTGCCAGGGAACGACGGTACGGCACTGTACTCGGCGCCAAGGATTTACGGGGATTGTTCCGCAGCCTGAAAAAGAACCACGCCGTCTGGTATGCCACGGACCAGGATTACGGCCGCAAGGATATCGTCTTTGCGCCCTTCTTCGACATCCCGGCCGGAACCATCACGGCGACATCACGCATTGCTGAACGCAGTGGTTGCAAGGTGGTGCCATTCAGCCATGTTCGCCGGCAGGGCCGCCCCGGCTATGACATATACTTCCACCCGGCTCTGGAAAACTTTCCCAGCGGCGACGACTTGAAGGATGCGACTCTGGTTAACCGCACGATTGAACGCGAGATCCGGCGAGCGCCGGACCAGTACCTGTGGATGCATCGACGCTTCAAGACCCGGCCCAATCCGGATGATCCCGACTTCTACGGCCGGCAATAACCTGCAGCAACGGGGAGGCCGGTAACCACTGACCGGGACCTATGTCCAAAACAATTGAGCACAAGAATCCAGCACCCGTCGTGTGGCTGCTGACTGACAACAAGCCAGGGCACAGGAATCAGTTGAAAGGCCTGGGCAACCGGCTTCGTGTGCTCGCAGGCGCAAGCCTGTACTGGGTCGATGCAAATCAGGTTACCGTGCCTATCTGGCGCGCGCTGCTGGGGATGGCTCCAGATGTCGACCAGACGCTGCCAAAACCCGATCTGATCATTGCTGCGGGAACTGGCACCCATCGCCTGCTACTGTCACTGCGCAGGGTCCGGAACGCCAAGACCCTGGTACTTATGAAACCGGGCTTTCCCCTTGGCTGGGTCAGCGCTGCCATTATGCCGGCCCACGACGGCGTTCACGCCTCTTCCCGCGTTTTGCTCACCGATGGCATGATCAATACCGTTACGCCTTTGGCCCGGATTACCGACAAGCCGGAAGCGCTGGTTCTTGTTGGAGGTCCCTCCCCACATTTTGAGTGGGATAGCGATGTGCTGCTTGGACAGATCAACCACCTGATCGGGCATTACCCGACCTGGCGCTGGACCATCAGCGGTTCGCGGCGAACGCCGGAGGACCTGATGTCCAGACTGAGAGAGCTAGCGTGCCCCAGAATCACCGTGGCAGGCCCGGAAGAGACCCACCAGAATTGGCTGAGCCACCAATTGGCCGCCTCCAGAGCCGTATGGGTGAGCCCGGACAGTATGTCCATGGTTTGCGAAGCCGTCACCTCAGGCGTACCCACCGGCCTGTTCCAGCTTACGCCGCGGCCCGGGAGTCGGGTTGGCGAGGGCGTCAATCGCCTGATCCAGGAGGGGCGGATTGCCCGCTGGAGCGATCATGCCGCCGTGATGGCAGGGAAATCACTGCAGAATGATTCGCTTTGGGAAGCAGACCGGGCGGCCCGCTGGGTTATCGCGCGCGCCCTCCTCCCCGCCGCAAAGAAATCAGAATCGGGCAACAGGAGGAAAAGCACTTGAGAATTCTCCAGGCACTGCCTGCGCTATACAGTGGGGGCGTCGAACGGGGCACCGTGGAATTCGCTTCTGACCTGGTGAAACGGGGGCACGAGTCGTTCGTGGTATCCAAGGGTGGCCCGATGGCCGAGCAGCTTCGGGGGCAGGGCTCCACCCACATTTTTATGCCCATACACCGAAAGTCTCCGGCCTCATTTGCCCAGATTCTACCCATGCGAAAACTGTTGCTGGAGCTGAAGCCGGACATCGTTCACGTCCGGTCCCGCATGCCAGCATGGATCATCCACCTGGCGCTAAAGAGCATCCCAACAGACCAGCGCCCTGCGGTTGTCTCGACTTTTCACGGCATGTACTCGGTCACCCCCTACAGTGCCATCATGACCCGGGCCGATCACCTGATTGCCGTGTCACAGTGTGTCCGGGACTATATTCTGGAGAACTACCCGGTGCCAGAGGGTAAATTGACGGTGATTCAACGAGGCGTGGACCTGAATGCCTTCTGGCAGCGGGAACTCAGCCCCCAGTGGCTTCAGCGCTGGTTCCGACAGTATCCGCAACTGGCCGATCAGAAAATCATCATGATGCCGGGCCGAATATCACGCTGGAAAGGCCAGATGGACTTCCTGGCCATGATGGCGAAACTGGTCCGTCACCGGCCGGACTGCCACGGCATTATCGTCGGCGGTGCCGAACCCGGCAAAGAGCGCTTTCTGGAGCAGCTTGAGAAGGAACGCGCGCGACTGGATCTGACCGACAAGGTCAGCTTTCTTGGCCAACGCAATGACATGACTACGCTCTACCTTCTGGCTGATGTTGTGTGCCACATGAGCACCAAACCGGAGCCCTTTGGCCGCACGGTGACCGAAGCCCTCGCTTCAGGCACGCCAGTGGTGGGCTACAATCGGGGCGGGGCCGCGGAAACCCTCCAGGCCTGCTTCCGGGCCGGGCTGGTAACGCCCGACAATACTAATGAATTCGCCGAGACCGTTTTGCGGCTTCTTGATACTGAAGCGCCGATCATCGACATTCCGTATCGGTTTCAACTGGAGGCGCAGACAGAGTCAACGCTGCAAGTGTATGAGCAAGCCCTTGAGCGGCGAAAAAACCAGCAATGACCCATCAACCCAAGCTCACTGTCACCCTTTTTTTTGCAACGCCCGGAACAACCTGGGGCGGCATGGAAAAGCACACGGCCGATCTGGCCCGGGCATTGGCCAGCCGTGGACACAGCGTCCATGTGATTGGTCATGAACATTACCGTCAACACTTTCCGGACAGTGTGCACTTTCATGCCGCGCCGGTTCAGCTCGGGCGTCGCAATCCCTGGCTTCATTTCTCCCTGAAACAACGCCTCCGGAAAATTGCGCCAGACATCCTTCACGCCCAGGGCAACAAAGCTGCGCAGCTGGTCGGCAACATCAAACAAGGAGCCGGATGCGCTCGTGTGGGCACCGTTCATGGCAGCAAGTCCAGCCACAGGGCGTTCCGGAAACTGGACACGGTCATTGCCGTCAGCCCGCAGATTTTTGACGGCCTTGATCATCCAAACAAGCACCTGATCTTTAATGGTATTTCGACGCCCTCCGAAAGCCACCCAATAAAAGATCAATGCCGCGTCCTGCCAGCTGGAGTCACCAACGTCGTTGCAATCGGGCGCCTTGAACCGGTCAAAGGGTTCGCGACTTTGATTCGGGCGTGGGCGATACTATCCGGAGAAATCCCGGACGCTCACCTCACCATCTTCGGCGAAGGCACCCTGCACTCAGAGCTTGAACGCCTCGTTGCCAGCCTGGGCCTGGAAAACCGCGCAACCCTGGCCGGGTTTTGCGACGACCTGGCGCCCGTATACCGGCAGGCAGACCTTGTGGTCATCAGCTCCGAGCGGGAAGGCTTTCCCTATGTACTGATTGAAAGCCTGCTGGCCGGCTGCCCGATCATATCGACCCCGGTATCCGGCCCTGCATATATGCTTCCGTCACAGGCCATATCCCCGGATTGGGAGCCCAACAGTCTTGCCAACATGCTCCAAAACGCACTTGCCAATCTATCTTCACTGAAAGAGGCCGAAGCCGCCGCCATGGCCTTTGCCCGGGACGAGCTCACCCTTGAGTGCATGACCGTTGAAACAGAACGGCTGTATCGAAATACTCTGTCCGCCAAAGCAACAGAGTGACCCTAAAGTTCACCTGCCAAGTTCAGTGCTCCCTCTCAAGCCGCTCCAGAAGCTGCAACTCCTTCGCCTTCGCCAGGCGCATGAAGTTACGGTTGGCCGCCGTGATTGAAACACTAAGACCGAACCAACCGTTCAGGAACTGTCTGTGTAGCAGATAGTACTTCAGGAACTTGAGCGGAAACTCCACAAACAGGCGAACTCCGGATATGCGCCGCCCGCTGGCAGCCAGGAATCGGGCCTGCTCCGTTGAGAGCTGACAGTATTTTTGTTCCATCTGCGCCAGTGAGATAAGGGTCCGATGCAGAACATCCCCTTTTAGCTCAAGCACGCGCCCCACCCGTACCTGCGGGCGATCATTATTGCTGTCCGGCTCCGCCTCGATAACTGCGCGTTTCCGATTGTACAGGCGAAGGATCTTTTTGGTTTTGTCGTGACGGAACGGATGCCCGGGCAAAGGCTGGGACAATACCCAACGCATTCGAAAACCAGCCACATCGTCGGGAACGGGTCTGGAGAAAAGATCCCTGATGTTGGCGACCAGCTCGTCCGAGAGCACTTCATCAGCGTCCAGGTCCAGCACCCAGTCGTTGCGACACAGGCTGGCAGCATACGCCTTCTGGCAGGCGAACCCCTGCCAGTCGTGATGAACAAAGCGGGCGCCCACCTCTTCTGCTATTTCCCTGGTTCTGTCGGTGCTTCCGGAGTCAACCACAATGATCTCGTCGACCCAGCCGACTACCCTGGCCAACGACTCAGGTAGCCTGACTTCCTCGTCCTGGGTGATGTAGTAAACTGAGAGTGGCAGCTTCATCGTGGCTCCTGATGCCGAGGTGCGGGATTTCGGTTTGTGGCGGGGCAATATTATGATACCCCTGTGGTAAGATGGCGCCCCTAAAATGGAACTTTTGCATGGCGTTCTCACATTCAAGCACGGAGTAAATCCATGATTCACCCTGTCATTATGGCCGGCGGCACCGGTTCCCGGCTCTGGCCCCTGTCGCGACAACTGAATCCAAAGCAGTTTCTGAAGCTGACGGACAGCCCCCTGTCCATGCTGCAATCAACTGTCGCCCGGCTTGAGGGCATGGACGCTGAAAAACCGCTGCTGATCTGTAATGAGGAGCACCGGTTCCTGGCCGCCGAGCAGATGCGGCAATCCGGTATGGAAGATGCCCGGATCATCCTTGAACCGTGCGGACGAAACACGGCGCCTGCCATTGCCCTGGCGGCGATTCAATTGTGCGAGCACGCCAGCAATGACAACCCGCTGATGCTGGTTCTGGCCGCCGACCATCTCATCCAGGATACCGAGGCATTCCAGCAAGGGGTTGCCAAGGCGATTCCACTGGCGGAACAAGGCAAACTGGTCACTTTCGGTATCGTGCCGAGTCACCCGGAAACCGGCTATGGCTACATTCATAGGGGAACCGAGCTGGCAAACGATTGCTACTCCGTAGACAAATTTGTTGAAAAGCCGGACCTCGACACGGCCAATACCTACCTGGCCTCCGGCGACTACCTCTGGAACAGCGGAATGTTCCTGTTTTCCGCCCGGGACTACCTGAAAGAACTGGAAACCCATCGTCCTGACATTCTCTCCGCCTGCAGGTCCGCGATCGCGGACCCAAGCGAAGACCTTCACTTCACTCGGGTAAACCCTCAGCTGTTTGCGGAGTGTCCCTCCGAATCGGTGGATTACGCCGTCATGGAGAAAACCGACAAGGCGGCTGTCGTCGCTCTTGATGCGGGCTGGAGCGATATTGGCTCCTGGTCAGCCCTCTGGGACGTCAGCACCAAGGATGAAGCCGGCAACAGCCTGACCGGCGACGTCATTGCCCGGGATACCGCCAACACTCTGGTTCGCGCCGACAGTCGTCTGGTCGCGACAGTTGGTGTCGACAACCTGGTCATCATCGAAACCAAAGATGCACTTCTTGTCGCGCACAAAGACAAGGTGCAGGACGTGAAAACCGTGGTCGAACAGATTCGCAATGATGGTCGCCACGAGCACATGAACCACCGGGAAGTCTACCGCCCCTGGGGCGTATACGACTCCATCGATAACGGTGCCCGTTACCAGGTCAAACGCATTACCGTGAAGCCGGGCGCCAAGCTGTCGGTCCAGATGCACCATCATCGCGCTGAACACTGGATCGTGGTGAGTGGCACCGCACGGGTGACCAATGGCGAGAAAACCTATCTGGTCACGGAAAACCAGTCCACCTACATTCCGGTTGGCCAGGTGCATTCACTGGAAAATCCGGGGGTGATCGACCTTGAGTTGATTGAGGTGCAGTCTGGCTCTTACCTGGGCGAAGACGACATTGTCAGGTACGAGGACCGGTACGGACGTAAATGAGCAAACTCAAGTACTTCATCATCGCCGGCCTGCTGAGAATGGCCGGCGGCTTATCGTTGGCCAACGCCCAGAGGATCGGAAAATGGCTCGGCCTGCTGATCTGGAAACTGCCGACCAAGTCCCGACAGGTGACCGACACCAACCTGTCTATCTGCCTGCCCGATCTGAACGAAGCGGAACGTGAGGCGACGTCCCGGGCCTCCATGATCCAGACCGGTCAGACCATGCTCGAGGTTCCGCTGATGTGGGAATGGCCCGTGCAGAAATGCCTGGATCTGGTCAAAGAAACCGAAGGCCTGGAACTCATTGACGAAGCCCTGTCTGGAGAGGAGGGACTGATCCTTCTTGCCCCTCACCTGGGAAACTGGGAGCTGGCCGGGCTCTTCTTTTCGTCCCGGTACAAGATGGCAGCCCTGTACAGTCCGCCCAACATGCCCGAGTTCGAAGATTACATGATCAAGGTCCGCGGGCGCCTTGGTTCGGAACTCGTTCGCGGAGACCGGCGCGGGCTGGCGAGACTGGCATCAATACTCCGGGAAGGTGGCGTCGCTGGGATATTGCCGGACCAGTCGCCCAGGGGCAAAGGCAACGCCTTTGCGCCTTTTTTTGGCATGGAAGTAAAAACCATGACCCTGGTTTCCAAGCTGATCCAGCGAACAGGCGCCAACGTTCTTATCACTTTCGCCGAGCGTCTTCCGAACGCCCGCGGCTTTCGGATTGTTGTCAGAAGAACGGAAGCGGGCCTGGGGGACAAGGATCCGGTTGTCGCAACAACCGCCCTGAACCGCTCGATCGAGCACTGTGTTCTCGAAATCCCCGAACAATACCAGTGGGAATACAAGCGCATGCGTCACCGCCCCCCAGGAGAGACCAACCCCTATAATCCCGACCGGGTATGCTGATGCAGTGATCGATGTGCAACACCAGATCTGTTTATTCACTTTTAACTCTCGGATTTTCCTGACATGACCGTGTCCACCCGGACTTTACCACTCGCCTTGCTTATGGCCGGACTTGGCGGAGCCCTTCTGTCCTCGAGCATCCTGGCTGGCGCCACTCTGCTTCTGGCAATTGCCGGCGGTGTGTTCATCGCCCGTAAATCCCCGTACAAGGCAGGCTGGGATACGCCGAAAGAGCTGCGTTTACTGCATTTCGCGTTCTGGTTTTTTGTCCTGGTCAGCGCCTGGTCGTGGATGCTCGAGGGTTTTGATTACGAGGGTGGCAAGACCCTCGGCAGCCATGCACGATTCCTTGTTTTCTGGCCACTGGTCATCGCGCTCAGCTACATCCGATTAAGAGCCCAAACGATGTTTATCGCGATCGGTCTTGTCTCCCTGTCGGCTCTCATTGCCTTTGCGTCAGCGCTTGCAGACCAGTCCTGGTCCATTGACCGCATTCTGAACATGCGCTTTGGCGGCGGCATCAATCCAATCAGTTTTGGCAACCTGGCACTACTGGGCAGTGTAATGACGCTGGTCGGCGCTTCATTCTTCCTGCGGACCGGGCGAAAAATACCGGCAGCCTTTTTCGTCGTGGTTGGCGTGTTGGCGGCTGTTATATCCATGCTTTCCGAAACCCGGAGCAATCTGGTGGCACTCCCCTTTCTTCTGCTCGTTTGCCTCCCTCTTGTTGGTGGAAAAGCACGAATGGCCGGCCTGATACTGATACCCGCCATTCTTGGCTTGGCAATTGTATCCGGCGACCGCATGTCCCATTCCATCGAGGCACTGATGAACGGGAGCGCGCTCGATAATGGCATCGAGATACGCTTCGAGGTCTGGGGGCTGGCGTGGGAGATGTTCAAGGACCATCCATGGACGGGCGTCGGGCTGGGCGGCTACACCCACGCCATCGAATCCGCTGTCGCTAATGGAACCGCGCCTCAATACCTGCTCACCTGCTGTTCAGGACACGCCCACAGCGACTTCTTCAATAATGCAGCCACCAGTGGCATTCCCGGCATCCTGAGCTGGGCCCTGTTGATCTTCATACCGCTGACGATATTTGTCCGGCATCTTTTCAGTCGGCATCTCCCCGCCGCGCACCTCGCCGCCGCAGGCGCCTTGGTCAGTACCGGCTATTTTTTCTTTGGCCTGACGGAAGCCACGTTCAATCGTAACCTGTTCCTGACCTTTTACCTGCTTTCCGTCGCGGCCATTGCCTCGGCCCTGTTTTATGAGCTCAGCGCCTCCTACGTTCGGCAGCGAAACCGCAAGGTGTCCGCGACCATTATTACCAAGAACGAAGAAGCGCATATTGCCGACTGCCTGAGGTCGGCGCGACTGGTCGCAGACGAAGTTATCGTGCTGGACAGCGGAAGCTCAGACCGAACCGCAGAAATCGCGAGGGAGTACGCCGACATCGTCGAGGTCACCGATTGGCCAGGCTTCGGGATACAGAAGCAACGGGCCCTGGAGAAAGCCACCGGGGAATGGGTGCTGTCACTGGATGCCGATGAGCGTGTGACGCCGGAACTGGCCCGGGAAATCAATCACCACCTTGCCGATCCTGACGCCGATGCCTACAAACTGCCCTGGGCCGTTACGATCTATGGCACACGTCTCGACTTCGGTCGCAGCGGCCGTGCGCCCCTTCGCCTGTTCCGGCGCGAGGGCGTGAGCTTTTCCGATGCCCTGGTCCATGAGCGCATCCTGATACCGGAAGGCCGGAAAATAAAAACCCTGCGAGGTCGACTGACCCACTACACCCATCGGGATTTCGGTCACTCCCTGGAAAAAAGCGCCAAATACGCCTGGCTTGGCTCACTGGAAAAACACCGCAAGGGCAAGAAAACCCGCACAATGGTATACCCGACCCTGAGGGGCCTGATGACCTTTGTTCAGGTGTATTTCATCCGTTTTGGCTTTCTTGATGGCGCAGTCGGGTATTTAACGGCGGTGACCTATGCCCAGGTCACGTTCAATAAATATGCGGGCTTATGGACGCTGTCGCGGGACAAAAACATTGCCAGTGCAGATGAATGATATGTTCGCAGTTGCTTCGGCGCTGCTTTCCAAGAGCGGACTCAGGCGCCTGAACAACCGATCAAACCTGAAGGCCAGCCAAAAACTGCAATAGAGAGACCTCTATTTCGGCACCACGAACGAATGTAAACCCGTTGTCTGAACACCGATACCATGCAGCATCTCGACTATCTCATCGTAGTAGGGAAGGCTGGAAGCAAGGATCTTGTCATCTATCTGAAAAACCTGCATCTCAGGAAAAATCTTCTTGATCGTGAACAGAGCAGTTGAGGCGAAACTGTAGAACCCAAGGTAGGACTCTCCTGACATGGCTACCTCAACTTCAATTGGGCGTCCGGCTTGCCGTATTTCCACCGGAAATGCTCCAAGTACCCTCTCAAGCTCCCCAGGAACTTCCTTTCTGTGCAGGAAATACAGGATTCGGGCATTTTTGTGCCGCTGGACTACAAGCTGAATCTGCATCTTCAGTCGCTCCAGCCGCTCCTCCCCTCCAAAGGGCTGCCCCAAAAAGGCCACTACCGGCCTGTTTCCCGAATTTGAGACATCGGTTTTGAACGTCCGTCGAAACAAGGGAAAATCGTGAATTTCGATACTAATTCGCTCGGAATCAGGCAAGGGGAAGCAAGTAAAAAAGGCGACGGTACCAGTATCGCGTTCAGCAGTAAGCTGAATTCCCATGGCAGCCAGCACCCTTCTCTTCCCACTCGAAATTCGCGGATGGAAACTTTCATCGTGAATGGCGTGGTAATACTTCACGGTCGCCAGACCATCATCCACAAAGATGACCTGGGCGCTATCCAAACCAAGATAGAAGATCTCGTGAACCCAGCTGTTCTTGTTCCCGATGAAGAGACGAGCTATCAAACAACCTGACAGCCGCCGAAAAATGGAGCCAAGCCTGAAATAAAACGACGTCTTTCCCAAGAAGACAGTATCTTGACCTTTCCAGCCCAAAGAATCCGCCAGGAAAGCCATCTGAGACTCTGTCTCTTTGTTGTCAGGCCTCGCCACAATCAACACACAGGAGTCACTCGCACATCCATAATGCTCGCGAGCCTCGGAACAGCCGATGAGCTGCAACGGTGTACTGGCAACGAAAACATTGATGCAACCCTGGTTGCGGTTCAAGCTCGCGTACTCCTGAGTCACGAGGTGAAATCGTTCATTGGCTGCTTACCGACTGCTTTTTGAGCTCCCTTCGCAAGCGACGCCTCACCTTGACCTTCCTGAGTAAGTTCAGAGGCTTTCGCCTTAATCCCGCCTGTTTGTTAACCAGGAAATCATCCACCGCATCCAGAACACGACCACTGGAATGGCCATCGCGGAAACTGTGCAATTCATCGCACAATTTCCGAGTCTCATCCATCAACTCCCCCGGGTATTTAAGCGCTTTTTCCAGAGCGGGTTCTACATCCCTAACGTTGTCCACATCAATGAGGTAGGGGCCCGGCATTTTCGTCCTGAAAGTCACCACAGGACGATCCAGGAACATGAACTCGAACATGATGGATGAGGTATCGCAGAGCATCACGTCGGCTTGCGGCAGTATGGGCAAAAGATCCTCGTCACTTTCGACAAAGCGAAGATTCTCTCCGGCCAGGCTGCGGTATTGCTCGACGACTGACGCTTCCATTTTGGGGTGAAGCGTAACAATAAATTTCCATCGCCCACTTGATGCAAGTTCTGCTATTTTTTCCACCAGAGCTGGCGCCGATGTCACGGATCGGCTGAAGGTCGATGCGTAGAACACGACAGGCAGTTCACCCTGTCCACGCGCACGCGGTCCTTGAACCTGTTTCTGCAACAAAGAATCCAGTTTCGGCCAGCCGGTGTGGGCAACCGCAAAGTGCTGGTGTAATTCAGCCAGCTGCTGGAATTTGGCGGTATCCGTCTCTGCGTGAGTGCAGTAGAGATCAAACCATCCCCGAATACGATAGTGGTCGCTTTCAGCCTCACTGTTGTGACCACGCTTGTTGCGCGCCATTCCGTGAAATACTTCGACCTTGATACCCGGAAAAAAATAGGGAACCCAGTCGCCAGGCACGAAGGTCGCATCAGCGTTAAATTCCATCACCTCTTTTACGGTCTTGAGGTGACGCTCATCCGGTCCCAGAGGCTCTGCCGTGCATCCCGCTACGAACCAGGCCGCTTCCCCACCCCGCCGACGAATCTCTTCCTGGAGCGGACGAAGAATCGAGTAGGAATAGGGCTGATTTACAAAAAAAAGGTATCGGCGCATTCACTTCCTGCCTGTCAATGACTTGTAAAGCTCGCCGGTTTCAAGGACGGTTTGCGAGGTGTGAAACGCGTTCGCAATACGGTTCCTGGCAGCCTGCCCAAGCTCCGCCAACAGCCCTCGATCACGGTAGAGAGACTCAATAGCCCGGGCCAGTGCGGCACTGCTCTTTGGCTCGACAACCAGACCGCTCACACCATCTTCAACCAACTCAGGCATTCCACCCACCCCGGTCACAACCGGCGTAACACCATAGGCCATGGACTCAATCACCGCCCGAGGCAACCCTTCACGTTCCGTGGACGGCAGCACAAATACATCACTGGCAGCTGCAATGGCAGGCGCATCGTTTCGGTAACCAGTAAAATGGATTCTTTCGGAGCGAGGCGAGTTGGCAACCAGTTCTTTTATTGCATCATTCTTGTCAACGTCGCCTACCAGTAGCAGATGAACCTCGACATCCTTCGGGAGGTCTCCTACAGCATTCACCAGCACATCAAATCCCTTTCTGGGAGAGTTTCGCCCAGTGCAACAGACAACAAAATCCCCTTCCTGTACCCCAAACTCACTCAGGTCCGCAGGCTCTGCCTGATACCAGTCCAGATCATGGCCCTTGTAGATCCGCTGGAGTTTCGAATCCGGAATCCGCATCCAGAGAAACGTCAGGCTCGCCAGATAATCTTTGATGGCATCGGCAACGCAGACAATCTTGCTGACCCGGGGATGGAGGAACGTTATCCAGGATTCAGGGTTCAGAAAACTGATGTTCCCGATAACCCCACGATAGGCAACGATCCTGATATCGGTCCCTTTGGACGCTTTAATGCCGCACGCCAGGGCTCTGGGGTTGTAGGCGTGGATAATTTCGTAGTTTTTCTTCGCGAGCTGCTCCCGAATCGCGGCTATTCCGGCTTTGTCGAAGCGACTTTCCAACGCCATGGGCTGCGCGACCATTCCTTCATCAACGAGGCGCTGATAGTTCCGGCCTTTGGGATTACACATGACATCGACGTCAAAGCCTGCCCTCTTCAACCCGATAAACAGCTCCGTCTCCGGGCGGTCGCAGGCATCTGTCAGGCACAGGATGGCAGGCAGCGAGGTATTTTCCTGATGATTGGTCAAGCGGAGTGACTCCCATTGTATCCGTTCATAAAAGCATCCCAGACGCCTTTCTGTGCGGCTTCACCTGCCACTTTTCTCAAGGATCTGGCAAATCGTTCAAGGTTGGCGTTCTTCCAGCTGGAAGCCGATCCGGGTGGTCGAATCTGTCCTTTGTCGAAGTCGATCAGATAGAAAGTTTCTCCCCTGACCAGAACGTTGAAACAGTTCAGATCGGCGTGATGAACACCATGGTCGTGGAAGCGCCGAATGGTCTGACCCAGCGCATACCAGTCAGCGGCCTGTAACGTCGTTATCAACTCGGCAAGAGGAACCGTCTCGTCCAGCCGCTCAATGATAATGGCCGCCCGATAGTGCACCGGTGACACCTTCCGGTACCAGGCAGCCACTGCTCTGGGAACCGGAAGTCCCATCTGGTCAAGTTGATTCAACAGCCGGAATTCTGAGAACGAGCGCACGTCCCGTTCACGGGTGAAGGCATAGGCCTTCTCGGATAGCTTGGCTACGAGGCCACCACGGCGGTACTCCCGCAACACAAGCCGACTTCCATCGGCATCGATAAACCAGGCGCCCCCACGGCCACCACTGCTGACCGGTTGGGCCCGTTTTCCCCAGTATTCGGGACTGAACCAGTCGACGGTGACTCGTCCCTCATAATCCGGATGTATGAGCAATCCTGAGCCCTCTTGTCGTTCACAGATTTCAGACTCGACCATGGATCCCCGTACGCCAGAACATGAGAGCAGCCAACAGACCAGGCAGGTATCGGGACGTCTGCCGGTGAGTGATATAGAATGGCGGCCAGTTTACCAATGATTAGCTGCAAAGCTCTACAAACCCGTTCTCGAACATGCCATGGATCCCTGTTAAATGAAGTCGATCTGCATTCTCCGCCTGTCCGCCATTGGCGATGTCACGCACGTCGTTCCTGTGGTCCTGAGCCTCCAGGAACAGCTTCCGGGTGTAAAAATCACCTGGGTGATTGGCAAAATAGAAGCCAAGCTGATCGGTGACCTTCCCGGCGTCGAGTTCGTCATTTTTGACAAGAAGGCGGGCCGCCAAGGCTACTCGGAGCTGCGCCAGAAAATGAAAGGGCGCAGGTTTGATGCTTTGCTGCATATGCAGGTCGCCTTCCGAGCCAACCTGGCGTCCGCGTGCATTCCTGCGAAAATCCGGGTGGGCTACGATACAGCGCGGAGTAAGGACCTCCACAGCCTGTTCATCAACCGACGTATCAAGCCCGCTCAACATCAGCACGTCCGCGATTGCCTGGCGAGCTTTCTGGAACCACTCGGACTTGACCCCGCACCTCCACGCTGGATGATTCCACTGACCGACAGCGACCACGCCTTTGCCCGACAGCACCTGGCCGAGGACCGCCGGAATCTCGTGATCAGCCCGTGCGCCAGCCACACCCTGCGCAACTGGCCGGCAAGGCATTATGCCCACTTGGCCGACCACGCCATCCGAACCCACGGAATGAAGGTGATTCTGGTAGGCAGTCCGGCACCTTTCGAAGCCGATTATTGTGCCGCTATCGAATCCGAGATGACGGAAAATGCTCACAACATCTGCGGCCAGGACACCCTGAAGCAGCTCACCGCCCTGATGACACACGCCGATCTGGTGGTCGCTCCCGACACCGGCCCGGCCCACATAGCCAGTGCCGTGGGCACCGATGTCCTCGGGCTGTTCGCCGCCAGCAATCCCGACCGCTCAGGGCCTTACAACTCACTGCAGTGGTGCGTCAACCGTTACCCCGAGGCACTAAAGCAGTTCACCGGAAAGACGGTCGATGAGGCCAGATGGGGTGCCAAGGCAGAGTTTGAAGGGGCGATGGAACTGGTCACTGTGGAAGATGTGACCGCAATGCTGGATCGCTGGGTTGAGAGCAAAGCCAACCGCTGATACGGGTCCGTCGCGAACGGCTGACCCGCAACAGGGCATCGGAACCGATTACTTCTTCGCGGTGTAATCCTGGTAGGATTTCTCTTCCACGAACCGGGAACCGAGGGCAAGGTTAACGTCTTTCTTGATCGCGGCGCGCTTGTCGTTCGTCACGTAAACGGCCCGGGCCAGTTCGATGAAGCGGGGCCCGAAATCCTGCTCGGCTTCCTGATCCCGAATGTCGTCCTCGATCTCCCAGAGCGCCTCATTCACCGCCTTGAGCTGCTTTCTCAGGTCCGAGATCGCGGCTTGGTCCTTGACGGCTTCGTTCCAGGTGGCGCTGAGCTCATCCAGTTCCAGACGCACGTTTCTAACCTTTGCCTCATCCTTGATGCGCTCGGATTTGATTTCAAGGATCGTAATCTTGTCGAGGACCTCGCCGAAGGAGACGGGGACTTTAATGACGTCTGCCATGTGCTATTCCTGAAAAATTAAGTGGGTTTAAACAACAAGGCCGCCTGACTGCTCTTACGCAGAAGGCGGCCTGGGCACTTTGTTCGCCGATCAGCCGCTAACCGGCGTCAACCAGCCTTTGTGAGCGTCCAGCTTGCCCTTGACCGCATCGAAGTACATTCCCTGCAGCTTCTCGGTTACCGGACCGCGTTTGCCGGCGCCAATCACCCGGCCGTCTAGCTCGCGAATCGGCAGTACTTCTGCGGCGGTGCCCGTGAAGAAGGCCTCTTCAGCGATGTACACCTCATCCCGGGTGATCCGGCGCTCTTTGACCGGGATGTTCAATTCGCTGGCAAAGTCGAGGATGGTCTGGCGGGTAATACCCTCGAGGCAGGAGGTCAGCTCTGGCGTATGCAGGACACCGTCGCGAATGATGAAGATATTCTCGCCCGAGCCTTCGGCAACATAGCCCTCGTTATCGAGCAGCAATGCTTCCTCACAGCCACTGGCAATCGCTTCGTTCAGCGCCAGCATGGAGTTGATGTAGTTGCCGTTTGCCTTCGCCTTGCACATGGTGATGTTGACGTGGTGACGGGTGTAGGACGAGGTCCGCACCTTGATCCCTATCTCCTTGGCTTCCGGCGACATGTAAGACGGCCAGCTCCAGGCGGCGACCATCACATGAACCTTCAGGTTGTCGGCCCGAAGTCCCATGCCCTCAGATCCCAGGAACACCATGGGCCGGATGTAAGCTTCATCAAGGTTGTTGTCCCGAACGGCCGCGCATTGGGCCGCGTTGAGTTCATCCTTGCTGAACGGCATCTTCATGTTGAGGATGTGGGCAGAGCGGAAGAGCCGATCGGTATGGTCTTCCAGACGAAAAATGGCAGGACCGTTCGCGGTATTATAGGCCCGCACACCTTCAAAACAGCCCAGGCCGTAATGCAGGGTATGGGTCAGCACGTGGGTTTTGGCTTCCCGCCAGGGAACCATTTCACCATCCAGCCAAATAAGGCCATCGCGATCAGCCATCGACATTCTTCGTTGCTCCTAAAAAAAGCGGTTTTCGGGGAACCGGCATTCTAGCAGGAAATTTCAAAAGAAAGAAATTTAGCAAGCTAATTAACCATGATTCGCTGCCACATAGCCCGGATGTAATCCCGCTCATCCGGAAAGGCATCCGCTTCGACCTGACTGTTGAGATTCTGCAGCGCCCGCCGATGAATGGTCGAACGCAGGGCAATAAAGGCATCACGTAATCTTTCCGTGTCCTCGACCGGCATGACCCCTACTCGCCCCAACTCTTCCATCTGTCGAATGTTGTCTGACCACTGGGTCAGCTCGGGATGCTCTGAGCTGTAGGCCAGCATCAGGTACTGAACCATGAATTCAATATCCACAATCCCGCCCGTGTCATGCTTGATATGAAACACCTCCTGCTGGCGATGCTCCGGCGTTCCCAGGCTTGCGCGCATCCGCTCCCGCATGTCCACCACTTCGGCCCGGAGCTTATCCCGATCCCGTGACTGGCACAGGATGTCGTGGCGAATCGTTTCAAACGCCTCCAGCGTCTCACGACAACCGGCCACACCTCGGGCCCGGGCGAGCGCCTGGTGCTCCCAGGTCCAGGCATCATTCCGCTGGTATTTTTCGAACGCCTGAAGCGTGCTGACCAGCAGCCCCGAGTTGCCCGACGGCCGCAGTCGCATATCCACTTCGTAGAGCAAACCTGCGGGGGTCTGGGTATTTAGAATATGGACAATCCGCTGCCCCAGGCGGGTATAGAATACTGCGTTATCGATCGTCTTCTCGCCATCCGTTGAAAGCTCGGGATCCGCATTATGCACGAAAACCAGGTCGAGGTCGGAGGTGTACCCCAGCTCAATCCCGCCCAGCTTTCCGTAACCGATAATCGCGAAGTCGGTCTCACAGGCAGACCCATCCGCCCGTTTCGGGTAGCCATGGCGGCTCACCAGATTGGAAAACGCCACGTCAACAACGTGATCAAGCACCACCTCCGCAAGCCAGGTCAGGTAATCGCTGACCTTCATCAACGGCAATGTTCCTTTCAGTTCAGAGGCCGCCAACCGCAGGATGTGGGCCTTCTTGAAGTGACGCAGGGATTCCATCTGCTCTTCAAGGTCTTCGAAGGGGATCCTCATCATTTGCTGTCGCAAGTCATCCTGTAACTCCTCCTTGGCCGGAGGATGGTAGAGGCTTTCGGCGTTCAGAAGCTCATCCAGCAACAGCGGTGTTTCCGCCAGCTGCCGTGCAATCCAGGGACTCTCGCTACACAGTTTGACCAGCTGGGTCCGCGCCCCGGGGTTCTCCAGCAAAAGCACCATGTAGGCGGTACGGCGAAGTATTGCGTCGACCAGTTGCAGCACCCGGGACAGAGTCTCCGACGGGTTTTCGACCTGCGTCAGGGCTTCCAGTAAAACCGGCATAAACTGGTTGAGGCGCGTGCGCCCCTGCGTCTGCATGGTCTGAACGGTTCGGTTTTCGCGCAGGTCCTTCAGCGCCTGACAGGTTGCCTCTGCATCTTCATAACCATGGTAAGTCAGCCATCGGGCGGAAGCGGCATCGTCGATTTCCGCCAGCCAGAGTTCATGCCAGCCTTCTTCAAGTCCCGCCGCACCCGACTGATCGTCATCCTCGGTCGCAATGATGTTCGCAAAATGGGTTGCCACCCGTTGCCGGTGTTCTTCCAGGGCCGCCTCGCAGGAGCTCCAATCATCGTATCCCATGATCATGGCGATTCGGGCCTGGCTCAGGTCGTCGGCGGGCAGCAACTGGGTTTGCTTGTCTTCCATGCCCTGCAACGCATGCTCAAGATTGCGCAGGAAGACATACGCCTCCCTCAATTCCTCCACCACCTGGGGGGGCAATAGCTCGAGCGCTTCCAGCTCCTTCAGTATCAGCAGCAGTTCACGCTGCTGGAGTTCCCGGTCGCGGCCACCCCGGATCAGCTGAAAGGCCTGCACCACAAATTCGATCTCACGGATGCCGCCGCTGCCAAGCTTGATGTTGTTCTCAAGCCCCTTGCGGCGCACCTCCCGACTGATCATCGCCTTCATGCTACGCAGTGATTCGAACGCACTGAAGTCAATGTATTTGCGATAGACAAAAGGCCGGAGGCTCGTCATCAAAACCTGGCCGGCGGATTGGTCTCCCGCCACCACACGGGCCTTGACCATGGCGTAGCGCTCCCAGTCCCGCCCCTGATCTTGATAGTAGGCTTCAAGGGCGGCGAAACTGAGCGCAAGGGCGCCACTCTGACCATAGGGCCGAAGCCGCATGTCGACACGGAAGACAAAGCCATCGGCGGTTATCTGGTCCAGCGCCTGGATCAAGCGCTGCCCCAGGCGAATAAAAAAGGTCTGATTATCCAGAGAACGCGGACCGCCCCGGGTTTCTCCATTGCCCGGAAAGGCAAAGATCAGATCGATATCCGAGGAAACATTCAGTTCCCGGCCCCCCAGTTTACCCATACCCAACACGACCATCTTCTGAGGCGCGTCTTTGCCGGTAGCCGGGTCCGCTCCCCAAGGCGTGCCGGACTGCTCGCAGGCATCTTCGTATAACCAATCAAGAGCGCCCTGAATGCAGGTGTCCGCGAAGGCACTGGTTGCAGCAATCGTTTCGTCCAGATTGGCCCAACGCAGCAGGTCGCGCCAAATGATCCGGAACTGGGCCTCGCGACGAAACCGGCGCAAAGCGGAATGCAAAGAAGACTCATCCTCCACCGTGGCAAGATACTGCTGCCAGCGATGTGCCAAAAACTCCGGCGTCGTGGGCTCGCTAAGCGGGCGAGCGTTCAGGATGACCTGAACCTGCTCTGGGTGACGCTCAAGCGTCTGTCTCAGGAAAAGGCTGCGAGCCATGGCATTGGCCACAACCTCCTCGGACATTCCCGCCGTCGTTCTCAGCCAGGCCGGAATGCCTTCGGGGAACACCGAATCCCAGCAGGAGGCGACCTCTTCGGCCAAGGGAGTCGGAAGGGAGCTCCACGGCTCGGACATAATGCAAACCCCTGTCTCTCTGTTATATTTCCGGTACTGTATAACGAACTCAACCTCGACTGAACAGGCCGGATCCCCGGATGCAGAGAAACCGCCGCCCGCTAAACCCGGAACACCAGCAGACTCACCTTCCCATGGGGGGGCTCATCCGGCATAGGATGAAACGCCTGTTCCTGATACTGGCCGGCCTCCTGTTCACTCAGATCCTTGTCATCTGGACCGTCGAGGATCTCAATCTGTTCGAATCAGTGTGGATTACCATGACCACGGTATCCACTGTCGGTTATGGGGATTTTGCACCCAAGACACTGGTCGGGCGACTCAGCACCATTCTGATCATGTTCGTCGGGGCAATCACGCTGCTGACACTGATCGTCAGTGACTTTATCGAGTACCGGTTCTATCGCCGGGAACGCATTCTTACCGGGAGGTGGATCTACAAAATGAACGACCACATCGTCATGATCAACACGCCTCAGAGTGGCGGCGAGCAGTACTTCATGCGTTTTGCCTCACAGGTCCGTTCGGTACCGGGCTACGAGACAATACCGATCATGCTGCTGACCCGAAAGTTCCCGAACGGCCTGCCTACCGAACTGTCCGATGTCGGAATGGTCCACTATCACGGCTCCGGCTTCGATCCACAGGCA
This sequence comes from Marinobacter sp. F4206, assembly GCF_019392195.1. Classification (NCBI taxonomy): domain Bacteria; kingdom Pseudomonadati; phylum Pseudomonadota; class Gammaproteobacteria; order Pseudomonadales; family Marinobacteraceae; genus Marinobacter; species Marinobacter liaoningensis. The sequence goes on from NZ_JAHXKI010000006.1 coordinate 56,671, forward strand.
TTAAAGGCGGTTCACGCCGGCGGTGCGCGACACATCATTGTCCTGGCCGCCGACGAATGCGACCCGTATTCGGACAGCCTGACGTTCGACATCGCCCACCGCCTCAGCGAGCGCAACCTGGGCGGCCGAACCACCGTGGAGTGCGTCTCCGATGACAATCGATCGCGCTTCAAGGCACTGGGTATCCGAACCATCATCCGACCGGTACGAACCTACCCGGAAATCATGGTGCGCTCGGTGGTTGCCCCCGGGTCGGAAAAGGTTCTGGAAGATCTGTTCAACTACGAGCACGACCACCCCCACCGCTACGATCTGGTGCTCGACGATCTGAACTGGGCAGACATTGTCAGCGCACTGGTTCGCCATGGGATTGGTACCGCACTGGCGTACATCGATAACGACGATGAGGTGATCTGCCACCCGCCCACGACAGAGGAAATCGAAGGCAGGGGGCTGATCGTCCTGGTTAAGTCCGCTGATACGCCGAGCGTTGAACTGGTTCAGGAAGCACTGGACAGGTACCGGGCCTTCATCGCCAGCTGGCATGAGAAAACCAAACCGACGGCGAACTCGTCGACGTCACCCTGAACAGCCCTCAGGCCGAAATCAGGGCAGTTTGGAGCTGGCCCAAAGCAGGGCTCTCAAGCATTGCTTCAATGGGCTTGCGGTCCTTAAGGGATTGCAAGATCTCTTCCCACTGGGTAGCAGCTCCTCCCTGCCGGGCCGCCAGCGCGACCTGCGTCAGGTCAACCTGATCCATGGGGAAAGGCTCCCCGGTCAACCAGCACAGACTCAGCCCATGAAGAAACCCGGTCACGGAAAGGGCCTCTGAGCCATTTGTCTGGACAACCGGGCCCGGGGCATAAAGCTCAGCCTGATAGTAGCCCTGCTCGGCCTTGCTCACCAGGTTGAGAAACACCGGAACCCGCCCGGCCAGTTTTTTGGCCCAGCCAATCAAAGATCTCGGATTGCCGCCTTTCAGCTCAAACTCCACCTCGTTTAGTGGGCGAGCATGATCACCACTCAGGACCTGACCGCAATCAATGGCGACCTCAATCGTGCCTTCCTCGTCGCGCAGCATAATGACCTGACGCTCGAAATTGGTTTCAAAGACTGGCAGCAGATTCGAGAGACTGACCTGACCGGCCAGGGGCGTCTCGGCCAGCAGCTCAAGATCCAGGTCGGCGGACGGTAAAGGCCATTCCCATTCCTGGCGCCTGTGAGCCCCCGCCACGAAGTCGCCTTTTGTTTTCAGGGTCTGGATGAAACGGTCGCCGGCCTGGCGTACCCTGAGCGCCGCTTTCTGACCATTAAGCTCTGCCTCTGGTGTATCGTAGTAGCGGTTGACCAGGACCTTCGTGGCGCCCCGAGAGGCTTCCGGCTGCTCTCCCAGCCAAGCCAGCGCCGCCTTCAGATCCTTGGCCTTCAGGGTCAGCTTGATCTCCAGCTCTTCCGCCATATGGCACTCCCCACAACAATGATTTTTTTCAGAGTACATAAAAAAACCGGCGACCCGAAGGTCGCCGGTTTTCGATTACGACTGGCTTAGCGGATGCGCTAAATCAGAAGTAGTAAACAGCACCAACCGCCAGGTCAGTGGTGTCTACGTCAGCAGCACCGCTGTCTGCGTTGTTCAGGTAACCTTCAACCCATACGTACATGTTGTCAGACAGGTTGTGCAGGGCCTGAGCGGCAACAGTAGAGGTATCGGCATCGGTGTTGTCAGCTTCGGCATACTCGTAGGAGAGAGCGAAGGTGTTGGCACCAATGGAGTAGCCACCGAACAGACCGTAAGCATCACCTACGTCTTTGCGAGTCTGGTACTGAGCAGTCAGACGCAGATCGCCGGCGTTGAAGCTACCACGAACACCGTAGGTGTTCTCGTTGTTCAGGCTGCTGCCATCAACGTCGCTGGAGTATGCACGATCGCCGTCGTTGGAATCCATGGCAACGGCCAGCTCGAATGCGTCAACGGTGTAAGTGGCGGCCAGCTGGTACGGGTAGGACTTCTCAGCTTTGTCACCGTCGCCGTTGAACTGAACCGCACCGTGCAGCGCCAGGCCGCCAAAGCTCGGGCTGCTGTACTGGATCAGGTCACCTTCACCGGTGTCATAGATGCCGTTGTTGTTGATGGCACCGATGTTCAGGGAGGCGTACTCGTAGTAGTTGGCGATTTCGTCAATGGCAGTTTCGTAGGTGGAGTCGTCAGAACCAACCCAAACCTGACCGAAGCTGTCGCCCTTCACACCGATGTAGGCTTCGTCGAATGCGTTCAGACCGCCGTTGCCGGCCTTGTCGTCTGCGTCGAACTCAAGCTCGGCCTTGAAGAAACCGGTGATGCCCGGTGCAATTTCGTGGTCGTGCTTAACGCCGATGGTAGAACCGTTGTCGTAGTGACCGATTTCGGAACCAGCGTCCTCTACGTCACGGTGAGCAACCGCCAGCTGGATGTTACCGTATACCTGCGGCATGGAGTCCATCTTGGCAGCCAGCTCGGAAGCTGACATTTCCATCTGTGCCAGCGCGGAGCCAGAGAAGGTCGCTGCTGCAATAGCGGATGCGATGAGCGTTTTCTTCATTTTGCGTCTTCCTTTTTGAGTTAACTCAGGTTTTAGCGACGGGTTCTTATCCCGATTTTTTAAGGCGTAACCAGTCATTGCTGGATAAGCCCGATTCTGCATTACCCCTGTGTCAGATTTGTTACACCAAGGATAACTTTTCTTCTAGTTATGTAGATCCACACTCCGGCAGATCTATTTGGCTCAATCACTTACAAGACTTTATTAAAGTCATGAATGATGACCCTGTTTTAATACAATGAACCTGTTTTTGCAAACATTTGGCGGTGCATTTTTAGCTCGTTTCGCACCAGAAACGCAAGTAATTATGCGTTACAGCACTCAGGAGCAACCTGAACCCTGTGTAACAATTCCGGGGCCAGAATACCCTTAACTCTTGTTAATCAATACGTTACAATCACCCAACTGTCACAAAAACGTTACACCGACAGTCAGAGGGCGCATTTGCGCACCAATAGAAGCCATCACGGGCCTAACCGCCCCCTTATTGTGCGTCAGCGCAGTTCCAGGCTCCCTCACACCTCAAGCAAGAACGTTACCGGGCCATCATTGACCAGATGGACTTTCATATCTGCTCCGAAGCGACCTCCTTCGACTCGCTCACGACCGAGCTTCGCCTGCGCCTCAGCCAGGAAACTGTCGAACAGCTCACTGGCGAGCTCCGGCCCCGCCGCGCAGGAAAAACCGGGGCGGGTGCCCGACGCTGTATCTGCTGCAAGAGTAAACTGGGGAACAATAAGAAGAGAGCCGCCGATATCGATCAGACTGCGGTTCATTCGGCCCTGATCATCGGGGAAGACACGATAGGCGAGAATCTTACGGCACAGTTTCCCGACTTGTGCACGGCCATCTCCGCGCTCGACACCGAGCAACAGCAACAGACCGGCATCGATAGACGCAATTCGCTCACCGCCTGTAACTACACTGGCTTCCGATACTCGCTGGATGAGCCCTTTCATGCGTCTCTCTGAGGAAATTCGTACGGCGGAACATCAAATCGGAGAAGAGTCTATCGACGGGATTAACGATTCGCAACCATCAAAAAGCACGACTAGCTCGCACTTTTCCCAGATTTCGCAACGACCTCTTCGACCCCCCGGATCAGGGCATCAACAATGGCCGGTTCGGACGCGGAGTGCCCGGCATCCCGGATAATCCGGAGATTTGCGCCGGGCCAGGCCTTGCTGAGCGCGAGCGCATTGTCCAGCGGGCATATCATGTCATAGCGACCGTGCACGATAATACCCGGAATACCTGCCAGCCTGTGGGCATCACGGAGGATCTGATTCGGTTCCAGGAAGGCCTCATTCATGAAGTAGTGGCATTCAATTCGGGCCAGGGCGATTGCGACATGGGGGTGACCGAAGTGTTCAACCACTCGTGGGTTCGGGTGCAACGTCGCGCAACGCCCTTCCCATACGGACCAGGCCTTGGCAGCCTGAATTTGCTCCAGTTCATTAGAACTTGTCAGTTTCTTGTAATACGCGGACACCATGTCGGCACGCTCATGAACGGAGACCTGTTCCTCGAACTCCTGCCAGTAGTCCGGAAACACCCGGCTGGCACCGTCCTGGTAGAACCACTGGATATCCCGTGGCCGACACAGAAAAATGCCACGCAATACCAGACCTGACACCCTTTCAGGATACGCCTGCGCATACACCAGACTGAGGGTTGACCCCCAACTGCCGCCGAACAGCAGCCACCGGTCGATGCCGAAAAATGAACGGACGGCCTCCATGTCCTCAACCAGCTTGTCCGTGCTGTTGCCCTCAAGTTCCGCCAGCGGAGTGGAACGGCCCGCCCCGCGTTGGTCCATGAGAATGATTCTGAACCGTTCTGCATCAAAGAAGCGCCGGTGGAACTCCTCACAACCGCCACCAGGTCCTCCATGGATCACGATGACAGGAATGCCGTCCGGGTTGCCGCTTTCCTCAACATACAGCTCATGAGGGGGATCAACGGCTATGCGATGCTGGGCGTTGGGCTTGATTTCCGGGTAGAGCGTGAGCATCAGGCGTTCCAGAAAAGGGTTTAACCGGAGTGTAGCTGAACTGAACTAAAAAAGGGGCAGGTCACTACTGACCTGCCCCTTTTTATTCCCACCGCTTGCTTACTTTTTCTTGGCGCGCTTGCGCTCGTTTTCAGTCAACAGTTTCTTGCGCAGACGAATCGACTTGGGGGTGACTTCCACCAGCTCATCGTCATCAATGAACTCCAGCGCCTGCTCAAGGGTGAACTTGATCGGCGGCACCAGGCCAATAACCTCATCCTTGCCAGATGCCCGCATGTTGTCGAGCTTCTTGCCTTTGGTCGGGTTCATGACCATGTCGTTGTCACGGCTGTGAATACCACACAGCTGACCTTCGTAAATTTCCTGACCCGGATCCAGGAACAGCTTGCCGCGACTCTGGAGCGTTTCCAGCGAGTAAGTCAGCGCTGTGCCGGTTGCCATGGACACCAGAACACCGTTCTGACGGCTGGTAACGTCACCGACCTTGATGGGGCCGTAATGACTGAAGGTTGAAGTCAGGATACCGGTGCCCGACGTCATGGTCAGGAAGGTGTTACGGAAGCCAATCAGACCGCGGGCCGGGATGGTGTAATCAAGACGCATGCGCCCTTTGCCATCCGGAACCATGTTGGTCAGGTCGCCTTTCCGAAGACCCATCTGCTCCATCACAGGGCCCTGGTGCTGTTCTTCAATGTCGACGATGACATTTTCGTACGGCTCCTGTTTCTCACCGTCGACTTCGCGGATAACCACTTCCGGACGACCGACCGCCAGCTCGAAATTCTCCCTGCGCATGTTCTCGATCAGAACCGACAGGTGCAACTCACCACGACCGGACACTTTGAACTTGTCGGCAGATTCACCTTCTTCCACACGCAGAGCCACGTTATGCAGGAGCTCCTTTTCCAGACGCTCCTTAATGTTCCGACTGGTCACGTACTTGCCTTCCTTACCTGCAAACGGCGAGTCGTTGACCTGGAAGGTCATGGAGACGGTCGGCTCGTCTACCGTCAGTGCGGGCAGCGCTTCAACCTGGGACTGATCACACAGGGTATCGGAAATAAACAGCTCATCCATACCACTCACGCAGACAATATCGCCGGCCTGAGCTTCGTCAACCTCAACACGCTGAAGACCGGAATGGCCCATGATCTTGAGTATACGGCCATTGCGCTTCTTGCCGTCGGCTCCGATTGCCGTCACCGGGGAGTTGGTCTTGACCTTGCCCCGCATGATGCGGCCGATACCGATCACACCCAGGAAGCTGTTGTAGTCCAGCTGCGAGATCTGCATTTGGAAAGGACCATCCATATCGACATTCGGCGCGGGCACGTGGTCGACAATTGCCTGGAACACGGCATCCATGTTGTCGTCCAGGTTTTCGTGATCCAAACCGGCAATACCGTTCAGGGCGCTGGCGTATACAATCGGGAAGTCCAGTTGCTCTTCAGTCGCGCCGAGGGCATCGAACAGGTCGAACACCTGATCGACCACCCAATCCGGACGAGCGCCCGGACGGTCGATTTTGTTCACCACCACAATCGGACGCAGGCCAGCTGCGAACGCTTTCTGAGTTACGAAGCGGGTTTGCGGCATCGGACCATCGATTGAATCGACCACCAGCAGCACGCAATCCACCATGCTCATTACCCGCTCCACTTCACCACCAAAATCGGCGTGGCCCGGGGTGTCGACGATGTTGATATCGTACTCATTCCACTTCAGAGCCGTGTTCTTGGCCAGAATGGTGATACCACGCTCTTTTTCCTGGTCGTTGGAATCCATTACCCGCTCGTTTTCGAGCTCTTTACGATCCAACGTACCGGACTGGCGCAGCAATTTGTCTACGAGTGTGGTTTTGCCATGGTCGACGTGAGCGATGATGGCGATATTACGAAGCTTCTCAATCACAACTATAATCCTGCGGCATGCTTTCTTTGACCTGAGAGGGTCTTCAGGAGGCCAAGCCTCTCACATGCCGTCTCAAATCCGTAAAATGAACCCATTAGTCGGCACCGGGCGGCACCAGCGCCCCGAACGTCAGTGCAGATCAGGGTACAAATGAGGCGGCGCGCAGTATATCGAAAAGTCCATGCCGTTAATATGAAGAAAAACGCCTATTCCTTGAACACCTGCCCGCACCATCCAAGGTCATGACCCGATATTTATGCACCATTTTTGTGCGTTCGAGCGACAGCGTTGCACCAGAGAAAACCCCGGACATACCCCACAAACGGCCCAAACCCGCGTGGTTGTGCGCCTCCGAGCCATGCCCTAAAAATTGGCAAGAGCCTTGCTTAAATGAAATCAGCCGAAATTTGCAGGTAAGTGGCAGGCGCTTTTGCTAAGCTGCGAAATCCTGAGGAAAAGATCGGATATCAGCGACTCTGAACGATCCGGCAAAACGAACATGAATACACCCGCTCACGCGGGATAACTAACGGAGCATGCACAATGTCCAAGACAGTTGATTTGATCAAAGAACACGAAGTTAAGTGGGTCGACCTGCGCTTTACCGACAGCCGCGGCAAGGAACAGCACGTCACCCTGCCGGCCTCTGAGGTAGACGAAGATTTCTTCGCCGACGGCAAGATGTTCGACGGCTCTTCAATCTCAGGCTGGAAGGGCATTAACGAATCCGACATGATCCTGATGCCGGACGACTCCAGCTCCGTTCTGGACCCGTTCACCGAAGAAACCACTCTCAACATCACCTGCGACATCGTAGAGCCTTCTACCATGCAGGGATACGAGCGTGACCCACGTTCCGTTGCCCGTCGTGCGGAAGAGTACCTGAAGTCCACCGGCATCGCCGATGGCGCCCTGTTCGGCCCAGAGCCGGAGTTCTTCGTATTTGACTCGGTCAAGTGGGAAGTGGACATGAAAGGTGCAGGCTACTCCATCCACTCCGAAGAAGCGGCCTGGGTTTCCGGCGAAGACTTCGACCGCAACAACATCGGTCACCGTCCGGGCGTGAAAGGTGGCTACTTCCCGGTTCCGCCGGTTGACAGCCTGCACGACCTGCGTGGCGCGATGTGTGCCGCCATGGAGTCCATGGGCCTGAACATCGAAGTTCACCACCACGAAGTAGGTACTGCTGGCCAGTGTGAAATCGGCGTTGGCGCCAACACCCTGACCAAGAAGGCCGACGAAGTTCAGATCCTGAAGTACTGCGTCCACAACGTTGCACACGCATACGGCAAGACTGCCACCTTCATGCCGAAGCCGGTTGTTGGTGACAACGGTTCCGGCATGCACGTACACATGTCCCTGAGCAAAGATGGCAAGAACCTGTTTGCCGGTGACAGCTATGCTGGCCTGAGCGAAGCGGCGCTGTACTACATTGGTGGCGTGATCAAGCACGCCAAGGCCATCAACGCCTTCACCAACAGCTCCACCAACTCCTATAAGCGTCTGGTTCCGGGCTTCGAAGCACCGGTTATGCTGGCCTACTCGGCCCGTAACCGTTCCGCTTCCATCCGTATCCCTTACGTGAACAGCCCGAAGGCGCGCCGGATCGAAGTCCGCTTCCCGGACGCCTCAGCCAACCCGTACCTGGCTTTCGCTGCCCTGATGATGGCTGGCCTCGACGGCATCCAGAACAAGATCCACCCCGGCGATGCCATGGACAAGGATCTGTACGACCTGCCGAAGGAAGAGGCGCTGAACATTCCGGTCGTAGCCGAAACTCTGGCCGAAGCTCTGGATTGCCTGGAAGAAGACCACGAGTTCCTGACCCGCGGTGGCGTCTTCACTGAAGACATGATCCAGGGTTACGTCGAACTGAAGCGCGGTGAAGTCGAGCGCCTGAACATGACCACGCATCCGGTCGAGTTCGAGCTGTACTACTCCTGCTAAAAACAACCCGTTAATTCGGGATTGTGAAAAAGCCCCGCCCTGTGCGGGGCTTTTTTTGTGCACCCCCTCACAAGTGCCTGACGTCCTTAACGATATGTAACCAACAACCCGCCACACAGGCGTTGAAATGACTCCGGCGCCCGCAGATAATCAATTAAAATCATGGAAACAGGTGTGCTTATGAACCCGAGGACCGGATTAGTTGCCGCAGCCTTTCTTCTGCTGGCCGTTCCAGCAAGCGCTGAGGTCTACCGGAATGTAGACGCCTACGGCAATGTCACGTACTCCGACGAACCGTCCGACGGCGCCGAGGCTATTGAGGTAAAGCCGGTCACCACGGTTACGCTTCCGAAACCCCAGAATGTTCGCGAAACCGACAAGCTCCGCGAGGAAGTAAAGCGCGAAGGCGCGATTTATGAGAGCGTTTCGTTTACCTACCCCGAGAATAATCAGGCGTTCAACAGTGGCAGCGGTGACGTCCAGTTTGAGGTTCAAAGCACGCCCGGCCTCCGGGACGGCCATAAATACGAAGTCACCCTCGATGGCCAGCCGGTTGGACAGACCACATCAGGTAGCGTCACGGTCAGCAACGTTTTCCGTGGGAGCCACGATGCACGTGTACACATCGTCGATGAAAACGGCGTCCAAGTAAAAACCGGCGCAGCAATCACCTTTACCGTCCACCGCCCATCCGTGGCGAACTGAAGTATAACGCACTATATTGGTGCGCTCGCACCACAAACAGGCCATACTCTGACCAGCAACAGGGCGAACTGTCCGGGCTGGTCATACCCCTTTCCTGAACATGCACCAGCTTACGGCATGTTTTTGTGCCAATTTGCGCCCATGCCCGTACTTTGCCCACTCTTTTTCGACTGATTGCCAAAGTGGTTCGCTTCTTGCAGAACCCTCGAAGTCATCACATTTACTCTGTCGGACCAACGGGATTCACGCATGGCACTGCCCACTGCCAATAAGAACGGTTACAAGAGCATTCTCGACAGCCTCACCACCGCGGTTCTGGTACTTGAGGACAACCTGAAGATCCGTTACTTCAACCCGGCCGCAGAAAGCCTGTTCGAAACCAGCATGACCCGAAGTCAGGGCCACCCTTTCAGCGACATTCTGGTTGACTCGGAAGACGCCCTAAAGACGCTTCATGCCGCCGCTCAAAATGGCCAGTCCTATACCAGGCGGGAAGCCGAGTTCCGTCTGACCAGCGGGGCCAGCCTTACGGTGGATTATTCGGTAACGCCGATCAGTCTGGAGCCGACCGAACTGCTCATCGAGATTCAGCCCAGGGACCGGCTGCTGCGCATCAGCCGGGAAGAAGACATCATCTCGCAACAGGAAACCACCCGGATTCTGGTGCGCGGCATGGCCCATGAGATCAAGAACCCGCTCGGCGGGATCCGGGGCGCCGCACAGTTGCTTGACCGCGAACTCAATGATGAAGACCAACGCGAGTACACCCGTGTGATCATTGATGAGGCAGACCGCCTGCGCAGTCTGGTCGATCGGATGCTTGGCCCCAACAAGGCACTGAAACTTGCTCAAACCAATATTCACGAAGTCCTCGAGCGAGTCGGCACCCTGGTCGAGGCAGAGAGCAAGGGGCGGCTGGTATTTCGCCGGGACTACGACCCCAGCATTCCGGAATTCCGCGGTGACAAGGAACAACTCATTCAGGCGTTCCTGAATATTGCACGCAATGCCATGGAAGCGGCGTTCGAGAACCAGACCGGTCATCGCAAGGAGGCGCCACCCACCATTATTTTCCGGACCCGGGCCCTGCGCCAGTTCACCATCGGACACCGGCGGCATCGTCTGGTGTGCCGTGTGGATGTCATCGACAACGGGCCGGGCATTCCACCGGATCTGCTACAGAACATTTTCTATCCGATGATCAGCGGTCGTGCCAGTGGCACAGGCCTGGGGCTTTCCATAACCCAGAGCATCATCGGCCAACACCACGGACTGGTCGAATGCGAGAGCAAACCCGGCCGTACTGACTTCATCATCTTCCTGCCTCTGGAGGACACCCCATGAGCCAACCGGCAAACGTCTGGATCATAGACGACGATCGCAGTATTCGCTGGGTGCTGGAGCGCGCCCTTAACCAGGCCGGTATGCAGCCCCGCGTATTCGAAAGTGGCGAGAGCATCATGATGCGTCTCGAACACGAACAACCGGATGCCATCATCAGCGACATTCGTATGCCCGGCGTCGATGGCATTACCCTGCTCTCCCAGATCGTCGAGGTACACCCCGACGTGCCAGTCATCATCATGACGGCACACTCGGACCTCGAAAGTGCAGTGACCAGTTACCAGACCGGGGCCTTTGAATACCTGCCCAAGCCGTTTGACGTGGACGACGCCGTTGCCCTGGTGAAACGAGCCGTCGCACACAGTCACGAAAAGAAAGCCAGCGCGGAGCCCCAGACCGAGAGCGCCCAGCGCAACGCCGAGATCATCGGCGAGGCCCCCGCCATGCAGGAAGTGTTTCGGGCCATAGGGCGGTTATCCCATTCCAACATCACCGTTCTCATTAATGGAGAGAGTGGTACAGGCAAGGAGCTGGTGGCTCAGGCACTGCACAACCACAGCCCCCGAGCCAACCGCCCGTTCATCGCCCTGAACATGGCGGCGATCCCCAAGGACCTGATCGAATCCGAACTGTTCGGCCATGAAAAGGGCGCGTTTACCGGTGCGGGTGCGGCCCGGCAGGGCCGGTTCGAGCAGTCGAACGGTGGCACGCTGTTTCTGGACGAAATTGGCGACATGCCAGCAGACACCCAGACGCGCCTGCTGCGAGTCCTCGCCGATGGCGAGTTCTATCGGGTCGGCGGCACCACGCCCATCAAAGTGGATGTGCGCATCATCGCCGCAACCCACCAGGATCTTGAGAAACTGGTTCAGGCCGGCTCGTTCCGGGAGGATCTTTTCCACCGCCTGAATGTTATCCGGGTGCACCTGCCGAAGCTCGCAGAACGCCGGGAAGACATCCCCCGCCTGATGGAGCACTTCCTGAAGCGGGCGGCCAAGGAGCTGGCCGTTGAGTCCAAAATACTCAGGCCCGATGCAGAGGAATACCTCACCACCCTGCCCTGGCCCGGCAACGTCCGCCAGCTGGAGAACACCTGCAGGTGGCTTACGGTCATGGCCAGCGGTCGTGAGATTCATATCGATGACCTGCCGCCGGAATTATTGCACCAGGCCGAGACGCCCACGATGGGCACCACCTGGCAGGAAGGCCTGCGCAACTGGGCGGAACAGGAACTCAAAAGGGGCAAGAAAGGCATTCTGGACAGCGCCGTGCCCGAATTTGAAAAGATCATGATTGAAACGGCATTGAAGCACACTGGCGGTCGCCGTCGGGACGCATCCGTGCTGCTGGGCTGGGGACGGAATACCCTGACCCGGAAGATCAACGAATTGGGGCTTGATCACCCGGAAAGTGATGACGATTGAGCCACCGGGCTCTTTTTTCAGGGCAGGCCGCAGGGTCTGCCCTTTTTTGTCACTGCGTCAGCGTTCCTGCCAGTAAATAATCCGGTCATGACCGCGATAGACACCGAAAGTGGCAAGCCCGACTGGATCCTCCAGCGCGCCATCGCCATCCCGATCAGACTCGAACCAGACGGGCACATCCCAGATCAGGGTATCGGTTCCCAGCGTGCCCTTCGGCTCAAGCGTGAGCGGTCCGCCGCTACCACCAGTCAGATTGCCGGAATCCGCTACCAGAACATGATGTACCTCGGGATCGGTAATGGGCGTGGTGGCCCAGGACGAGCAGGCGTCCGCAACGTGTTCGACGAAGCGGCTCCCGTTCCAGACCTCGGCACCGAACGTCATAAACAACTCATCGACGTTTTCAGGGCCGTAGACATTTTCAAGCTCCCAGCGCCCGTAACGGATCTCGAAGGGGGCGAATGGCGTGACGGCCAGCGGTACCGCAGGCACCCTCACGCCATCGGAATCCTGAACGGCATCAACCGTAATGGTCATATCCGGAGAGAATGGCGACACCCGGCCGTCGACAGCCTTGTCGTAGACAAAAGAATCGGTGGTTGAAAACGAAAAGGTCAGAACGCCCAAATTTGCATCAGTGATCAGGCCGGCCTGCAGACTTGAAGTGATGGGATACGAGGGACCGGACAGATAGGCCTGGGCGTTATCCGTTGCCGGCGTGCTTCGGGCTACATCGTCAGCCGTCAGTTTCTGGAAGTCGCCCTCTGTATAATTCCTCGTAACATACGTTCCTGGCCCCACCGCGGAAATGGTCAGCTCTGGCACAACCGCCCACGACATCTCCTGCCCTGCGTAGACGAACGCCGAACCGGCGCTGCAGAAAGGCGCCAGCTCACCGGGTGCCACAGCAATCTCGAATCGATCAGGGACAAATCGCCCCACCGATCCAGATTGGCCGGTGACCGCGGGCGCCACCCCCAGATACGCGGGGTTATCCCCGGAGAGCTCCAGAATCCCCACCTCATTCCAGCTCAGGTTGCTCACTGTCGCCTCACCGTTACTGAAGGATGTACCCGGAATACTCAAGGTTCCCGACAGAATGCCGGGCTCGCCACCGGTAGGCTGAACCAGGTTATGGCTTACAATGGCGCTCTGGGGAGAGCCCTCTTGACCATAACCCGGCAATGCGCTGCCTTTGGCACCGACTGCGGACAGAACCAACTCAAACGCTTGCCCGGCCGACCTGAATACGGGGCCACTCGCATCTGCGGCCGAGGGATTCCCCGTCACAGCAAGGGCAAACCGATCCGGCCTGACGGTCCAGAGGGCCCCCGTCCCCGGAATCGGGAGAGGGTTGCCGGCAGAATCCACCACCGTACCGGATGTATTATCCAGCAGATTCAGACGATACTGTCCGACATCACTGGTGGCCAACGAAAACGCGGCCAGGCCGCCGTTAAAGGTGAGCGACAGGTTGTCCGACGACGGCATTGCGGTTCCGGGGGCGGTCGTTGAAATACCACTATCCAGAACGGGCGCAATACCTCCCGGGTCGTCACCGGTTCGGGACAACCAGGCTTTCACGTCCACCTGACCGTCATAATCCGGTATCAGCCCACACTCGCCATCCACAGGATCGCGACGAATTGCCCTTGCCACAAACGAATGGTCACGCTCCGCCACGATATCCAGGCCATTGGCATCCGCACTTTCAATCACGAAGGCATTTTCAAGAAACTGAATCGGCGCCGAGCGCCCCTGCTGCCCATCGGCAATGTCAGTCACAGCAACCCTGAGCTCGTCGGCTGTGGCATTGGCAAGGGCCAGAGATACGGTACCGTTGTCAGTGTCAGCAAACTGATAACTCACAATCCCGTCATTGTCGTTGTCTGGACTCGGCGACAGGGATCCGGTCGGGATATCTGACGCGCCCCCGGTCCAGTTGCCACTGCCGGAACTGGTTTGTAAAGAGACCTGACCGTCGTAGTCCGTCACGACATCACCTTGCTGATCAAGAGCACGGATGGTCACTTGCACCGGTGCGCAGACACTGGCAGTTGAGGCAGCGCTTACCTCAAACCTATCTAGGCGGTTTTCTGACGGAAGGATCGTTGCGATGCCAGCCTGACTGATAAAGGTCCCGAATTGCGCCTCCCCTGACATTCTCGGGTTGCTCAGGACGACAAAAAACTCCGTCTGATCAGGATTTCCGGAATTCAGTGTTTGCACACTCACAGTTGCCTGACTATTCCCGGCTGCGACCCGGATGGTCCCAACCTCTGAGGAATAGTCGACACTCGCTGCCGCGGAAAGGTCCCGAGTCTCGAAGTCGATCAGAACATCCGAACTCTGAGCAGCATCAAAGCTGACAGTGAAGACGGCCGTTTCACCCTGGAAAACCTCCACATTGTCGATACTTATGCTCGGCCCCAATACACCCTCATCATTCGTATCGCCCTCGGTATCTTTGCCATCCGAGGCACCTTCGCTCAAAGACCAGTCGCCATTACCGTCAGGGCGACGCCGGGCATATTTGCCACTCTCGCCACCGACGAGGCTCAGGCGGGTATCAAAGGGTAAGTCATCGGGATCCGAGGAACATGTAGCGTCCTCTGAATCATCAACCGAGCTCCCTACTCGCACATAATCGATGGTCCGGCCGTTAGCATCGGAGAGTCTGACATCCATACCTGCAAGATTGATTGTCGCGCCGCCCAGGTCGGCTGAATCCATAACGAGCCAGGGCTGTGTGGTCTTTGACGCTCCGGAAACAGGCTGCAAACCACTGCAACTGAACGGCTTATTATTGCCCCCCAGGGCACAGAACTCTAATCGCCAGCCATCATAAGTCGAGGGAGCGATGCCCGATGACAGCAGCTTGAGTTCGATAAATTTCTCTTTTTCGGAGATTTCGTTGATCGTTGCCAATCCTGCGTAAGGAGAACACTCTGCACGCAGAAATTGTGGCAGCGCCAGTAACAGAGCCACGCAGGCAAGAAGGGCGTAACGTCCCTTCAGGAAATGGCTATGGGACTTTGTCGATGTCATCGGAACTTCACCTCCACCACCCGTTCGGCGCGATCCATGCCATTGCCGCATTGACCGGTACTGGTCAGGGTGTAAATCTCTTCAGCCGGACTCTTGCCCGTCAGCTCGGCAGAAACCGACTCGCAGGTCATTACGGCCCGACAACCCGCCAGACCGGATGAGGTGAACGTTTTTGGTGATGTAATGCCACTGCAGCTGCCGCCTTCCAGAGCTTCACGCACGCCAACCTGCGCTCCACTTTCCGCCGCAAACAACGCTCTTTGAGACTGGATCTGCAGGCTGACGGCCTCAGCGCTGCCTTGCTGCAGTTGCGCCATGACAACCACCAGCAGGGCCAGCACCGTCATTACGAATAACGCCACCGGTAGTCCGGCACCGATTTGTTTGTCTATGCTCGAATCAGGGGACATTGCGAATCTGAACCTCCTGACTGACACTGGTCACTTCACCGGTTTGCTGACTGCGGACCTGAAAACGGAAACTGACAACGCCACTGCGCTGGAGCGTCGGTGGAACGGACTCGAAATTCAGGGAATCGGGCACCAGGTTGCCCGCCAGCACCTCCCGCGTCGGCATGGTGGCCGGCAATGAGGCTGCGACCGAACTCTGGATGCCATAATCACGGTAGCGAAACAGGAAACTGCCCTGCTGACAGAAAGTCCGGGGCTCCTCGATCACAAAAAACTTTCGTTCCGGTGACTGGGTGGCAAAGCGGTGATTGGCGCCACCGTCGAAGGATACGGTAACCGGTGACGCACCTGTGGGGAGCGTCGCTTCCGGCGAGACAGGCCCGGGACTCCCCGTGGAATAAAGGGTGCTGCCATATCCGTACACCACGATTCGGCCATTTGCGCTGTCGCCACCGGCCAGGGGCGCCGCTTCGAAGGAGTCCGGATTCGCGCCACGGGGCAGATTGAGGTAATTGGAAACCGCAACGACCGGCATCCACTCGATACATGAACCATCACCATTAACGCGAATTGAGCCAGGCAAGGCTTCGCGAAGCGCCCGGCTTATGTGCTCGCTGATGACAACAGCAGAAAAGGACCGGAGCTGACGGGAGCCCACATCAACCGTTCCCTGCGTTGAAAGCGCCAAAAAACGGACAGAGATCGTGGCGACGATGGCCAGAAGTACGATCACCATGACCAGTTCGACAAGCGTAAATCCACGATTTCTGCCCATCAGAAATTCGCCCGGTAGGCCGAGAATAAAAAACTGCGGTTATCCGGGGCGGATATCAGCACATCGATCCGTTTTGCCTGAGAGGCTGGCAACCCCACCTCTCCGCCCGCACAGCTAACTGAGACATCCACCGAAAACCCTGAATAGCCGGTGATAGCGCCCAATGCGCTCGCGGGCGGCTTGTCCATAAGGCCCTCGTAATCGTCGACGTCGTCGAATGCGGCGCGGGTTTCTCCGTCCGAACCAATGTTGCATCCACCGGAATAGCGTGGCACACCGCCCTGGGGGGTCTGTTCGTCGTACTTTTTCGACAGGATTTCATCAATATAAAGTTGCGCCAGTGCGACAGCCCGGGTTTCGTTCAGTGGATCGGCACTCCGGCCGGAGATCAGTGCAAACGCGCCGACCACGCCGGCGATGGCGATACTGATGATCACAATCGTGATGATCAGTTCCACCAGGGTCGCGCCCTTTTGTTTACGCCTCATGGCTGACAGCTCCCGGCATAGACTGCGCCCAGGGAGCTGATGCAGGTCTGGTAAGCGCTTTCGCCGTTGAAAGTGAGGTTGGTATTGCCGCCCCCGACCACTTCGCCCCTGGTGTTGAATGTCAGGGTGAGGGGTAGTGGCGCCCCGCTCAGGGTAGTCCCGGCTCGCTCAAGGGAGAAGGTTCGGGTATTGGGCGTGCCCGAACCCACGGTGAACACGAAGCGCTCCGCCGTCTGACCGATGGTCAGCCGGCCCGCGGAATTCCCGGCCAGCGCTGCCTGCTGAGCAAGCAGCGTGGCCGAGGAGAGTTGCTGAGTGGCCAGCAAGGGAGAAAAAGCAGAGCGGCTTGCAAAGAGCCCAACTCCCAGCGCAGCCAAAACGCCGATGAGAATAATCGTCATCACTAGTTCAACTAACGTGAAGCCCAATGACTTGGAACCAATCATCCTCGCGCCTTATCCAGTTATTCATTACCCCTCAGAGTGAAGCTAGACTTATCTCAGATCAGCAGCCGCCAGTTTCAAGTAGAGAAACGCTTCCATCCGTTTGATCGTAAGTGAACTGACATTCGTTTGCCGGGTTAGCTGTAAACCCCGTAACAGTAACCACCGCAGTTCCATCAGGTGTGCCGGGAGGCGTAACAGTAAAGTCATCATTGATTTGAGCTGCTTCACCAATTCCTGCGGTGGTAGCAGTAGGATAGCCCTCGGTGCTCATCGGAACGCTCGCCGCACCCTCAAGATCGACTGTTCCAGGAGAGCTACCATCAGCTAACCAAGATGAGTGAGCAATCGCGGCAGCCGATTTCGTCGCTCCAACCGCGCCTTCGAGCGTCGCGGAACGAGCATCACTGCCCAGATCGGCAAACCGCGGCAAAGCAAACGCCGCCAAAATACCCAGAATCACAATCACCATCACCAGTTCAATGAGGGTGAAACCTTTTTCCTTTCTTGCTGCAATTGCGTTGTTCATAGTCATGGTACTACTCCAGTTGATCGATTGAGTCCGATTCTTAGTTGATGGTTGTTGTGATGTCGCCAGTGTCGGCGTCATAGCCGATCGTGCTGCCCTGTCCATCCAGCTGATAAGTGAACAGACAATTCCCACTTGGTGCGGTGACGGCATAGTCCGGTGAGCCGCCGGTAATCGTGGGTGCATTGGATTGCAGAACCCCCACCCAGACCTGCTGGCAGCGATCTACGGTCATGGCAGGATCTGTTGTGTCATCGGTGGCTGTCGGCCAGCCATCGGCACTCACATCAACGTTATCGTTTCCAAACCCCTGCACGTTCGCCGCTGCAACAGTCAAACCATTCGAGACCCACTGCGTTTTCGTGAGTGCGACGCCGGCCGCCAAAGCCCCCGCCGTCGCCTGGATACTGGACTGATGCGCCTGCTCAGAAAGCTGGGCGAATCGAGGTAATGCAAAGGCGGCGAGGATAGCCAGAATGGCAATCACCACGACCAGTTCAATCAGGGTAAAGCCCTGCTGTTGTCTCAGCTTTTCGTACTGCCTCATAGATCAGCCTCGTTCCCGTTTTGTTGTGTCCGTCCTGTCAGTGTCCCGCATCCTGCGCACGCACTGATTTTTCTGTTAGCAACACTGGCGCCAGTTTGAGGCCAGTTGATCGCTCCTGATGCTCCCGCTCTCCGTTTTTGTTGCGGTCTGCAAAATCTGTTGTCACCGTCCAGGCCAGAGGCTCGCCGCCCAGAGCATTCCGCCCGTATAGGGTTATCGGCTGCTTCGGGGTATAAATAAGCCACCCGTCCGGGCCGGCAGCCTTTCCCGCCTCTTCTCCCCGCCAGAAACACCAGGTTCCCGGATCCGACTCTGGCCTCTGGCATGGCCCTGCATAGTTTGGCCACTGATGGTCCACAAGATCGAAAGGATTCATACCTTCCTGATCGTCCAACCGCCCCTGCCGACTTAACATCACCTCGGCGCCCTTGATGACCAGCGCCGACCGCAATTGGTTGATCACCATATTGGCGGCCTGCTCCTCGGCCTTCCGGGTCTCCCGCTCAAATACATCGAGCAGAAACCACACCAGTGATGCTATGACCATGACTGCTACCGCGAACCGAAACGTTCGGGCGAGCGCGAGGCTGTCTGCGTCTGACAGTTCGTGCCCCTGCACTCAACCCCGCCCCATGGCGGCGGCTCCCAGATCCCAGATCGGCAGGAATACGCCGAGCGCAAGAATCAGGACCAGAATGCCCATCGCCACAATGAGGATGGGTTCGATCGATTCCGCCAGACGCTTCAGCCCGTAATCCACATCCTCATCGTAGAAATCCGCCACGTTATTGAGCATGTCATCCACCGAGCCAGTCTCTTCGCCCACCGCGATCATCTGCAAGATCAGTGGCGTGAACAGCTGGCTCTGGCGAGCGGTCCGAAGCAGGCTTTCACCCCGCTCGATACCTACCCGCATTTCCTTGATATGACTGGAAATCCACGCATTGTCAGTGGCGTCGGCCACCACCGTCAATGCATGGGTAACCGGCATACCTGCCGCCAGCATGGTGGCAAAGTTTCGGGAAAAACGACTCAGGGTAATCAGCTCCAGCAACGGCCCGATGATCGGTACTCGCAGCTTGTACCGGTCCCAGGTCAATCGCCCTTGCTCCGTCTGTTTCCATTGACGGAGCAGAAGACCGCCTGACGCGACGGCGAACAACAGAATGTACCAGTAGCCCAGCAAGAAATTAGAGGTTCCAACCAGCACCTGCGTCAGAAACGGCAAATCGGCGCCCAGCTTGCTGAAGACCGCCGCGAACTTCGGAATGACCAGAAAGTTCACCACCATCAGCGCGGCCAACAAGGCCACCACCACGAATGTCGGGTAGCGCATGGCCTGCTTCAATCGACGCCTGGTGTCCCGCTCCAGTTCCAGCACCTCCGACAGACGCTTGAACGCGTCATCCAGCATGCCGGTGTTTTCACCGACATGAATCATCGCAACGAACAGCTCCGAGAATACCCCGGGATGGGCCTGCATGGCGGCCGCCATGGTAGTCCCGCCTTCCAGCCTGGAGGTTACGTCTGAAAGAACCTCTGCCAGCACCGGGGAACGGGTGGTTTCCGCCAGTCCACGCATGGTTCGGATAAGGGGAATACCTGCCTTGGTCAGCGCGTGCATCTGCCGGCAGAAGACAATCAGTTCGTCCAGCGTGACCTTTTTGCGAAACAGCGCCACGCTGTTCAGGCGTTCGCCCAACGAAGCACGCTCCTGCTGCTCATGGATGGTGAGCGGCGTGATGCCCCGGCGCATCAATTCGGAAGCCGCCGCGTCAGCACTCGCTGCGACCAGTGAGCCCTGCTGAACAATGCCGCGATCATCCTTTCCCCGGTAGCTGAACTGCATCAGAGGCCTCCCCCAACGGGCTCATCGGGCATGGGAATCTCAACACTTTCAGAAAACTCGCCCTCAGACGTCGCGGCAACACGCGCCACCTCGTCCAGGGTGGTCACTCCCTGCAATGCGTAATCCATGGCGCATCGCCCCAGGGGACGATACAGATCACCCTGGCGCGCAGCCCGGGTAAACGCGGAAACGTCCTGCCGGCGCAGAGCATCAAGCATCTTTTCATTCATCTCGAGCAGCTCGTACACACCGACCCGGCCTTTGTAGCCGGTGTTGCTGCACTGGTAACAGCCGCGCCCCTGCACGAAACCGGCTTCACGATCGAGCGGATCCAGGTCAAAGCTGTCCAGCCAGATCTGCTCCTGATCCGTTGGCCGATAGGGCCCGGAACAGTTGTCGCACACGCGTCGGACCAGACGCTGGGCAACCACGCCAAGCAACGAACTGGCCACCAGGAATGGTTGCGCGCCCATATCGATCAGTCGCATGGCGCTGCTGATCGAATCATTGGTGTGCAGCGTCGACAATACGAGGTGGCCGGTCATGGCGGCCCGAAGACCAATTTCTACCGTTTCCCTGTCACGCATTTCACCCACCAGTATCACGTCCGGATCCTGACGCAGCGCGGACCGCAGGACACCGGCAAACTCCAATCCGATCTTCGGGTTCACCTGAACCTGGGTAATCCTGGGCAGGCGGTACTCGACCGGATCTTCTGCGGTAATGATCTTCAGCTCCGGCCGGTTCAGCTCGCTCAAGGCCCCGTAAAGGGTGGTCGTCTTACCGCTGCCCGTGGGACCGGTCACCAGGATCATGCCATGCGGTTTCCGGATCATTCGACGGAACCGCTCCAGCAGCTCTGGTGGCATCCCGGTGCCATCCAGGTTCAGCATGCCCTGACTCTGATCCAGAAGACGCATAACCACCGATTCGCCGTACTGAACCGGCATGGTGGAAACCCGAACGTCGATGCTGCGACCTTTCACCCGGACGTTAAACCGGCCATCCTGAGGCAGCCGTTTCTCGGAGATATTGAGGCCCGCCATCAGTTTCAGGCGCAGGACCAGAGCTGCGTTCACACGCTTCTCTTTCATCACCTGCTCCTGGAGTACGCCGTCGACCCGCTGACGGATGCGCACGACGGTCTCATCAGGTTCGATATGAATATCGGAGCTTCGGGCCTGAACGGCATCCTCGAACAGGGTCTGCAGCAGCTTTACGACCGGCGCCTCGGCACTCTCCGACTCAGCGGACAGGTTCGCCAGATCAAAGGCGTCGTCGCCCAGTTCGTCTTCCAGCTCCTCGGCCAGTGAGGCGATTTCCTCGGTGCGTCGGTATACCAGATCAATCGTGTTCAGCAATTCGCTTTCGCGAACCACGGCCTGCCGGACCGGCTGCTTGAGAATACGAACCAGCTCGTCGTAGGCAAAGATGTCCAGCGGATCGGCCATGCCCACCAGCAGCTCTCCGCCCTGCTCCGCCAGCACAATACTGCGGAACCGACGGGCCATGGCCTCCGGCAGTTTTTTCACCAGGTCATTGTTGAACTGGTAATGCCTCAGTTGGACGAAGGGCACCTCGAGCTGGCGGGAGAGGATATTGAGGAGGTTATCCTCATCCACGTACCCCAGATCAATCAGGGTACGCCCCAGCTTCCGGCCGGTATTTTTCTGCTCCCGCAGGGCGGTCATCAGCTGCTGCTCAGTGATCACATCGCTCTGAACCAGCAGGTCACCAATACGGATTTTTTTCTTGGGCTCCGTCATTTCTATCCTGCCTGCAGTGTGTTCAATCGATCACGGACATAGTCCGCCAGCGAAGGCGACAATCCCGGCAGCTGTGCCGCCTGAGAATAGGCTTTCACAGCCCCCCCCAGCTCGCCCCGGGACTCCAGGGCGATCGCCAGACCAACCCACCAGGCCGGCCGACTGTCATCCACCGAGATCAGTGCCGACCAGTGCCGGGCCGCTTCAACGCTCTGGCCGGATTGCTGCAGCAGTGTAGCCAGCGTGACCCGGTATTCCGTGAACTCCCGAACTGACGGCACATCCTCCAACAGCGCAGCCAACGCCGCCTCAAGCCTGCCCAGCGCCAGCAACGCCCGGGCTTCCAGTAAGCGCAGTGCCGGGAAGCCCTGCGCCTCGGCACCGGACACCCAGGGCAAAGCCCGCTCGGGCATGTCCTGAACCAGCATCGCCCGGGCAAAGACTTCGCGACTCACCGGGGCGGACTGACGGGAGGCTACCTCTGCCAAACGTTGCTCCGCCGCCCAGGAATCGCCAACACTCAGGAGTTCCGACAATGCCCGACTGACTCTCAGGTCCACGGCCTCCGGCGTCTCGCGGACCCGTTTCACAGTCGCGTTTGTGGTGGGCCCGGGCGCGGGAGCATCCACTGTCGAGATCCTAGCCGTCTGCTCAGTTTCCCGACCAGTCGGATCAGGCGCCTCCGGCTTCTCGGCTTTCAATTTTTCCGGTGGTTCGACATTGGCCGTCTTCGCCACCCTGGCAGGCTCGTCCGGCACTGGCGACTGTTCGTTCCGGGCGACCACATTTTCGACGTTCGACATGACGCGAGTATCGTCGGCAGCGGGCTTCGACACCGGTGGTTCGGTCTGGGCCAGCGGCTCAGGAGTATCTTGCCGCGTCGGCTCAGGCACTCTGTCCGCCGGGGGCACCCGGGTAGGCTCAATTACGGCGGGCTCAATGGCTGTGTTGCGGAACAGCACTCCGTGTATGACACCGGCAATCACGACCGCTGTGAGCCCGGCCGATACCGGCACCAGCCAGCGCGGCTGCTTCCGGGGTGCCGCAGACTGGCCGGTGTACGCTGCTGCCACGTCCGGCCGATTCTGGCGCTGTTCAGCCGCGCGCAGGGCATCGTTAAGCAGGCTCATAGCCACCTCGCCAGTAAACCGGGAGCCCGGACGCTTTCGGTATCGCGGATAGCCTGGGTCACATGGCGACGACCGACTTGCCGGTCACCAACGCCCCAGGCCGCCAGCATGGCTTTGTGGGCAAGAATATTGACCAGGCGCGGGATGCCGCCGGAAGAGCGGGCAATCAGGCGCAAGGCGCCGGAAGAGAAGAGATCGCCACCGTTGTACCCCGCCTGGGCGACTCGATGCCGCAAGTACTGAGCCACAGAGTTGCGATCCAGAGGCGTCAACCGGTAATGGAAGGTAATGCGTTGCCGCAGCTGTCGTAGGCTGTCTTTCTGCAGCAGCACGTCCAGTTCTGGCTGACCGAACAGAACAATCTGCAGCAGCCGCACGCTTTCCGTTTCTAGGTTGGTCAGCAGGCGCAGCGCTTCAATGGTCTCTTCCGGCATTGCCTGGGCTTCATCGATTACCAGAACCACCTGGTTCTGGTCCATCGCCAGGCCAATCAACTTCTCATTGAGAGCCTTGAGAATCTGATGGGTATTGGCGCAGACAGAAACATCCACACCCAGCTCCTCGGCCACGGCTTCGTAGAGCGTTTCCGGGGTCAGGTGCGGATTCGGGATATACGCGGTATGGGCTTTCCGCTCCAACTCATTGAGCAACAGCCGGCACAACAAGGTCTTGCCTGTGCCCACTTCCCCCGTAATCTTGATGAAGCCTTCGCGTTCACTCAGCGCAACCAGCAGCAGCTCCAGCGCATCACTATGGCTGGGCGCCCGCAAGAAGAAACGGGTATTTGGCGTCAATGCGAACGGTGCTTCCTGCAGTCCGAAATGGGATTCGTACATGCTAGCGACGGGCTTTCTCCGGTTCCGGGGTAACAGACTGGGAGGATTGCAGCAGTTCCCGCAGCACATTCATGCGCTCTCGGCTTGCGGCGATGTCCGCATTCATCCGTGCCGGCGCGGCAACCACCGGGCGTAGCAGAATCACTAATTCACTTTTGCGGGACTGGAACCTGCGCTGCTTGAACAGTTCACCAACCAACGGAATGTCACTGAAGAACGGCACGGCTGCGTTTGTGTCTTCACTGGTATTCTGAATCAACCCGCCGATCACCACGATCTGGCCACTTTCGGCGCGGATGACGCTGTCGGTTTCCCGAACCGTGCTGATTGCCAGGGGTAGGGTGACATCGCGCTCGCCGATGGTAATGACCTTGTCCTGGTCATTGACCTCGCTGACCGATGGGTGCACGTGCAATGTAATGCTGCCGGTCTCGGAAATCTGCGGGGTGACATCAAGCGAGATCCCGGAAAAGAACGGCGTAAGCTCAACAGAGGTGGACGTACTGTCGGAGCCAGTCAGGGTTGAGTTGTCATCGTCAAAATCGATGTCCGTGACGAAGAACTCATCGGTACCGACCTTGATCACGGCCTTCTGGTTGTTGACCGTCGAGATACGGGGACTCGAGAGAATCTGCACATTCCCCTGCTCACCAAGCAATTCGATAAGCGCGGTAAAATCCCCGGCCCGAACACTTGCCGAGAACAGACCACCGATATCGGAGGTGCTGATGACCTGCCCTGCCAGCGACTGGGCGGTGAAATCCTCCGGCAGACCGTCAGAGGCGGTGATCCCAGAGGCGCTTTGCAGATCGGACCAGTTAATCCCCTGCTGATAGCCTTCGTTGAGGATGATTTCCAGGATCTTTGCTTCCAGAACGACCTGGCGTTGCATGATCAGCTCGGTTCGGCGCAGGTACTCCTCCACCAGTCTCAGGTCTTCGCTGCCGGCACGAACCATCACCAACCCGGCGCCCGGGTTCACAATGACCTGCTGGTTACTGCCATTGCCGACGATCAGCGTCAGGGCCTGACGGATATCGGACCAGAAGTTCGACTCGGTTTCCGTGGAAATGGTCGTACCGACCAGGTTTCGGCTCTCGGAGCTCCGGTTATCGCCGCTACCGTTCGAGGAGCGGTCATTGCTTTGGGTGCTGGTCACCTGACCGGAACTGACGCGGGTTTCCGACCCGCCCTTGCGCTTGAAGTGCAAATAGTCAATCGGAAACATCCGGGTCTGTATCCGATCCGCATTGACCTTGAACAGCCGGCCAGTGCGCTGGATATCAAGGCCATAGAGATCCGCTGAAATATCCATCACTTCCGGAACCGTCACATCCCGCAGACGAAGATCGACAACGGTTGTCACATCCGGGTGAACCACCACATTGTAGCGGGTTCCCGCCACAAGAGATTCGAAGAAACTGCCGGCGGGAATATCGCTGGCATTCACGTCAAAGCGCTCATCCAGATCCTCACCACGGGATAACGGCGGCAGCAATGCGGCACTGACGTCCGCCGGTAAAGTCGCAGCAGGTTCCCGGGACTCCTGCTGTTTCTCAGCTTGCTGCTCCGCCTGTGCCAACGACTTATCAATATCATCCGCAACATCGGTGGACGTCGCATTGGACGTGCGCATCAGCGGGTTGTTACTGCATGCCGTCAGCGTGGCGGCTATCAACAGCACCGCCAGTGAGTTCGTTTTAATCATGGTGGCCTGTTTTTTGGTCATTGGGTTCTGCGCACCTGGGGTAACTCGTCCAGATACAGGGTTCGAATGCGCCCCTGGTCCGACACCTCGACACGGTCGCGATGGATCTGGCGCACCCGGACGCCATCAAAGGCCTGCCCCTCCGCACGGGGCTCTCCATTGATAACCGCCAGCCGTCGCTCCGCACCCACCAGGATGGATTGCAGGGCAAGGTCGGTCATCGGCAGCGCTTGCGTCGGCGCCTCGCCAAATCCCGGCGGCCGCGTTGGATCCTGAAGCGCAAGTGCCTGACCGGCAAATGCCAACCAACAGCCGACAAACATTGGCACAACACGAATGTGCCTTAATCCTTTCAATCGGGTCACGTCATACTCCCAGCCAGGCTGGCTCAAGACTTAGTGTTCTCACACGGATAATCGCTGCTCCGGCCGGCCAGCTTTCCGAATCGTATTCAAGGACCACCCACCCCAGGCGTTCATCCAGGGCTTCCAGACGCTCGAGGTAGGCCAGCACTTCCAGATAGCTGCCCCGCACAGTCAACTCGACATCGTGGGCATACAACAGTGGACTGCCCTGCTCCCGATTATTCGACTGTTGCGCAGAGGCATCAGGTTCGGGTGCAAAGACAGGTGCCGGCGTTTTGAGCTCAAGAGTCTGGAGGTCCAGTGATTCCTGAGCCGACAGCATATCCTTCAGTACAGACACCATGGCTTTCGGGGCAATCAACTGGCCGGTCGTATCAGCAATTTTCCTATCAAGCCTTGCCAACCGCTCTTGCCGCGACTCCAGCTGATTTCGCAGCTCCTGCGACGGATCCGTTGCCATCTGGTATTTCAGGTTTTTCTTTTGCGTCAACAGGTTATCCCGGGTGGAATCAAGCACACTGAGTCGGGATTCAAGCACGTCCTGTTTCGCCATACCCGGCGCCACGCCCAGCTCCCACCCGACAAAGGCCAGCAACGTCAACGCCGTAAGCGTAATGAGAACGCGCTCGCGTATGGGCCGCTCGTTAAACCACTGCGCCCCATTCTGCAAAGACTCCCGCCATGGCCTCGCCATCAGTTGACCTCCCCGGAGCGTTCCGTCGCCACGTGGAACTCGATCCAGCGTCCAGTTTCCGGCCGCGAAAGCCGGAACGCGCCGAAGGTCTTGCCGGAAAACGCCGGCTCTTCTCCCAGGTTTTCAAGATAGGCCGGAACCAGGGCGCTCGAACGGGCGCGGCCCTCGATCGTCACCTTTGCCTGCAGGCCGTTCAACCGGATCCCGGTCAACCAGACATCCTCCGGAATCTGGCGGGCCAGAGCCGCCATCTGGGGCGAGAAGCGACCACCGTCATCCAGCACCAGACTCTCCACCCGTTCCAGCAAGCGCTGTCGACGCATAAGGGTGTCTGTGACACGTTCAAGCGCTTCTCGAACTTCCGGAGCGGGTTGCCTCGCACTGACCGCCTCGGACAACCGGACAATATCCTGTTCCACGCTCATGTTCTGCAACTCAAGGACATGAACCTGATTCTCAAGTCGATTGTTCTGATAATGCACAACCGTACCGGTAACAATGAGCCCCATCACCAGAACCGCGACAAGGCCCAGTAACATACCGGCTTGCAGTTTCTCTTTACGGGGCCTCAGTTCCTGGACATACAGGTTGACCTGTTGATTCACGAGCGCTCTCCCATTGTCGCGGAGAGGTTGGCACTCCAGGCAGGAAGACACCGGCTATCCAGGGGCTGATCCAGCCCCAGCATCGACCAGTCCAGCATTTCCACACCGGCAGCCACATAGGACGACACCATGGATGCCAGCGGCAACGCATTGTCCCTGGCGACCAGACGTATCACAGCCGGTGGCACCTGCCCCAGCTGACTCTCGTAGTAATCCAGGGATCGTTGCATTTCCAAGGCAAGCGACTGGACCGCACTTTCCTGACGCGCGACATCTCTAAGATCCTCAGAGGTAACATCCAGACGGCGCGACAAATAAAGGGTGTCGTCTCGGCAAACAATCATCTGACCATAGTTTTCACGAAGATGGACCAGCGCTGCGCCCCGCTTGTTCTCATCGAGAACACTCACAAGGTTGCGTAACGCCAGCTCTGCGATGTCAATACGATCCAGCTGGAGATCAGATGCACCGACCAGGGAAACCAGTTCACTCACGAGGGATTTGCGCGCCGCAACCACGTTCACAAGTGCGCCGCGGCCCCGGGAGGCATCTTCTGGGAAGGGAAAGACATCAGACACGGAATCCGTCGGGCTGAAGTCCAGGAAATCCTTGAGCTTCCACTTCAGGGCATCACCCAGCTCCGACTCGTCGATCCCCTCCGGACGCTCCATCTGGAAAACCTGATACTGATCCAGCGGCAACACCAGAGTCGTTAGGGCTCCCGACCAGGAACGCTGACTGACCAGTTCCTGCAGAGCCCGGGCACGTTGGGCCGGACGGCATTCAACGAAGCCCACCGGCGAGGCAGAACCTGCCGCTGTCTCGGCCCAGGCTATACCGTCCGGACGGACTTCCAGACAGACGCGCCGATGCCGCCCGGAGCCACTGAATAAGCCGGTAATCTTGTTAACGATGGAACGTTTTGTCATAGAGTACTTTCAGATAGAGCCAAGGCCACTCGCCGGCCCAGATTCTTTATTATTTTGCCCAAAAAATCAGCAATTTTTACATTGGCTTACATAATAGATGAGAAGGTGAACCGAACTCTATGGCTTTTGATTCATTTCACGTCTTTTTGCAACGCTGTAACAAAAAGGCCTCCGTTCTACGGAGGCCTTTGAGTTATGGATGCAGGGTATTTCTTAGAATGGAATGTCGTCATCAAAATCATCAACCGGCTCCGGCATGCTGCCCTGGGAAGGCTGACTGTAGCCACCCGACTGCTGCGGAGGAGGGTTGTTGTTCTGCTGGGCCGCTGGCGCGTTGTAGCCCGACTGCTGTGGACGGCCCGCTGGCGCGCCCTGATTCATGCCACCACCTTCGCCGCGGCTGTCAAGCATCTGCATCTGGCCATTGATATCCACAACCACTTCCGTGGTGTAACGGTCCTGGCCATCCTGACCCTGCCACTTACGGGTCTGTAGCTTGCCTTCGATGTAGACCTTCGAACCTTTGCGCAGATACTGGCCAGCCACTTCGGCCACCTTGCCGAACAGGACAATCCGATGCCATTCGGTTTTAGGCACCAGCTGTCCGGTCTGACGATCCTTGTAGCTCTCGTCAGTCGCGAGGTTCAGGTTGACCACGGCATTGCCGTTGGGGGTATAGCGGGTATCCGGATCCTGCCCCAGGTTCCCGATGAGTATGACTTTGTTCACGCCTCGTGCCATGTTCTGCTCCTGACTCTGTTTTCAGGGACCACCCGCGCTCCCTGCGGGCCTCCAAATTTCAAGACCTGTTACCGTGCCGGACAAACGAAAAGTCCGCAAGTAACGCTTCATCAAATTGCTGACGATCCACCTTGAGGTAGGCAGTCGCGGCATCCTCAACAATTACGACATCCTGAACACCGGGCAATCGGCGCAGACTGTCATCAATATCGTCGTACTGATTACCAACAGCGTGCTGCAACTGTAACACGAAACTGGTGGTGTATCCCGGGGAAGGCATGGTCAAGGCTACCAGGAACCAGAGCACCAGCACTGTCGCCATAAACCAGAGAACACCATTGGTTCCGAGCTGTTCAAGCAACACACCACCTAGCGCGCCACCAAGGAACGCCCCCATAAACTGGGATGTCGAGTAGGCGCCCATCGCTGTGCCCTTGCTCGCCGCCGGCGCCTCCTTGCTGATCAGGGAGGGCAAGCTCGCTTCCAGGAGATTAAACGCCATGAAAAAGAAAAAAAGTACACCCCATGCGGCCAACAGTCCTGCGGTAACGTTTGTCAGGCCAACGGTGGCCAATGCCAGTAAGGCAATGGCGCCGCAAAGTATCGGCTTCATCTTGCGCTTCTTTTCGCCAAGGATGATGAAGGGCACCATTGCGAAGAACGAGGTCACCATGACACTGAGGTAAAACCACCAGTGGGAGCTGCTGGCCAGCCCCAGCTTGTCCTGGAGGATTGATGGGAACACCAGGAACAGTGCGGTCAACACCAGGTGCAGCGCAAAGATCCCGAAATCCAGTCGCAGCAGTCGACCGTCTGAGAGAACCGTACCCAGCATCTCGCGGGCAGGATGGGTATCGGCACTGATTTTGTGCTGATGGGGCGTGGGAACCACCCGGTTGACCACAACCAGTGCGAACACCGCAAGCACCGCAGTGGTGTAGAAAATGCCTGACAGCCCCCAAAGAGATCCAAGCAGGGGCCCTAGGACCAGAGAGACCGAAAACGACAATCCGATGGAAATCCCGACGGTCGCCATCGCCTTGGTGCGTTGCTCTTCCCGGGTGAGGTCACTCAGCAACGCCATCAGCACACTGGCGATCGCTCCGGCACCCTGAAGAATCCGCCCCAGAATCACAACGTATATCGAGTCGGTGGCACCGGCCAGCACGCTGCCCGCGGCAAACAGAACCAGCCCGATATAGATCATGCGCTTTCGGCCAACCCGGTCAGACAGCAAACCGAATGGAATCTGCAGCAGGGCCTGGCTAAGACCGTAGGCACCGATGGCAAAGCCAAGGAGGGCGGGCGTGGCTCCTTTGAGGTCATTGCCTAACAGCATGAACACGGGCATGACCATAAACAGCCCGAGCATGCGCATGGCGTAAACAGAGGCCAGGGCCGAAACCGATCGTTTTTCCAGCGCGTTCATGGAAGCACTACCTCAGCCGGGGTTGAAAGCGGTCTAGCGCGAAGGCACATAGCCTTCGCGGGCCGCGCATTGTAACAGAAGGGGCACCATCGCGGCACAGTGTCCGATGAGCCGTAACAACCGGCATTTTCGCCGCGGCCGCCCGAACGCGGTATAATTTTCGTTTTTATTTGAGCGAGGTGTTATGGACCATATCCAGATCAAAGGGGCACGTACCCACAACCTGAAGAACTTCGACCTGGATATGCCTCGGGACAAGCTGATCGTGGTCACCGGACTCTCCGGTTCCGGCAAGTCCTCTCTGGCTTTCGATACGCTTTACGCAGAGGGCCAGCGGCGTTACGTCGAATCTCTGTCTACCTATGCCCGTCAATTCCTGTCGATGATGGAAAAGCCCGACGTCGATCACATCGAGGGCCTTTCCCCGGCGATCTCCATCGAACAAAAATCCACATCCCACAACCCCCGCTCGACCGTTGGCACCATCACCGAAATCTACGATTATCTGCGCTTGCTGTTCGCCCGCGCCGGCGAACCACGCTGCCCGGACCATGACCAGCCACTGGAGGCGCAGACCATCAGCCAGATGGTCGACCAGGTTCTGGCAATGCCCGAAGACAGCAAGCTGATGATACTTGCGCCCGTGATCCGCGACCGGAAGGGCGAGCATCAACAGGTCATCGAAACCATGAAGAGCCAGGGGTTCATTCGACTGCGGGTTGATGGCACCGTCTATGATATTGATGACATTCCGGACCTGGACAAGAAACGCAAGCACCAGATTGATGTCGTCGTCGATCGTTTCAAGGTCAAGTCGGGGCTGGAACAGCGATTGGCGGAGAGCTTCGAAACCACGCTCGAACTTGCCGATGGTATTGCACTCGTGGCACCCATGAGCGGTGATGGAGAAGAACACACGTTCTCAGCCCGCTACGCGTGCAACCTGTGTGGCTATGCCCTCAGCGAACTGGAACCGCGGATCTTTTCCTTCAACAACCCGGCCGGCGCCTGCCCCACCTGCGACGGCCTTGGCGTAAAACAGTTCTTCGATCCGGAGAAAATCATTCAGCACCCCGAAGCCACATTGGCGGCCGGCGCGATCAAAGGCTGGGACCGCCGAGCGGTTTACTATTTCCAGATGCTCGGCAGCGTAGCGGAGCACTACGGCATAGACCTGGAGACACCATGGGTTGATCTGCCCGAGAACTTCCAGAATGTGCTCCTGAACGGCTCAGGCAACGAGGACATCCCGTTCCGGTATGTCAACTCCCGTGGCCACATCATGGAAAAGGCGCACCCTTTCGAGGGCATACTCCCCAACCTTGAGCGCCGCTACCGGGAGACGGATTCCCAAAGCATGCGCGAGGAGCTGGCCCGAAACCTCAGCACCCAGCCCTGCAAAGATTGCCACGGTTCGCGCCTGCGCCGCAGCGCCCGCCACGTGTTTATTGAAAATCGGAATCTTCCGGAGGTTACCGGGCTACCCGTAGGCGACGCCCATGACTACTTTGAACAGTTGACCCTGCCGGGCCGCAAAGGGGAAATCGCCGAAAAGATTCTCAAGGAGGTTCGCCAACGGCTCCAGTTCCTGGTGAACGTCGGACTGGAATACCTGACGCTCGAGCGGAGCGCAGACACGCTCTCCGGCGGCGAAGCCCAGCGCATCCGCCTGGCCAGCCAGATCGGCGCCGGCCTGGTAGGCGTGATGTACATACTGGATGAACCGTCTATTGGCCTGCACCAGCGAGACAACGACCGCCTGCTCGCAACCCTCACCCACCTTCGCGATCTTGGCAATACTGTCATCGTGGTCGAACACGATGAGGACGCCATCCGGGCGGCCGATCACGTCATCGACATTGGCCCCGGCGCCGGTGTTCATGGCGGCCAGATCATAGCCCAGGGAACTCCGCAGGACATCCTGGACAACCCGAATTCGTTGACCGGTCAATACCTGAACGGAACTCGTGAGATTGCAATTCCGGCCCGGCGAAATCCCGGAACCGGTCAATCACTCACGCTCACCGGCGCCAGTGGCAACAACCTTCAGGATGTTACTCTGACCCTGCCCCTGGGAATCATGACCTGCGTGACTGGGGTGTCGGGCTCGGGCAAGTCGACCCTGATCAACAGCACACTCTACCCAGTCTCAGCGGCCAAGCTGAACAAGGCGACCAGTCTCAATCACGCCCCCTACAAGACCCTGAAAGGCCTTGATCAACTGGACAAGGTCATCGACATTGACCAGAGCCCGATCGGCCGAACGCCGAGGTCGAACCCGGCGACCTACACCGGCCTCTTTACCCCCATCCGTGAGCTTTTCGCTGGCACCCAGGAAGCCCGATCACGGGGCTATAAGCCTGGGCGCTTCTCCTTTAACGTCAAAGGGGGTCGATGCGAAGCTTGCCAGGGGGATGGCGTGATCAAGGTAGAAATGCACTTCCTGCCCGACGTGTACGTGCCCTGTGACGTTTGCAAAGCCAAGCGCTACAACCGCGAAACTCTCGAGGTTCGTTACAAGGGAAAGAACATACACGAAGTGCTGGAGATGACCGTGGAGGAAGGCCGGGAGTTCTTCGACGCCGTGCCGTTTCTCGCCCGAAAACTCCAGACCCTGATGGATGTCGGCCTCTCTTACATTCGCTTGGGTCAAAGCGCAGTAACCCTCTCTGGTGGCGAGGCCCAGCGCGTAAAACTGGCGAAAGAACTTTCCAAGCGAGACACCGGCAAGACCCTGTACATCCTGGACGAACCAACCACCGGGCTGCACTTCTACGACATTCAGCAGCTTCTCAACGTCCTTGAGCGCCTGCGGGACCACGGCAACACCATCGTGGTGATCGAACACAACCTGGACGTCATCAAGACGGCGGACTGGATCATCGACCTCGGCCCGGAGGGCGGCTCCGGCGGAGGTCAAATCATCGCAGAAGGGACGCCGGAAGAAGTAGCGGAGAACCCGACCTCGCACACCGGGAAATACCTGAAGCCCATGCTCAGCAAAACAGAGGGGCGTTAACCCCGAGACCAGCCACCTTAGCCCTCAGGCCGGACGCCAAAACCAGCCACAAAAAAACCGGGAACCTTTCGGAACCCGGTTTTTTTGCTTGGCCGAAGCCGAGGAAATTAATCCTCGTCTTCGTCCACCTCTTCCGCTTCAATATCCAGCGGACGACCAACCAGCTCTACGAATGCCATCGGGGCATTGTCGCCAGCACGGAAACCGCACTTCAGGATACGAAGGTAACCACCCGGACGCTCGCTATAGCGGGGACCAAGCTCATCAAAAAGCTTGGCAACCGCGGCATCGTCACGCAGGCGAGAAAACGCCAGACGACGATTCGCGACCGAATCATTCTTAGAGAGCGTGATCAAAGGCTCAGCCACCCGACGAAGCTCTTTGGCTTTCGGCAGCGTTGTTTTGATCAGCTCGTGTTCAACCAGTGACGCAGTCATGTTACGGAACATGGCCTTGCGATGCGCACTGGTCCTGCTGAACTTACGACCACTCTTACGATGACGCATTGCTCTGATTCCTTACCTTAAACTAATCGGCGATTAACCGCCCAAAACCCGATCATCGCCACGAAGGCTAGCCGGCGGCCAGTTATCAAGACGCATGCCCAGTGACAGACCACGGGACGCAAGCACGTCTTTGATCTCGGTCAGCGACTTTTTACCAAGGTTAGGCGTCTTCAGCAGCTCAACTTCTGTGCGCTGGATCAGATCGCCGATGTAGTAAATGTTTTCAGCCTTCAAGCAGTTAGCTGAACGCACTGTCAACTCCAGATCATCGACCGGACGGAGCAGAATCGGATCAATTTCTTCCTCTTCCTCTACGCGCTCCGGCTCTTTCTCGTGATCGAAATCAACAAATACCGCCAGTTGCTGCTGGAGAATGGTGGCCGCCCGGCGAATTGCTTCTTCCGGATCGATGGTGCCATTTGTCTCCAGGTCAATAACCAGCTTGTCCAGATCGGTCCGTTGCTCAACCCGTGCACTTTCCACGGCGTAAGCCACACGACGAACCGGGCTGAAAGTTGCATCCAGCTGCAGGCGTCCGATGGCGCGAGTTTCGTCCTCGTCGAGACCTCGCTGATCCGCCGGCTCATAGCCGCGACCGCGATTCACACGGAGGCGCATGTTCACTTCACCATTCTCGCTAAGGTGACAGATCACGTGCTCCGGGTTGGCAATCTCAACATCATGGTCGAGCTTGATATCACCGGCTGTGACAACGCCCGGGCCCTTCTTGCTGAGCGTAAGCTCGGCATCGTCCCGACCGTTCATTTTCACGGCGACGCCCTTGAGATTCAGAAGAATCTCAATCACGTCTTCCTGGACACCCTCAATGGCGCTGTACTCGTGCAAGACGCCGTCGATCTGCGCTTCAGTCACAGCGCAGCCCGGCATCGAAGACAAGAGAATACGGCGCAGTGCGCTGCCGAGCGTATGGCCAAAGCCTCTTTCCAGAGGCTCAAGCGTAACCTTGGCACGCGTGGCGCTTGATTCCTTCACGTCAATGGTACGAGGTGTCAATAACTCATGTACTGAACGCTGCATAGACGCCCCTATCTGCTATCGTTGCTAACTGGGCTTTACTTGGAGTAAAGCTCGACGATGAGGTTCTCGTTGATGTCGGCCGGCAGTTCAGTACGCTCAGGTACTGACTTGTAAACGCCGGACATCTTGTTGGCGTCGACCTCTACCCAGCTCACCGGTGCACGGCTTGCAGACAGATCCAGCGCGCCTTTTACGCGAAGCTGGTTCTTGGCCTTCTCGCGCACACTCACAACATCACCTGGCTTGACCTGATAGGAAGCAATGTTCACTACCTTGTCGTTGACCAGGATCGCTTTGTGAGAAACGAGCTGACGGGATTCAGCACGGGTAGAACCAAAACCCATGCGGTATACAACGTTATCCAGACGGCCTTCCAGAAGCTGCAGCAGGTTCTCACCCGTTGCGCCTTTGATTCGGGCTGCCTCTTTGTAGTAATTGCGGAACTGCTTCTCCAGCACGCCGTAGATACGACGAACTTTCTGTTTTTCACGAAGCTGTACGCCGTACTCGGACAGACGACCGCGACGCGCGCCGTGCATACCCGGCGGAGTCTCGATGTTGCACTTGGAATCGAGCGCGCGAACACCGCTCTTTAGAAAAAGATCTGTCCCTTCACGACGAGACAGCTTGCACTTCGGGCCTATATAACGAGCCATAATTCACTGTCTCCTGTGTTAGACGCGGCGCTTTTTGGGCGGACGACAGCCGTTATGGGGAATCGGCGTCACATCTGTGATGTTGGTGATCTTGTAGCCGCACGCATTCAGCGCACGAACTGCAGATTCACGTCCGGGCCCAGGACCCTTAACCTCTACGTCCAGGTTTTTAAGGCCGTATTCAGCAGCCGCGTTACCGGCTCTTTCAGCTGCTACCTGCGCAGCAAAAGGTGTACTCTTGCGCGACCCACGGAAACCGGAACCACCAGAGGTAGCCCAGGACAGGACGTTGCCCTGACGGTCAGAAATGGTCACGATAGTGTTGTTGAAGGACGCGTGAATGTGCGCGACGCCATCAACAACCGTCTTTTTCACCTTTTTACGGGTACGTGTACCTGGCTTTGCCATGTTTGCCTACCTGTTACTTACGAATAGGTTTGCGTGGACCTTTACGGGTGCGTGCGTTGGTCTTGGTGCGCTGGCCACGGACCGGAAGGCCATGACGATGACGCAGACCACGGTGACATCCGAGATCCTTCAAACGCTTGATGTTCATCTGTACTTCACGACGCAGATCGCCTTCGACAGACACCTTGCCCACTTCGGTACGAAGTGACTCAAGCTGCTCGTCGCTAAGGTCTTTGACCTTGACGTCCGGCTTTACGCCGGTTGCATCGCAAAGCTTCTGGGCTGTTGTCTTGCCAACACCAAAGATGTAGGTCAGCGAGATAACAGCATGTTTGTTATCGGGTATATTGACACCGGCTATACGTGCCATCCAAATTACTCCGCGTTCAAAGCTTTGCTGTGTGAATTTTCCGCCACAAAAAGGGCGCGAAATAATAGCGCCCGACCCCCACCGGAGTCAAGCGCCATCATTCCGAACCCCTTTACGCGATCAGAACTGATCCCGAAGGATTAGCCCTGGCGCTGCTTGTGGCGAGGCTCCGAGCAAATGACTCGTACTGAGCCATTGCGACGAATTACTTTGCAGTTACGGCAAATTTTCTTTACCGAAGCGCGTACTTTCATTGTCGACTCCAGTTTTCAAGGGGAACGGCTTAGCCGTTCCGACCATAGCCCTTGAGATTGGACTTCTTCATCAGCGATTCATACTGATGGGACATCAGGTGCGACTGTACCTGCGCCATGAAATCCATCACCACGACTACAACAATCAGCAGTGATGTGCCGCCCAGATAGAACGGAACATTCCCGGCTACCATCAGAAACTGAGGGAACAGGGACACTGCTGCAATGTACATTGCACCGAACAGCGTCAGACGAGTCAGAACGCCATCGATATACTTGGCAGTCTGATCACCCGGACGGATGCCCGGAATAAACGCTCCTGAGCGCTTGAGGTTATCCGCAACTTCCTTCGGGTTGTACATCAGGGCTGTATAGAAGAAGCAGAAAAACACGACTGCTGCTGCAAACAGGATGATGTACAACGGCTGGCTGGGCGCCAGTGCCTGGGACACATCGCTGAGCCATTCCATGCCCTCGCCCTGACCAAACCACTGCCCGATCGAAGCCGGAAACAGCAGAATGGAAGAAGCAAAAATCGGCGGAATAACCCCGGCCATGTTGACCTTAAGAGGCAGATGGCTGGACTGCTGTGCGAACACACGACGGCCCTGCTGACGCTTGGCGTAATTGATGGTCAGGCGACGCTGACCGCGCTCCATGAACACCACAAAGCCAATTACTGCGACCGCCAACACACCAATACCCAGAACAACCAGAAGGCTCATTTCACCATTTCTGGCCTGCTCCAGAGTCTGCCCGATAGCGCCCGGCAAGCCGGCTACGATACCCGCGAAAATCAGCAGGGAAATACCGTTGCCAACGCCACGTTCGGTGATCTGCTCACCCAGCCACATCATGAAGACCGCACCGCTGACAAACGAAACAACCGCCACGAAGTGGAAGCTGAAACTGTCATTAAAGGTGACGCCCTGCGATGCCAAACCGACAGAAATACCAGCACCCTGAACCAGGGCGAGGATAACCGTACCATACCGAGTGTACTGACTGATCTTACGACGACCAGCTTCGCCTTCTTTCTTCAGCTGCTCAAGCTGCGGACTGACCGCAGTCATGAGCTGCATGATAATCGAAGCCGAGATATACGGCATGATACCGAGAGCGAAGATACTCATGCGCTCAAGCGCACCACCGGAAAACATGTTGAACATACTCAGGATAGTGCCCTGATTCTGCTCAAACAGTGCCGCCAAACGGTCGGGGTTGATCCCCGGCACCGGAATATGGGCACCGATTCGGTACACCAACAATGCCAGGAAGACAAACCAGAGCCGCGATCGCAGCTCTGCCAGTCCTTTACCCGCGCCCGCAGGCAATGATGCTGTCTTGGCCATTTAGTCCTCGACTCGCCTTAGTCTTCGACTTTACCACCCGCGGCGGCAATTGCCTCGCGTGCGCCTTTGGTTACCCGAAGGCCCTTAACGGTTACCGCACGGCTGAGTTCGCCGGACAGGATAACCTTGGCTTCACGAATTTCTTCGCGAACGATATCTGCCTTTTTCAGGGCCTCGAGGTCAACCACATCGCCTTCAACCTTCGCCAGTTCGTTCAGGCGAATTTCAGCAACGTAGCGCTGCTGGCGTGAGGTGAAACCAAACTTCGGCAGACGACGAGCCAGAGGCTGCTGACCACCCTCGAAACCAGGAGCAACGCTGCCGCCAGAGCGGGCCTTGAGACCCTTGTGACCGCGACCGCCGGTTTTACCGAGACCACTACCGATACCACGACCAACTCGCTTCGGAGCTTGGCGTGAACCGGGTTCCGGACTAAGTTCGTTCAGACGCATCTTAGTTCTCCTCAACCCGAACCAGGTAATCCACCCGGTTGATCATGCCGCGAATCGAAGGAGTATCCTCCACTTCCACGGTGTGACCGATTTTACGAAGACCCAGGCCCTTAACGCACAGTTTGTGCTTGGGCTGACAGCCGATCGGGCTGCGGGTCAGAGTTACTTTGATCGTTTTTGCGTTCGCCATGACTTCAACCCAGAATCTCTTCCACGGTCTTACCGCGCTTGGCTGCAATATCTTCAGGCGCTTGTGTTGCCTGGAGACCCTTGATGGTGGAACGTACCACGTTCACCGGGTTGGTAGACCCGTAACACTTGGACAGTACGTTCTGAACACCTGCCACCTCCAGGACGGCACGCATCGCGCCACCGGCGATGATACCGGTACCTTCGGAAGCCGGCTGCATGTAGACCTTGGAGCCGCCATGCTGTGCCTTCACCGGGTACTGAAGAGTGGTGCCGTCCAGCGGGACGTCGACCATGTTCTTACGCGCAGCTTCCATGGCCTTCTGAATGGCGACCGGCACTTCACGCGCCTTACCACGACCGAAACCAACGCGACCTTTACCATCACCCACTACAGTCAGTGCGGTGAAGGCGAAAATACGGCCACCTTTTACAACCTTGGCGACACGATTGACCTGAACCAGCTTCTCCTGGAGCTCAGGCGCCTTCTGTTCGTTAACGCTCATCTTCTCCACCTCTTAGAATTGCAAGCCAGCTTCACGGGCTGCGTCGGCCAGAGCCTGAATACGACCGTGATAACGGTAACCGGAGCGGTCAAAAGCGACCTGCTCTACACCTGCTGCCTTGGCACGCTCAGCAATCAGCTGACCAACCTTTTTGGCAGCGTCCACGTTACCGGTTGCACCCTGGCGCAGTTCCTTATCCAACGTGGAGGCAGAAGCCAGCACCTTGCTGCCATCTGCTGTCGTGACCTGGGCGTACATGTGACGCGGTGTGCGATGAACACACAGACGATTGGTACCCAGTTCACGGATCTTCATGCGCACTTTGCGTGCGCGACGCAATCTTTCGTTATTCGCGCTCATAGTCCCGCCTTATTTCTTCTTGGCTTCTTTGCGTCTGACCTGCTCATCCGCATAACGAACACCCTTACCCTTATAAGGCTCGGGCGGACGGAACGCGCGGACATCCGCAGCGACCTGGCCAACCTGTTGCTTGTCGATACCGCGAATTACAACTTCCGTATTGGACGGAGTTTCTGCGGTAATCCCCTCGGGCAGCTCATACTCGACCGGGTGTGAAAAACCCAGCGTCAGATTGAGCTTCTTACCTTGCGCCTGGGCACGGTAACCTACGCCCGTCAGCTGGAGCTTACGCTCAAAGCCTGTGGATACACCGGTCACCATATTGTTGACCAATGCACGAGTAGTACCAGCAAGAGCGCGGGACTTTGTAGCACCATCGCGAGCCACGAAACGCAGGACATTTTCTTCCTGCTTCACTTCGACCGCCTGGTGAATGGTGAATTGAAGCGCTCCCTTGGAACCCTTCACACTAATTTCCTGTCCGTTCAGCTTAACCTCAACACCGGAAGGCAGCACGACAGGATTATTGGCAACCCTGGACATGTGTATCTCCTAGAATACGGTGCAGATGACTTCGCCACCCACGCCAGCAGCTCGTGCGGCGCGGTCTGTCATAACGCCCTTGGACGTTGAGACAATCGCGACTCCCAGACCGCCGGATACTTTCGGCAGTTCCCCAGCGCCTTTGTACTGGCGCAGACTCGGACGGCTGACCCGCTTGATCTCTTCAATAACCGGCTTGCCACCGAAGTATTTCAGAGTGATCGTCAGCTCGGGCTTCGCGTCGGCTGAAACGGAAAATTCTTCGACGTAACCTTCGTCCTTGAGGACTTGGGCCACGGAGATCTTCATTTTTGAAGACGGCATCGTAACATCTGTCTTAGACGCCATCTGTGCATTACGGATACGAGTAAACATATCCGC
This sequence comes from Marinobacter sp. F4206, assembly GCF_019392195.1. Lineage (NCBI taxonomy): Bacteria > Pseudomonadati > Pseudomonadota > Gammaproteobacteria > Pseudomonadales > Marinobacteraceae > Marinobacter > Marinobacter liaoningensis. The sequence goes on from NZ_JAHXKI010000006.1 coordinate 96,921, forward strand.
AAGCGTGTCTTGCATACTCATTGGTATGAGGCTCCTGATCTTTTTAGTTGTGCAGCGGCGTGCCGCACCGCTTACCAACAGGCACCCGACCGAAGTCCGGGTGCCTATCTTACCAGCTTGCCTTGGTCAGGCCCGGAACATCACCGCGCATGCCGTATTCACGGAGTTTGATCCGTGAAAGCTCGAACTTACGCAGAACGCCATGGGGACGACCAGTCACCTGGCAACGATTACGAAGACGCGACGGGCTTGCATCACGAGGAAGCTGTTGAAGCTTCATCTGTGCATCCCAACGGTCATCATCGCTGGTATTAGGGTTTTTGATAATCGCCTTGAGCTCTGCACGCTTCGCTGCAAACTTCGCAACGGTCTTTTCGCGCTTGAGCTCGCGGTTCTTCATGGAAACCTTAGCCATTACACTCGTTCCTTTATCTCTTGAACGGAAAGCCGAAAGCTTTCAGCAGTTCACGACCTTCATCGTCGGTACCGGCAGTGGTGGTAATGGTGATGTCCAGACCACGGATCTTGTCGACTTTGTCGTACTCGATCTCAGGGAAAATGATCTGCTCACGCACGCCCATGCTGTAGTTACCACGACCGTCGAACGACTTGGGATTCAGACCGCGAAAGTCACGAATGCGGGGAACCGCAATGTGAACCAGGCGATCAAAAAAGTCCCACATACGCTCGCCGCGCAGAGTAACTTTGCAACCGATCGGCCAACCTTCACGGATTTTGAAACCCGCAACGGATTTACGTGCCTTGGTAACAACAACTTTCTGACCTGCCAGACGCTCGAGATCCGCCACGGCATTTTCAATCAGCTTCTTGTCACCAACCGCTTCGCCGACACCCATGTTAAGGGTGATCTTTTCGATACGCGGCACCTGCATAACGTTCTTGTAGCCGAACTCTTTCTGCAGGGCGGGTACCACTTCCTTACTGTACTGCTCTTTCATGTTAAGCATCGTAACCACCACCGCTTACTGGTTATCGACAGCTTCGTTCGTGGACTTGAAGATCCGCACTTTCGCGCCGTCTTCCTTGATCTGGAAGCCTACACGATCGGCTTTGCCGGTCTGCGGATTAAAAATAGCCACGTTGGAAGCCTGGATAGGTGCTTCTTTTTCGACGATGCCACCTGGGGTGCCCAGCATCGGGTTCGGCTTGGTGTGCTTCTTGATCATGTTGATCCCAGAAACAACCACACGGCCATCGTCCTGAACCTTCAGGACTTTACCACGTTTGCCTTTGTCTTTCCCCGTGGTGACGATTACTTCGTCATCTCGTTTGATCTTTTTCATAACCGGCCTCTGGTCCTTTAAAGTACTTCGGGTGCCAGTGAGATAATTTTCATGAACTTTTCATTACGCAGTTCACGGGTAACCGGTCCGAAGATACGGGTACCAATAGGAGCGTCCTGATTGTTCAGAAGTACTGCCGCATTTCCGTCGAAACGGATCAGCGAACCGTCGGGACGGCGAACACCCTTGCGGGTACGCACCACGACAGCTTTCAGGACCTGGCCTTTCTTCACTTTACCGCGGGGAATGGCTTCCTTGACGGTCACCTTGATGATATCCCCTACGCTGGCATAACGCCGATGTGAACCGCCCAGGACCTTGATGCACATCACCTGACGCGCACCGCTGTTGTCCGCGACTTCAAGCATTGTTTGAGTCTGAATCATGGTTGTTCTCCGGCGTTACACCTTGGATGCACGTTCGGTCACTTCCACCAGGGCCCAGCTCTTGGTCTTGGAGACCGGACGGGTTTCCTGGATGGTCACAGTGTCACCGACGTTGCACTGATTGCTCTCATCGTGAGCATGGATCTTGGTAGAGCGCTTCATGTACTTGCCGTACAGAGGATGCTTCACCTGACGCTCGACCAGAACGACGATGGACTTCTCCATCTTGTTGCTCACGACCTTGCCGCTCAGAGTTCTGGCAGTTTGGGTAGCTTCGGTCATGTCACTGTCCTGCCTTTTCGTTCAATACTGTTTTCACGCGAGCGATGTCGCGCTTCACCTTGCCGAGAAGGTGAGACTGATTCAGCTGACCTGTCGCCTTGCGCATGCGCAGGTTGAACTGCTCCTTCAGGAGGTCGATCAGCTCTTTGTTCAGCTCCTCGACTGACTTATCACGCAGCTCTGTTGCTTTCATCACATCACCGTCCTCGTTACAAAGGTGGTCTGTACCGGCAGTTTGGCCGCAGCGAGCGTGAAGGCATCACGAGCGATATCCTCGGACACACCTTCCATCTCGTAGAGCATGCGGCCTGGCTGGATTTCAGCCACCCAATACTCGACAGAACCTTTACCTTTACCCATTCGTACTTCCAGCGGCTTACCGGTGATCGGCTTGTCCGGGAAAACCCGAATCCAGATCTTACCGCCCCGCTTGATGCGGCGAGTCATGGTACGACGCGCTGCCTCAATCTGGCGAGCAGTTATACGCCCTCGGCTCGTCGCCTTCAATCCGTATTCACCGAAGCTCACCTTGTTGGCGCGGTGAGCAAGACCGGTGTTACGGCCTTTCATTACCTTGCGGAATTTGGTGCGTTTTGGTTGCAGCATAAGAGTGCCCCTTTACTTAGAACCTTTCTTCCCAGAGGCTTTCTTGTCAGCACGGACCTGCTCCATACCACCAAGAATCTCACCTTTGAAGATCCATACCTTGACGCCGATTACGCCGTAAGTGGTATGCGCTTCGTAGGTTGCGTAATCAATATCTGCACGCAGCGTGTGCAGAGGTACACGACCTTCGCGATACCACTCGGAACGCGCAATTTCAGCACCCCCGAGACGACCGCCTACCTGGATCTTGATACCCTTGGCGCCTTGACGCATAGCGTTCTGAACCGCGCGCTTCATAGCACGACGGAACATCACACGACGCTCCAGCTGACCGGCAACGTTTTGCGCTACCAGGCGGGCATCCAGGTCCGGCTTGCGGACTTCTTCGATGTTGATGTGCACAGGCACACCCATCATGTCGCTGACTTCGCGACGAAGACGGTCAACATCTTCACCCTTCTTACCGATAACAATACCGGGGCGGGCAGTATGGATCGTGATACGGGCGTTCTGAGCAGGGCGCTCGATCACAATCTTGCTGACAGACGCCTTCACCAGACGCTTGTCCAGAAACTCACGAACCTGAATATCATTCAGCAGGTTTTGTGAGTATTCCTTCTTGTCGGCATACCAGACTGAGTTGTGCTCTTTGATCACACCCAGGCGAATGCCGGTTGGATTTACTTTATGACCCATCTGAGCATCTCCTACTTGTCGGCGACCTTGACGGTGATATGGCAGGTGCGCTTGAAAATCCGATCAGCGCGCCCCTTGGCTCGAGCTTTGATTCGCTTGAGCGTCGGACCCTCATCCACCATCACGGTGGAAACCCGCAGTTCGTCAACGTCCAGACCTTCGTTATGCTCAGCGTTGGCAATGGCAGACTCAAGAGCTTTCTTGAGTACGACCGCCGCCTTCTTTGGGCTAAAAGTCAGAATGTTCAGGGCATCCTCAACAGCCTTGCCGCGTACTTGGTCAGCGACAAGACGTGCTTTCTGAGCTGAGAGGTTAGCGCCCTTATACTTGGCTGCTACTTCCATTTCTATTCCCTCACAATCAGCGTTTAGCTTTCTTGTCGGCCGCATGACCACGATAAGTACGCGTTGCCGCGAACTCACCCAGCTTATGTCCAACCATATCTTCGGTGACATAAACCGGCACGTGCTGCTTGCCGTTGTGGACTGCAATGGTCAGGCCTACCATCTCTGGAAAAACTGTTGACCGGCGGGACCAGGTTTTGATCGGTCGCTTGTCGTTAGTTTCCAGAGCTGCCTCGACCTTCTTCAACAGATGCAGGTCTATAAAAGGACCTTTCTTCAAAGAACGTGGCACAGCAATTACCTCTATGTAGTCGTTTACTTGGCCGAACGACGACGTACTATCATTTTATCAGTACGCTTGTTCTTACGAGTCTTATGCCCTTTGGTCGGAACACCCCACGGAGTAACCGGGTGACGCCCGCCAGAGGTACGCCCTTCACCACCACCATGCGGGTGGTCAACTGGGTTCATAGCAACACCACGTACTGTTGGGCGTTTGCCGCGCCAACGTGATGCACCCGCTTTACCAAGCTGCTTGAGGCTGTGCTCGCTGTTGGATACTTCTCCCAGCGTTGCACGGCAATCTACAAGCACCTTACGCATTTCACCTGAGCGCAGGCGGATGGTGGCATATGCACCTTCACGCGCTACCAGCTGTACGGATGCGCCCGCAGAGCGAGCCAGCTGAGCACCTTTGCCAGGCTTGAGTTCGACGCAGTGGATCACGGAACCGACCGGAATATTCCGGAGCGGAAGCGTGCTACCAACCTTGATCGGCGCGTCGATACCGGAGCGCACAGGATCGCCGATCTGCATGCCTTTGGGAGCGATAATATAGCGACGCTCTCCATCGGCATACTTCACCAGCGCAATGTGCGCAGAGCGGTTAGGATCGTATTCCAGGCGCTCAATGACCGCCGGAATCCCATCTTTGGTCCGCTTAAAATCGATAACGCGGTAGTGTTTCTTGTGACCACCACCAGTGTGACGAGTAGTAATGCGGCCAGCATTATTACGACCACCCGTCTTGTTCTTTCTTTCTACCAACGGCTCGTAGGGGCGCCCGGTGTGCAGGTCCGGGTTGTAAAGCTTTACAACGTGACGGCGTCCGGCAGATGTTGGTTTGGTTTTGACGATCCGCATATTAAGACCCCTTTACCTTATTCCACATCCAGAAAATCGATGTCCTGACCTTCTGCCAGCTTTACGTAAGCCTTACGAATGTCATTACGCTTGCCGAACCCGCGGATAGTGCGCTTGAGCTTACCCTTACGATTCAGAACCTGAACACCTTCTACGGTGACGTTGAACAGTTGCTCAACGGCTTTCTTGATCTCCGGCTTGGTGGCATCCGGGGCAACCCGGAAAACAACCTGGCCGTGCTCGGCCACCAGAGATGCTTTTTCAGATACGTGAGGCCCCAGAAGGACCTTGTAAATGCGTTCCTGATTCATCCCAGCATCTCCTCGATCTTCTTCAGAGCGGGCACAGTCACCACAACATTCTCGTAGGCAACCAGGCTAACCGGGTCCAGGCCCGCAATATCGCGCACATCTACGTGCGGGATGTTGCGCGACGCCAGATGAAGGTTCTGCTCAACGCTATCTGACAGAATCAGAGCGCTGCTCACGCCGATATCCTTCAGCTTGGCGTTGAATGCCTTGGTCTTGGGGCTGTCGACATTCATGTCATCAACAACCACGAGACGCTCTTGGCGAACCAGCTCGGAAAAAATGGAGCGCATCGCTGCGCGGTACATTTTGCGGTTTACCTTTTGCTCAAAGCCGCGAGGCTTGGCCGCAAAAGTAACACCACCTGCGCGCCAGATCGGGCTACGAATGGTACCCGCGCGGGCACGACCGGTGCCCTTCTGCCGCCAGGGCTTCTTACCGCCACCGCTGACTTCGGAACGCGTCTTCTGAGCCTTGGTACCCTGACGGCCTGCTGCCATATAGGCAGTAACCACCTGGTGAACCAGCGACTCGTTAAAATCTTTGGCGAATGCAGCGTCGGAAACAGAGATTCCTTTGCCGCTACCTGTAATAGTCAATTCCATCGCACCGCTCCTCAGGCTTTAACTGCAGGCTTGATGACAACATCGCCGCCAGTTGCGCCTGGTACGGCACCACTCACCAGCAGCAGGTTGCGCTCGGCGTCGACACGGACAATTTTCAGGTTCTGCACGGTGACCTGTGCGTTACCCATCTGGCCCGCCATCTTTTTGCCCTTGAATACCTTACCCGGAGTCTGGTTCTGACCAATGGAACCCGGAGCACGGTGAGAGAGGGAGTTACCGTGGGTAGCGTCCTGCATGGAGAAATTCCAACGCTTTACGCCGCCCTGAAAACCCTTACCTTTGGACTGGCCAACAGCGTCTACCACCTGACCGTCTTCAAAGATGGAAGCAGTAATCTCGCCACCGGCGGAAAGGTCTTCGCCTTCACCTTCGGCCAGACGGAATTCCCACATACCACGACCGGCTTCAACGCCCGCCTTGGCAAAGTGGCCTGCTTCACTCTTGGTTACACGGGAGGAACGACGAGTGCCTACAGTAACCTGAACGGCACGGTAGCCATCGCTCTCAAGAGTCTTGAGTTGGGTAATCCGGTTGGGCTCAACCTCGATTACCGTTACGGGCAGCGCCTGCCCATCTTCCGTAAAAATACGGGTCATACCGGCCTTACGACCGACAACACCAATTGCCATGTTTCACCTCTTAAGTGTACGGGGCTCTCACCCTCTATGGCCTTATGACAGTTACACAGACTAATACCGGGCGGTATTAGCCGAGGCTGATCTGAACGTCTACACCTGCAGCCAGGTCCAACTTCATCAGAGCATCCACTGTCTTTTCCGTCGGCTCGACAATATCGAGCAAACGCTTATGCGTACGAATTTCATACTGATCACGCGCGTCCTTGTTGACGTGCGGAGAGATCAGGATGGTGTACTTTTCCTTCCGCGTCGGCAGAGGGATTGGCCCACGCACCTGAGCGCCGGTCCGCTTCGCGGTATCGACGATCTCCTGCGTGGACTGGTCGATCAGGCGATAATCAAACGCCTTCAACCGGATTCGAATTTTTTGGCTTTGCATGATGCACCAAACTCCACTCGTAGCAGCTACTTGTTAGCCGACCTTCAAAAAAAGGAGCCGCATTGTATGCATAATACCCAACCCTGTCAACAGCTACGCCGTTTGACCGGATCGGGCACAAGCTTTGCGACTGAAACAGAAAAAGGGGCTGAACTTTCAGCCCCTTTTTCCTGATCACACGAGCGAATTACTCGATGATCTTGGCAACCACGCCGGCACCAACGGTACGGCCACCTTCGCGAATCGCGAAGCGCAGGCCATCTTCCATGGCGATCGGAGCGATCAGGGTAACACTCATCTTCACGTTGTCACCCGGCATAACCATTTCCACGCCTTCCGGCAGTTCACAGGAACCGGTTACGTCGGTGGTACGGAAGTAGAACTGCGGGCGGTAGCCCTTGAAGAACGGAGTATGACGACCGCCTTCTTCCTTGCTCAATACGTACACTTCGCACTCGAACTTGGTGTGCGGAGTGATGGAGCCCGGAACCGCCAGAACCTGACCACGCTCAACGTCGTCACGCTTGGTACCACGCAGCAGAACACCAACGTTCTCACCGGCACGGCCTTCGTCCAGCAGCTTGCGGAACATCTCAACACCGGTACAAGTGGTCTTCACGGTATCCTTGATACCAACGATTTCCACTTCGTCACCAACCTTGATGATGCCACGCTCAACACGACCGGTCACAACGGTACCACGACCAGAGATGGAGAATACGTCCTCGATCGGCATCAGGAACGGCTGATCAATCGCACGCTCCGGCTCCGGGATGTAGTCGTCCAGGGCTTCTACCAGCTTCTTAACAGCGGTCGTACCCATCTCGTTGTCGTCCTTACCGTCCAGCGCCATCAGCGCGGAACCGGTAATGATCGGGGTGTCGTCGCCCGGGAAGTCGTACTGGCTCAGCAGATCACGAACTTCCATCTCGACCAGCTCAAGCAGCTCTTCGTCGTCGACCATGTCGGCCTTGTTCAGGAACACGACAATGTACGGTACGCCAACCTGACGGGACAGCAGGATGTGCTCGCGAGTCTGCGGCATGGGGCCGTCAGCGGCGGAGCAAACCAGGATCGCGCCGTCCATCTGCGCCGCACCAGTGATCATGTTCTTCACATAGTCAGCGTGGCCCGGGCAGTCTACGTGTGCGTAGTGGCGAGTCGGGGAATCGTACTCAACGTGGGAAGTCGCGATGGTGATACCACGCGCCTTCTCTTCCGGTGCGTTATCGATCTGATCGAATGCACTGGCAGAACCAGTACCCCAGACTTCGTGGCACACACGAGTCAGAGCGGCGGTCAGAGTGGTCTTACCATGGTCAACGTGACCAATGGTGCCAACGTTCAAGTGCGGTTTACTACGGTCAAATTTTTCTTTAGACACGGTTACACCTCTTCCTGTTTCTTAAGTCCTGGGGATCAACCCTGTTTAATGATCGCTTCGGCAATGTTCGAAGGAGCTTCGGAATATCCCGCAAACTCCATCGCATAAGACGCCCGCCCCTGTGTTGCAGAACGCAGGTCGGTGGCGTAACCGAACATCTCCGACAACGGAACTTCGGCACGGATGACCTTACCAGCCGGCGACTCATCCATGCCCTGGATAAGACCGCGGCGACGGTTCAAGTCACCAACAACATCACCCATGTACTCTTCCGGGCTCACAACCTCGACCTTCATGATCGGCTCAAGCAGCGCAGGGTCAGCTTCAAGAGCGCCCTTCTTCATTGCCATCGAGCCCGCGATCTTGAACGCCATTTCGTTGGAGTCCACATCGTGGTAGGAACCGTCGTACAGCGTGGCCTTGATACGCAGCAGCGGATACCCGGCCAGACAGCCGTTCTGCATCTGCTCTTCAATACCTTGCTGAACTGCCGGGATGTATTCCTTGGGAACAACACCACCAACGATTTCGTTAACGAAGATAAAGTTTTCGCCATCTTCTTCGTCCAACGGCAGCGGCTCAAGCTTCAGCTTGACGTGACCGTACTGACCGCGACCACCAGACTGGCGAACGAACTTACCTTCGACATCAACCGGCTTGCGGATACGCTCACGGTAAGCCACCTGCGGCTTACCAATGTTGGCCTCGACCTTGAACTCACGCTTCATGCGATCAACGATGATGTCCAGGTGAAGCTCACCCATGCCGGAGATGATGGTCTGCCCGGACTCTTCATCCGTCCGGACACGGAAAGACGGATCTTCCTGGGCCAGCTTGCCCAGAGCCACACCCATCTTCTCCTGATCCGCCTTGGACTTTGGCTCAACCGCAACAGAGATAACCGGCTCCGGGAACTCCATACGCTCGAGAATGATCTTGTTATTCTCGTCGCACAGGGTGTCACCGGTGGTCACGCTCTTAAGGCCGATTGCCGCAGCGATATCACCCGCCAGCACTTCCTTGATCTCCTGACGATCCTTGGAGTGCATCTGAACCATACGACCAACACGCTCTTTCTTACCCTTCACAGAGTTAAAGACCGCATTGCCGGATTCCAGCTTACCGGAGTAGACCCGGAAGAACGTCAGAGTGCCCACGAACGGATCGGTAGCAATCTTGAACGCCAGGGCCGCGAACGGCGCGTCGTCATCTGCCTGACGAGTCTCTTCGGTACCGTCTTCATCGACCTCACCGCGAATCGCCTTAACTTCGTCCGGCGCCGGCAGGAATTCGATAACGGAGTCCAGAACCGCCTGGACGCCCTTGTTCTTGAACGCAGAGCCGCAGGTGGCAAGAACGATCTCGTTGGCCAGCGTACGCATACGCAAACCTTTCTTGATGTCCTCAATGCCCAGGTCACCTTCTTCCAGGTAACGCTCCATCAGCTCTTCGTTAGCCTCGGCTGCCGCCTCAACCATCTGCTCGCGATACTTCGCGACTTCTTCCGCCATTTCGGCCGGAACGTCACGCTGCTCGTAGGTCGCACCTGCATCGTCTTCGTTCCAGTAAATGGCCTGGTTACGAATCAGATCGACGATACCTGCGAAGTCGTCCTCAGCGCCGATCGGCAGCTGAATGGGAACGCAGTTCGCGCCCAGACGGTTTTTGATCTGGTCGACAACGCGCAGGAAGTTAGCGCCGGCACGGTCCATCTTGTTGACGAACACCATGCGCGGGACTTCGTACTTGTTGGCCTGACGCCATACAGTCTCGGACTGCGGCTCAACACCGGAGGAGCCACAGAACACAACAACCGCACCGTCCAGCACACGGAGAGAGCGCTCTACCTCGATGGTAAAGTCAACGTGCCCCGGGGTGTCGATGATGTTGATCCGGTGCTCCGGATACTGCTTGTCCATGCCCTGCCAGAAACAGGTAGTCGCAGCGGAGGTAATGGTAATACCACGCTCCTGCTCCTGCTCCATCCAGTCCATGGTAGCCGCACCATCATGAACCTCACCGATTTTGTGGGAAATGCCCGTGTAGAACAGAACCCGCTCGGTGGTTGTGGTTTTGCCCGCATCAACGTGCGCACAAATACCAATGTTTCTGTAACGCTTGATAGGAGTCTTGCGTGCCACTGTATTAACCTCGGCTGATTAGAAACGGAAGTGAGAGAACGCCTTGTTGGCTTCTGCCATGCGATGAACGTCTTCGCGCTTCTTAACAGCGGAGCCCTTGCTGTCAGCGGCGTCAAGAATCTCACCAGCAAGACGCTGCGCCATGGACTTCTCACCGCGCTTCCGTGAAAACTCTACGAGCCAGCGCATTGCCAGCGCGTTCTGACGGGAAGGCCGTACTTCTACGGGCACCTGGTAAGTAGCACCACCCACACGACGGGATTTAACCTCAACCATCGGCTGGATGTTCTCCAGGGCCTTCTCGAACATGTCGATCGGCTCTTCCTTGGATTTTTCGGCAACGATATCGAGCGCGCCATAAACAATGCGCTCTGCAACCGCTTTCTTGCCGCTTTCCATCACGTGGTTGATGAACTTGGCAAGACGTGCACTGCCGAACTTAGGATCCGGGATAATTTCCCGCTTTGCTGCAACTCTTCTTCTAGGCATCGATAAGCCCTTATATATCTAAAAGGTCTTCAGGAACCCCTGAGATAGCATTCTGCTACTCAGCCTTACTCTTACCGTTCTGACAAGCAACGATAAAAGACACCCGCTCGGGACATCAGGACTTGGGTCGTTTTGCACCGTACTTGGAGCGGCCCTGCTTACGGTTCTGCACACCCTGGGTGTCCAGCGTTCCGCGAACAGTGTGATAGCGCACACCCGGAAGGTCCTTTACACGACCGCCACGGATAAGCACAACACTGTGCTCCTGAAGGTTGTGACCTTCACCACCAATGTATGAGGAAACCTCGTAGCCGTTGGTCAGACGAACACGGCACACTTTACGCAGTGCTGAGTTCGGCTTCTTCGGCGTTGTGGTATACACACGAGTGCACACACCACGGCGCTGAGGGCAGGCCTGCAGAGCAGGAACATCGCTCTTGGCTACCCGGCGCTTACGAGGCTTACGCACCAACTGATTAATCGTTGCCATGTAAGCAAACTCCAAAAAACCATATCAATGAAACTTACCCCCTGTGCAGGGGGTAAAATTTAAGGGACGCAAGTGTAAGCCTGCGCCCCTGGACAGTCAAGATGACTGGTCTCTTTTTAACCACCTGTCGGGTAGGTATCTACCCGGAGGCGGTGCTCCGGCTCAACTCAGCTTTCGCGGTTGAGCTCGGCACTCAGTGCTTCTTCCACGTCAGCCGCAGTTACACCCTGAGCTTCCAGTTCGCGCTTCCGGCGGCGCTCACTGTGGTAGGCAAGACCGGTCCCCGCCGGAATCAGTCGACCAACCACAACGTTTTCCTTCAGGCCGCGCAGGTAATCACGCTTACCGGTAACCGCACCTTCGGTGAGTACCCGGGTGGTCTCCTGGAACGAAGCCGCGGAAATGAACGACTCGGTTGCCAGAGAAGCCTTGGTGATGCCGAGCAGCAGACGATCGAACCGCGCAGGCTCTTTATCTGTCGCATTGGCGTTTTCGTTTTCTTCCAGAACCTGGGTAATTTCAACCTGATCGCCGGAAAGAAGCGTGGTATCACCCGGATCCGTGATTTCTACCTTCCGCAGCATTTGTCGAACGATAACCTCGATGTGCTTATCGTTGATAACAACACCCTGCAGGCGATAGACGTCCTGGATTTCGTTGGTGATGTACTTGGCCAGTTCAACCACACCCAGCAGACGCAAGATGTCGTGCGGGTTAGACGGACCATCGGAAATCACCTCACCTTTCTCAACGGTTTCACCTTCGAACACGTTGAGCTGGCGATGCTTCGGAATCAGAACCTCATAGGCGTCAGCGTCTTTGGGCGTGATGACCAGACGCTTCTTGCCTTTAGTTTCCTTACCGAACGACACCATGCCGCTGATCTCTGCGAGGATCGACGACTCTTTCGGGCGACGGGCCTCGAAGAGATCGGCAACACGCGGCAGACCACCAGTGATATCACGGGTCTTCGAGCTTTCCTGCGGAATCCGCGCAACGACATCACCCAGCTCAATCCGGGCGCCGTTGGCCATAGTGACCAGCGCGTTCGCCGGCAGGAAGAAGATCGCAGCACCACCACCCGGCAGTTCTACATCGTTTCCGCTATCGTCCTGAATCTGAATCGCCGGACGGATATCTTTACCCGCCGCAGGGCGCTCCTTCGGATCGATCACTTCCATGGTGGACAGGCCGGTCAGTTCGTCGGTCTGGGTCCGGACAGTAATGCCCTGATCCATGTTGACAAATTTCGCGGTGCCCTCGGCCTCGGCAATGATCGGGTGGGTGTGCGGATCCCATTTGGCAACCACAACACCGGCTTCAACGGCATCGCCATGCTTCACCGACAGTACAGCACCGTATGGGAGCTTGTACCACTCGCGCTCACGACCCTGCTCGTCGGCAATCGCCAACGCGGAGGAGCGGGAAATCACAACGAGGGAGCCATCGGTCTTCTCAATGGACTTCAGGTTGTGCAGGCGAACTGTGCCGCCGTGCTTCACCTGAATGTTGTCGACCGCGGACGCCCGGCTCGCCGCACCACCAATGTGGAAGGTACGCATGGTGAGCTGGGTACCCGGCTCACCGATGGACTGGGCAGCGATAACACCGACTGCTTCACCAACGTTGACCTGATGACCACGAGCCAGATCTCGGCCGTAACACTTGGAACAAATGCCGTGACGGGTCTCACAGGTGATCGCAGAGCGCACCCAGACTTCGTCCACACCCGCACGCTCAAGAGCTTCAACGGTTTTCTCGTCCAGCAGCGTTCCGGCAGGCACAACGGCGTTGTCCTTGTCGGTCGGGGTAAAGGCATCACGGGCCGTTACACGACCCAGGACACGATCGCCCAGCGGCACAACAACGTCGCCACCTTCGATGTGCGGCGTCATCAGCAGGCCTTCATCGGTGCCACAATCTTCCTCGGTGACTACCAGGTCCTGAGACACGTCCACCAGACGGCGGGTCAGATAACCCGAGTTCGCCGTCTTCAGAGCGGTATCCGCCAGACCCTTACGAGCACCGTGGGTCGAGATGAAGTACTGGAGTACGTTCAGACCTTCACGGAAGTTCGCGGTGATCGGCGTCTCGATGATGGAGCCGTCCGGCTTGGCCATCAGACCACGCATACCGGCGAGCTGACGAATCTGGGCGGCGGAGCCCCGCGCCCCAGAGTCTGCCATCATGTAAACCGAGTTGAACGACTCCTGCATCAGGTCTTCGCCGTCTTCGCCTTTGACCGGCTTACCATCGGGACCGATGACCTGCTCTTTGGCCAAACGCTCCATCATGGCCTTGGACACTTTGTCGTTGGCCCGCGACCAGATATCGATAACCTTGTTGTACTTCTCGCCCTGGGTCAGCAGACCGGACGCATACTGGGTTTCAATGTCTTTAACTTCTTCAGAAGCTGCGTCAACCAGCTCGTACTTCTCTGGGGGAATCTCGAAATCGTTGAAGCCGATGGAGATCCCGGAAACCGTCGCGTAGTGGTAGCCCATGTACATGAGCTGATCCGCGAAGATAACCGTGTCTTTCAGACCGGCATCACGGTAGCAGGTGTTGATCAGGTTCGAGATCGCCTTCTTGACCATCGGCTTGTTGACCAGCTCGAAAGAAAGGCCATCAGGCACGATATCGAACAACAGAGCACGACCGACGGTAGTCTCAACGATGTTGTACGCCTCGGAACGCGACCCGTCCTCAGCGATCGCGACTTCTTTCACCCGGACCTTCACCTTGGCCTGGAGATCAACCTTGCCAGCGCCGTAGGCACGGTGCGCTTCCTTCACGTCGGCAAAGGTCATGCCCTCACCCAGCGCGCTCTCACGCTCTCGGGTCATGTAGTACAGACCCAGAACAACGTCCTGGGACGGCACAATGATCGGCTCGCCGTTGGCCGGCGACAGTACGTTGTTGGTGGACATCATCAACGCACGGGCTTCCAGCTGAGCCTCCAGGGTCAGCGGTACGTGGACCGCCATCTGGTCACCGTCGAAGTCGGCGTTATAGGCCGCACAAACCAACGGATGCAGCTGAATCGCCTTGCCTTCGATCAGCACCGGCTCGAACGCCTGGATACCAAGGCGGTGCAGGGTGGGCGCACGGTTCAGCATGATCGGGTGCTCACGGATGACCTCGTCCAGGATATCCCAGACAACGCCCTCTTCGCGCTCGACCATCTTCTTGGCGGCCTTGATGGTGGTCGCCAGACCGCGGTGCTCAAGCTTTGAGAAAATGAACGGCTTGAACAGTTCCAGCGCCATCTTCTTGGGCAGACCGCACTGGTGCAGACGCAGATACGGACCCACCACGATCACCGAACGACCGGAATAGTCCACACGCTTACCGAGCAGGTTCTGACGGAAACGACCCTGCTTACCCTTGATCATGTCAGCCAGGGACTTCAGCGGGCGCTTGTTGGTACCGGTAATGGCACGACCACGACGGCCGTTATCCAGCAGAGCGTCCACCGCCTCCTGCAGCATCCGCTTCTCGTTACGCACAATGATGTCCGGCGCATTGAGCTCCAGCAGACGCTTGAGGCGATTGTTCCGGTTGATCACGCGACGGTAGAGGTCGTTGAGATCAGAGGTCGCGAAACGGCCACCGTCCAGGGGCACCAACGGGCGCAGATCCGGCGGCAGAACCGGCAGCACGGTCATTACCATGTCGCCCGGCTTGTTACCCGAATAGAGGAAGGCCTCAAGAATTTTCAGACGCTTGCTGAACTTCTTGATCTTGGTTTCGGAATTGGTCTGCGGGATTTCCTCGCGCAGCGCATCCACCTCAGCCTGCAGGTCGATACCCTCAAGCAGTTCCTTAACGGCCTCGGCACCCATACGGGCGTCGAATTCGTCACCGAACTCTTCCAGGGCTTCGTAATATTGCTCGTCATTCAGCAACTGCCCGCGCTCAAGCGTGGTCATACCCGGCTCGATCACAATGAACGATTCAAAGTACAACACCCGCTCGATATCGCGCAGGGTCATGTCCAGCATCAGGCCGATACGGGACGGCAGTGATTTCAGGAACCAGATATGAGCGACCGGGCTGGCCAGCTCAATGTGCCCCATACGCTCACGGCGAACACTCGCCAGTGCCACTTCCACGCCGCACTTCTCGCAGATTACACCGCGATGCTTGAGGCGCTTGTACTTGCCGCAAAGGCACTCGTAGTCCTTGATCGGGCCGAAGATCTTGGCACAGAAAAGACCGTCACGCTCCGGTTTGAAGGTACGGTAGTTAATGGTCTCAGGCTTCTTCACTTCACCAAAAGACCATGAGCGAATCATGTCAGGCGATGCCAGGCCAATTCGGATGGCATCAAATTCCTTGCTTTGGTTCTGGCTCTTGAGAAGATTCAGCAAATCTTTCATCAGTAAAAGCTCCGGATGGCGTTAATCTCGGGCGGGCACAGGTCGTGCCCGCTCACGCTGCCAAAAACAATTCGGCTCACTCGGATTCCAGCTCGATGTCGATACCCAACGAGCGGATCTCCTTGACAAGAACGTTGAAGGACTCGGGCATGCCCGGCTCCATGCGATGATCGCCATCGACAATGTTCTTGTACATCTTGGTCCGACCATTCACATCATCAGACTTGACGGTGAGCATTTCCTGCAGCGTATACGCCGCACCGTAAGCCTCAAGGGCCCACACTTCCATCTCACCAAAGCGCTGACCACCGAACTGCGCCTTACCACCCAGCGGCTGCTGAGTAACCAGGCTGTAGGAACCGGTGGAACGAGCGTGCATCTTGTCGTCGATCAGGTGGTTCAGCTTCAGGATATACATGTAGCCGACAGTCACCGGACGATCAAACGCGTCACCGGTACGCCCGTCGTACAACAACGTCTGCCCGGTGGTGTCCAGGCCAGCCAGCTCAAGCATCCGCTTGACTTCGGCTTCCTTGGCACCATCGAAGACCGGCGTTGCCATCGGGACACCTGTGCGCAGGTTGCCGCACATCTCAAGGATTTCCTTGTCGCTCAGCGAATCCAGATCCACCTTGAACACTTCGTCCGAGTGGTTGTAGATCTCGTCCAGCAGCTGACGAAGCTCGGCAACCTTGCGCTGTTCATCCAGCATCTGGCTGATACGCTCACCCAGACCCTTGGCCGCGGCGCCCAGATGCGTCTCGAGCACCTGCCCGACGTTCATCCGTGACGGTACACCCAGCGGGTTCAGCACGACGTCGACCGTATTGCCATGCTCGTCGTAAGGCATGTCTTCAATCGGCATTACCGAAGAAATAACACCCTTGTTACCGTGACGACCGGCCATCTTGTCACCCGGCTGGATACGACGCTTGATCGCGAGGTATACCTTGACGATCTTCAGCACGCCCGGAGCCAGGTCATCACCTTGCTGCAGCTTGCCCTTCTTATCGTCGAACCGCGCTTCGTGTTCTTTCTTGCGATCCTCCAGGCCCTGCTCCGACTTCTCCAGCAGCTCGTTCAGGCTGTCATCTTTCATGCGCAGCTTGAACCAGTCCGGCCGGGGCAACTCGGCGAGGTAACCCTCGTCAAGGGTCGCTCCCTTCTTCAGATTGGGTCCACTGATGACTTCCTGACCCTTCAGGGCATTCATCAGACGCTCGAACGTGGCACCTTCAACGATGCGGTATTCGTCTTTCAGGTCCTTGCGGTACTGATCCAGCTGCTCTTTCTCGATGGACTGGGCACGCTGATCCTTCTCGATCCCGTCACGGGTGAAGACCTGCACGTCGATAACCGTACCGCGGGTACCGGTCGGGACACGCGACGACGTATCCTTCACGTCGGAGGCCTTCTCGCCAAAGATGGCACGCAGGAGCTTCTCCTCCGGCGTCAGCTGGGTCTCGCCCTTCGGCGTAACCTTGCCCACCAGGATATCGCCCGGGCCCACCTCGGCGCCGATGTAAACAATGCCGGACTCATCCAGCTTGGCCAGCGCGCTCTCACCGACGTTTGGAATATCCGCGGTGATCTCTTCGCTACCCAACTTGGTATCCCGAGCCACACAGGTCAGTTCCTGAATGTGGATGGTAGTCAGGCGGTCTTCCTGAACCACTTTCTCGGAGATGAGGATGGAGTCCTCAAAGTTGTAACCGTTCCAGGGCATGAATGCGATACGCATGTTCTGCCCCAGTGCCAGCTCACCCAGATCGACAGACGGACCGTCAGCCAGTACATCACCGCGGGCGATCACATCACCCTGGCGCACGATTGAGCGCTGGTTGATGCAGGTGTTCTGGTTTGAACGGGTGTACTTGGTGAGGTTGTAGATATCCACACCGGCGTCACCCGCCTCGGTTTCTGCGTTGTCGACACGCACCACGATACGGGCCGCATCCACGCTTTCAATGACACCGCCTCGACGGGCTGTCACACAGACACCGGAGTCCTGAGCCACGGTGCGCTCAACACCGGTACCTACCAGAGGCACCTGCGAGCGCAGGGTCGGCACGGCCTGACGCTGCATGTTTGCACCCATCAGGGCGCGGTTAGCGTCATCGTGCTCAAGGAACGGAATCAGAGACGCGGCCACCGACACAACCTGGCGCGGCGACACGTCCATGAAATTCACGCTTTCCGGCGGCGTGACGGTAAATTCGTTCTGATGGCGAACGGTAACCAGCTCATCGGTGAGGCGCTTGCTTTCCTCGTCCATGGCCGCACTGGCCTGGGCGATGACGTAGTTGCTCTCTTCGATGGCAGACAGGTACACCACTTCGTCGGTAACCACACCGTCAACAACCTTCCTGTACGGGCTCTCAAGGAAGCCGTAGGAATTGGAACGGGCATAGGTCGCCAGTGAGTTGATCAGACCGATGTTCGGGCCTTCCGGAGTCTCGATAGGACATACACGACCATAGTGAGTCGGGTGCACGTCCCGGACTTCGAAGCCGGCACGCTCACGGGTCAGACCACCCGGCCCAAGAGCCGAGATACGACGCTTGTGAGTTACTTCGGACAGCGGGTTGTTCTGATCCATAAACTGCGACAGCTGGCTGGAGCCAAAGAACTCTTTGACCGCCGCTGCTACAGGCTTGGCGTTGATCAGATCCTGTGGCATCAGGCCTTCGCTCTCGGCGAGACTCAGACGCTCCCGCACGGCGCGCTCCACCCGGACCAGGCCAACCCGGAACTGGTTCTCGGCCATTTCCCCGACACAACGCACGCGGCGGTTACCGAGGTTATCGATATCGTCCACGTTGCCCTGGCCGTTACGAATATCGATCAGGGTCTTGAGGACATCAATAATGTCGGCATGGGTAAGGATGCCTTCACCGGTGCTTTCCTCACGACGCAGGCGACGGTTGAGCTTCATGCGCCCAACGGCAGACAGGTCGTAACGCTCCTCGGAGAAGAACAGGTTGTTAAACAGGTTCTCGGCCGACTCTTTTGTCGGCGGCTCGCCAGGACGCATCATGCGGTAGATCTCAACCAGCGCTTCCAGCGGAGTGCGGGTCGGATCGATACGCAGGGTATCGGACATGAACGGACCGCAGTCCAGGTCGTTGGTGTACAGAGTCTCAATCTCGGTAACACCTGCGTCCAGGATCTTGGTGATCAGCTCTTCGGTCAGTTCGGAGTTACACTCAACCAGGACTTCACCGGTCTTGGTGTCCACCATATCCTTGGCCAATACCCGGCCATACAGGTACTCGGTCGGAACCTCGAGCTCGTTAATGCCCGCTTTTTCTAACTGTTTGATATGGCGCGCTGTAATACGACGACCTTCCTCAACAATAACCTTGCCGTCATTGTCCTTGATATCGAAGGTCGCAATGTCGCCACGCAGACGACTCGGAACCAGCTCCAGCTTGCACACTTCGGCGCCCAGGCTGAACTTACTGGTTTCGAAAAACATCTCCAACATCTGCTCGGAGGTGTACCCCAGACCGCGCAGCAGAATGGAGGCCGGCAGCTTCCGACGACGGTCGATTCGAACGAACACGGAGTCTTTCGGATCGAACTCGAAATCGAGCCAGGACCCACGGTAAGGAATCACCCGGGCCGAGTACAACAGCTTGCCGGAGGAATGGGTCTTGCCCTTGTCGTGATCGAAGAACACGCCAGGCGAGCGGTGCAACTGGGAAACAATAACACGCTCGGTACCGTTGATAACGAAGGTACCGTTTTCAGTCATCAGGGGCATTTCGCCCATGTAGACTTCCTGTTCTTTAATGTCCTTGATCGCCTTGTTGGACGATTCCTTATCGTAGATGATAAGGCGGACTTTCACCCGCAGCGGCGCTGCGTAGGTTACGCCCCTAAGCTGGCATTCCTTGACATCGAAAACCGGCTCACCGATACGATAACTCACGTATTCGAGCGCGGCGTTGCCAGAGTAACTGACAATCGGGAATACGGATTTGAATGCTGCGTGAAGACCGGTTTCCCGGCGGTCTTCAGGAGCGGCTTCCATTTGGAGGAAGTCCCGGAACGAATCCAGCTGAATAGACAGCAAATAGGGGACGTCCATCACGGAAGGCAATTTACTAAAATCTTTGCGAATCCGCTTTTTCTCAGTGTAGGAGTAAGTCATCTGCATTCCCCAGCTTTAGACCTGATACCTGGTATCAAGAAGCAACCATTGTTCTGCTTCGGGGCCGAATTGCTCGGCTTATCGCGCCGTCTTGAACAAGACTCTGGCAGTGGGCTATAGATTCGACATCAACCTGTAATCACCAACCAGACTCTGTAGCATATACAACAGAAAAAGGCCGGTGGCACAAAGCCACCAGCCTATCCATGCTTAATGCACGGTTTCGATCAACAGCCGACTCTTACTTGAGCTCAACAGAAGCGCCTGCTTCCTCAAGCTTCTTCTTGGCTTCTTCAGCGTCGTCTTTGCTGGCAGCTTCCTTGATAGTGGAAGGTGCGCCGTCGACCATTTCCTTAGCTTCTTTCAGACCCAGGCCGGTCAGTTCACGAACGGCCTTGATTACGTTGACCTTCTTCTCACCAGGACCGGTAAGAACAACGTCAAATTCGGTCTGCTCTTCAGCAGCGGCAGCTTCGCCACCAGCAGCTGCAGGCGCGGCAGCAACAGCTGCAGCGGCAGATACACCGAACTTCTCTTCCATTGCTTCAACAAGCGCAACAACGTCCATTACGCTCATTTCTGCGATTGCGTTCAAAATGTCTTCGTTAGACAGAGCCATGACTTTCTCCCAAAAATATAAAAAATGGTGTTCAACAGAATCAAGCAGCTTCTTGCTTCTGGTCGCGAACTGCCGCTACAGCACGAGTCACTTTCGAAGGAACTTCGTTCAGTGTCCGTGCCAGCTTGGTGATCGGTGCCTGTGTAACCGCGGCCAGCATCGTCAACGCTTCGTGACGTGTTGGCAGCTTGGCAAGGCGATCAATCTGGTCTGCACCCATCAGCTCTCCGCCGACGGCCAGTCCCTTGATCTCAAACGCCTCTTTCTCTTTGGCAAAATCCTTCAGCAGGCGCGCTGCCGCACCCGGATCTTCCATAGAGAATGCCAGAATGGTCGGACCAACCAGGGCCTCATCGATACACTCGAACTCGGTACCACGGATTGAGATCTTTGCCAGGTTGTTACGAACAACCTTAAGGACCACATTCTCGGCACGAGCCTTGGCACGAAGAGCCGTCATGTCACCAGAGGTAACACCACGGTAGTCAGCCAGAACCACAGACAGAGCACCACCGGCAGTCTCGTTGACTTCAGCGACGATCGCTTTCTTGTCTTCGAGTCTAATTGCCACTGGATTTCTCCTCGATTTCGCCGGGTTTATCCCGGCAAACCCATCATTGCCCTTTCGGGCGCCTTAACGGTGTTTGGGTTCAGAGAGAACGTCTTCACACCGTCTGCGCAGGCGTTGCTTTAACCCTTACTGCCCTCCCAACAGGAGGGCTTCGGGGGCCTGCGGTCTTTGACAGCCTTGGCTTCCGCCTAGACTACAAAGTAACTATCGCTCAGGAGATCAGATTGCCAGACCGCCCTGATCGATAGTCAGGCCAGGACCCATCGTCGACGAAACGGTGATCTTCTTCAGATACACACCCTTCGCCGAAGACGGCTTGGCCTTTTTCAGATCTGCGATCAGAGCTTCAAGGTTTTCCTTGATGTTCTGCGCAGAGAATTCAACGTTACCCAGCGGAGCGTGGATAATGCCGTTTTTGTCGGTACGGTAACGAACCTGACCAGCCTTGGCGTTTTTCACCGCGGTCTCGACATCAGGCGTCACGGTGCCGACCTTCGGGTTCGGCATCAGGCCACGGGGGCCAAGGATCTGACCCAGCTGACCAACAACACGCATGGCATCCGGAGTGGCAATAACCACGTCGAAGTCCATGTTGCCTTTCTTGACTTCGTCAGCCAGGTCATCCATGCCTACCACGTCAGCACCCGCTGCGGTGGCCTTCTCGGCATTTGCGCCCTGGGTAAAAACGGCTACACGTACAGTTTTACCGGTACCGTGGGGCAGAACAGTGCTGCTACGAACCACTTGGTCCGATTTACGCGCATCTACACCCAGATTTACGGCAACGTCTACAGACTCCTTGAACTTCACGTTCTGACCCAGCTCAACGAGCAGGGCAACCGCTTCGTCCACGGAGTAAGCGCGAGTAGGATCGACCTTTTCACGAATCAGCTTCTGACGCTTGCTCAGCTTTGCCATGTTACAGGCCCTCCACGTTCAGGCCCATGCTGCGGGCTGTTCCTGCAATGGTACGAACCGCTGCGTCCATATCGGCTGCAGTGAGATCCGGCTCTTTGGTCTTGGCAATCTCTTCCAGCTGCTCACGGGTCACGGTGCCGACTTTCTCGGTGTTCGGACGACCAGAGCCGCTCTTGATGCCAGCTGCCTTCTTCAGCAGAACCGGCGCAGGCGGAGTCTTGGTGATGAACGTGAAGCTGCGATCACTGTAAACTGTGATCACAGTCGGAATCGGCAGACCAGGCTCCATATCCTGAGTCTGGGCGTTAAACGCCTTGCAGAATTCCATGATGTTCACGCCGCGCTGACCCAGTGCAGGACCAACGGGGGGACTCGGGTTGGCCTTACCGGCAGCAACCTGAAGCTTGATGTAGGCTTCAATTTTTTTAGCCATGATAGCTCTCCTATGGGTTCGAACGCCTCTCGGCTCCCCTGGTTTCACAACTGCTAAGTGCAGACACAAAAAGCCCGCGTCGCCAGAGCGCGCGAGCTTTCAGCTTATCAGCCGCTGATCAGTCCTTTTCGACCTGCCCAAACTCCAACTCTACCGGAGTTGAACGCCCGAAAATGAGCACAGCGACCTTAACCCGACTCTTGTCGTAGTCAACTTCCTCGACGACGCCATTGAAGTCAGCAAACGGCCCCTCAATAACACGCACAATTTCGCCCGGCTCAAACAGCGTCTTCGGCTTCGGCTTCTCGGCACCACTCTCAACCCGACGCAGGATGGCTTCTGCCTCACGCTCGGTGATCGGTGCCGGCTTGTCTTTGGTGCCGCCGATAAAACCCAGAACCCGCGGCGTATTCTTAACAAGGTGCCACGTACCGTCGTCCATTTCCATCTGCACGAGTACGTATCCCGGATAAAACTTCCGCTCACTCTTGCGCTTTTTACCTTCGCGCATTTCGACAACTTCTTCGGTCGGGACCAGGATGTCGCCGAACTTATCTTCCATGCCGTTAAGCGCAACGCGCTCCTTCAGAGTGCGCATTACGTGCTTTTCAAAGCCAGAATACGCATGAACGACGTACCAGCGCTTAGCCATTGCCCACTCCTGTTAACCGATAAATCCGGCGACCAACATACTGATCAGCGAATCCATACCCCACAATAACAGCGCCACAACCAGCACAAAAACCACCACAATTACGGTAGTTTGCACCAGCTCAGGCCTGGTGGGCCATACCACTTTCCGAATCTCTACCCGCGCTTCCTTCAACAGCGTCGCAAAACGACGACCGCGATCTGTCTGAAGCGCCACCAGGGCCGCAACAATAGCGAGACCCACGAGAGCCAGAACCCGATACAGCAGAGACTCGGCACCAAAATACTGATTTCCCACCACACCGATGGCAATCAGAGCGAAAACAACCAGCCACTTCAAGAAATCGAAACGGCTGGTTGACTGAACGGCTTTTGACTCCATAGGAATCAACTTATGTATCCGGATGTTGAAAAATGGCAGGCCAGGAGGGAATCGAACCCCCAACCTGCGGTTTTGGAGACCGCTGCTCTGCCAATTGAGCTACTGGCCTGCACCGAAACAACTCAGTGCACTTACTTCGAGTCTATTACTCGATGATCTTGGCAACCACGCCGGCACCAACGGTACGGCCACCTTCGCGAATCGCGAAGCGCAGGCCATCTTCCATGGCGATCGGAGCGATCAGGGTAACACTCATCTTCACGTTGTCACCCGGCATAACCATTTCCACGCCTTCCGGCAGTTCACAGGAACCGGTTACGTCGGTCGTACGGAAGTAGAACTGCGGGCGGTAGCCCTTGAAGAACGGAGTATGACGACCGCCTTCTTCCTTGCTCAATACGTACACTTCACACTCGAACTTGGTGTGCGGAGTGATGGAGCCCGGAACCGCCAGAACCTGACCACGCTCAACGTCGTCACGCTTGGTACCACGCAGCAGAACACCAACGTTCTCACCGGCACGGCCTTCGTCCAGCAGCTTGCGGAACATCTCAACACCGGTACAAGTGGTCTTCACGGTATCCTTGATACCAACGATTTCCACTTCGTCACCAACCTTGATGATGCCACGCTCAACACGACCGGTCACAACGGTACCACGACCAGAGATGGAGAATACGTCCTCGATCGGCATCAGGAACGGCTGATCAATCGCACGCTCCGGCTCCGGGATGTAGTCGTCCAGGGCTTCTACCAGCTTCTTAACAGCGGTAGTACCCATCTCGTTGTCG
Organism: Marinobacter sp. F4206; assembly: GCF_019392195.1. Taxonomy (NCBI): domain Bacteria; kingdom Pseudomonadati; phylum Pseudomonadota; class Gammaproteobacteria; order Pseudomonadales; family Marinobacteraceae; genus Marinobacter; species Marinobacter liaoningensis. The sequence goes on from NZ_JAHXKI010000006.1 coordinate 121,040, forward strand.
TCCTTACCGTCCAGCGCCATCAGCGCGGAACCGGTAATGATCGGGGTGTCGTCGCCCGGGAAGTCGTACTGGCTCAGCAGATCACGAACTTCCATCTCGACCAGCTCAAGCAGCTCTTCGTCGTCGACCATGTCGGCCTTGTTCAGGAACACGACAATGTACGGTACGCCAACCTGACGGGACAGCAGGATGTGCTCGCGAGTCTGCGGCATGGGGCCGTCAGCGGCGGAGCAAACCAGGATCGCGCCGTCCATCTGCGCCGCACCAGTGATCATGTTCTTCACATAGTCAGCGTGGCCCGGGCAGTCTACGTGTGCGTAGTGGCGAGTCGGGGAATCGTACTCAACGTGGGAAGTCGCGATGGTGATACCACGCGCCTTCTCTTCCGGTGCGTTATCGATCTGATCGAATGCACTGGCAGAACCAGTACCCCAGACTTCGTGGCACACACGAGTCAGAGCGGCGGTCAGAGTGGTCTTACCATGGTCAACGTGACCAATGGTGCCGACGTTGAGGTGCGGCTTACTGCGATCAAACTTTTCTTTAGACATTCGACCAATCTCCCTAATCAACCTGGATCATAACGTTGACCGGATTAATAATGGAGCTCATGGGCGGATTTGAACCGCCGACCTCACCCTTACCAAGGGTGTGCTCTACCAACTGAGCTACATGAGCATTACAAACTAAATTGGAGCGGGCAGCGGGAATCGAACCCGCGTCATCAGCTTGGAAGGCTGAGGTAATAGCCACTATACGATGCCCGCGAGCAATTAGTGGTGGAGGGGGCAGGATTCGAACCTGCGAAGGCGATGCCGTCAGATTTACAGTCTGATCCCTTTGGCCACTCGGGAACCCCTCCGAGTCAGATCCGCTAACGCGAACCTGTCAAAACAAAAAGTGGAGCTGGCGGACGGAATCGAACCCCCGACCTGCTGATTACAAGTCAGCTGCTCTACCAACTGAGCTACGCCAGCTCACAATCGCCTCGTCAGCGAGGGCGGTATACTACGGATTTTTTTTGGGCGTTGCAACACCCTCGCAAGGGTTGATTTCGACGAAATCGAAATTGCTCCCGTAATCCGCTTTCACCGCCTCAACCAGCTCTTCAGCAAGCTCTGGCTCAGCCTCAAAAACGAGCGCGTAGCTTATCTGATTTCGGGGGAAGTTGGCCAGTACCGCATTAAAATTCTGACGCTTTTTTTCTTCCAGCACGGATATTGCTGCTGTCCGCGACTCAAACAGGCCGAGAGATATCGCATTGCGGTTCTCCCCCTCAGTGACCAGGTACGAATCAATACCCTGACGCTGGATGTCCCGGAACTGCCTCAACGCCACCGATCGGGGCTGCGGTGGGATGATAACCCAGTGATAAGGGGGCAACTCCCGCTCCACCTCTTCGAAGGTCACACCAACCTCTTGGGCCAGGGGCTGATTGGCCACCAGAGCCTGAGCAGCCTCAAGCGACTCAAACAGCCCCATCCGGACGCAGACCGGCGGGACAGTAACCGGCTCCGCAGCCGCCGTCTCCGGCTCGGGAGGCGCTGGATCCTGCACCTCATTTACCCCGACCTCAGGCCCCTCCGCCCTGGAAAGCCCTTGGCTCGCGGGCGGGGGCTCGGCAACGGGCACCGTCGGGGCAGAGGACTCGGACGGCGACGACCGCTCTGTGTTTTTCAAACTGGCTACGCGAGGTAGGCTCCCGGCGGCACCGGGTTCCGAGGTTGCGGGCGCCTGAAGTGCGCCGGCATAGTACCAGACCCCCAGATTGAGAATTAATATAAGGAAGGCAAACCACTTCATTCCGCCCGATCCTCATTGTCTATCAATTCAAGCCCTTCCAGGACCAATTGTGGCCGATTCGTCGCGGAGAGCCCCAGCCCCAGAAGGCGATCGGCATCCCCCCCGGTAACGACGATATCGTTCAGACCATAAGTCCCGGCGTCCTTGTGGATCCGATCCACCATGGACGCCGACAGCCAGGCCAGACCGTGATTGACGCATTCCCCAGTGGATCTTCCGGGCCCGGTATCGAGCACCTGGTCCGGATCAAAGCCGATGCGGGCAGCATCCGTCTTGAGACTGCGAAGCATCATGTGGAGGCCGGGCAGAATAAAGCCGCCAACGTGGTTTCCCGAATGATCGACATAATCGACGGTAACCGCGCTTCCGGCATCCACGACCGCAAAACTGCCAGACATGGAATGCCACGCACCGTACATGGCATGCCAGCGATCGGCCCCCATCCTGTGATAATCAGCATAGGCGTTCACCAGCCCGCCACGACGGGACTCCGCCCAGTAGAACCGGACCGGTGCAGCGGTTCGCGTTGCCAGATATTCGATGAGCTTTAAACGCTTCTCCTCCGACGCCACCGTTGAGACTGCCACGCCGGTGATATCTCTGGCATCAACGGATAGCCCTGGCAACGGATCAGCATCATCCAGCCGCCCCAGCCCCCTACCCAGAATATGACCGGCCCGGTCCAGGCGCCATTTCAACAGGGAGTTGCCGGCATCTATCAACAACCTCATGATGCTACCCGCAGGCTGATCTCTCCCGCGCGCACCGGGACGACGCCCTCGTCTGTGCGCAGAAGATAGTTACCCGACTCATCAATGCCATCCCCCGTTCCACGAACACTTCCGCCTCTGGCCTCGAGAGACCGCCCACGGAAAATGTCCCGTCGCTGCCAAGGCTCGCGAAAATCCTGAAAGCCAACGTCCGAGAAAACATGAGCAGCATCGAGGACAGCAGTGATAACGGAACCGGCAATTTCACTCCGGGACCAACTAACGGCCGGGTAGGCCCGGGCCAGGCTGCTCCAGGGCTGGTCCACATCTTCGGCTTCTGACATATGGACGTTAATACCGATGCCGGCAATCACCTGAACAACCCCTTCCTGCAACTCCCCCTGCAGCTCTACCAGAATCCCGCCCAATTTGCCCTGGGGCAGAAAAATATCGTTGGGCCATTTCAGACCGATGTCGGACGCACCCAGCCCTTCAAGAGCATTGGAAACGGCAACCCCGAGCACCAGGCTCAAGCCATCAAGAACCGAAAACCCGCCATGAAAGGTAAGCCCCATGCTCATGTACAGATTCTGCCCTCGTGGACTACTCCAGTTGCGCCCCCGGCGACCCCGGCCTTCAGTCTGACAATCAGCAATGGCGACAGGAATTCCACCGGCACCGTCGGCCACCTGCCTCACAACTTCGGCGTTGGTCGAATCCACCTCATCCAGAACCGTGAGGCTCAACTCAGACCGATGGTGCTCATCAACGGCCTTCAGGACAACGTCATGCTCCAGCATGTCAACAATGGATACCAGCTGGTATCCCCGTCCACGAATGGTGTCAATTTTGAAGCCTTCGTCCATTGCACGCCGGATCTGCTTCCAGACTGCCGTTCGGCTCACGCCGAGCTGACCAGCCAGCGATTCTCCGGAGTGAACTTCGCCATCGCTCAGTAAGGTAATCAGTGCCTTGGATTTCATCAGACATTTTCCGGCCAGGGGAGTAGTAACGCCGGATTAAACAACAGGAGAGCACAAAAGACAAAACTGGCGGCCGCCGCCTGTGCGACAGACCACCAAAATGCTCAGGGAATGGGGGTGGCGGTCAGGTTCGCCTTGATATCAAAATTCTGCATGCTGACGCCGTAAACTGCCGTCTGTGAGCCACCATTCGGATGCACCAGATCAATGCTCTGGATCGACAACTCCTTGAACTGGCTCTGTGCCTTTACCGCAAAGCCGAGGGGACGCTTTAACCGATCCTCCGCCGTTGGATCTGAAACATAACGGTAACCCTCCGGTGCCGAAGGATCCATGATCTTCTCATCGCCGCGCGCTCCCATTACGCCCAACGAATCCGCCCCCTCTTCTTTCTTGACCACCCTGGTCTGGAAGACGTCCACCGATAGGTCGGTGCGGACGCCGAAGGTGTTATCGTCGGATCCGTCGCCGTCGAAATCACCACCATCACTGGTATGAATGTCGTCAAGAACCAGGCGGGTACCGGTTCCGTTCACGGGATTACCACTGCCATCCTTCTCGCGGTTGGTTTCCCATGTCAGGGCATTCCTTTTGGCCTGACTGATCGCCCGGGCGAAGACCTGTTTCAGCCGGATAGTGATCCCCTCGTCGCCACGGTTTTCCCAAAGGCCACCCGACGCCAAGCAGGTAGACTGATCACTTCCAGACCCGCCGGCACAGACAGATCCCGCCCCTCCCGGGACAACAGTCATGCTGCTGCCGGTTTCGTAATTCTGCACCACAAAGCGACCAAAACTCCGACCGGAATACTTGTCGCCGACCCGCAGGTTTCCGATATCCATGGTGCTCCAGGCCTCGCCTCTGCCAATGACCAATCCATCCTCCGTCACATCGAGGGTCATGTTACGAACGTGACCCTCGTAATCGAGCTCACCAATCCAGAGTCCTTTCTGACTGATTTCTCCACTGCCCTCGTCATAGGGTGCCGCAATAATCGCGGCTCTGCCATTGCGGAGCCTTATGTCTGAATTGATCGTAAGGCCTTCCCCACTGGCGCCTCCGGGGCCCAGGGTCATCTGGCCATCGAGCTCAAACTCATAGGCCGGATAGAATCCGAGTGCCAGCAATAATTCCGTCCCACCCTGCAGGGGCGCATCGTCGCTCCCGACCCGTAGTCCATTGATGCGGTAACCGGCGCGGATTCCCTCGAATCCCACACGGAGGCCATCGTAAAATCGGGTCCCGTGGCGAACTTCATCCCGGGTCACGTTAACGGTGACATCACCCTGCCCCCAGGACTGCAGGCCGCTGAAGATCACCCGATTACCGTCCTCCGTGTAACTAAAGTCAGCCAGACGCAAACTCCACTCGGCCGCAAGGCGCAAGCCTTGAGGTCCCGCCTCCGCATGTCCCCCGCCTTGTAGGTACAGGGCATTGGTATAGGTGCGCCCACCAAACGACTGGTCTTCGAGCAGAAAGCTCAGGTTTACTGCGCCAATGCTTTTCCCGTTGCCGCCCATCTCGATCGCGCCCACCCCAAACTGACCCTCTATCGAGTCTACTGTGAAAGCCAGGGCTGGCCGTCCCAGGCGGTCATTGTCTACATCGAGCCGGAGGTCATGGATGCTGTAGGCGCCGGTTATATCCCGTAATGCCAGGGCGCTACCGTCATCGAGATATAGAAAGGAAGCACTGTGGATGGCGGTTTCGTTGTCGATGCGCAGACCTTCACCACTGCGACCGCCGGCCGTAATGTCGGTTGATGAGGACAGTTCGTAATGACCGCTCAACCCTCCGAAGGACGGCAGGGGCACGCCCGATGAAACATCCTCGCTGACGCCGTGATTTCGAGGGTTATTGCTGTATCTGATGGCACCTACGCGCCAGGCAGCCGTCACTCTCGGCGCATCAAGCTGCAAAGTATCATCCACCACATCCAGAGTAACGCCCAGGGCTTCGACATCCATGGTGATGTCGTCAAGAACAATCTCATTGCCATTGGTTCGATAGCCGAGACGCCCACCGGTCATGGTGTATGCCGAGTCAAACGTATAACCGGTCCCGCCTGCCGCACCACCCTGCCGGATACGCAACGTTCCCTCGAGCGAGTGATCGAAAAACACGCCGCCCATACTGACGCCGGGTGCCCCAGCCAATCGGACATCACCGAATTCAATGCGGCGATCCTCCACCAGATAATCCAGGTTGAGCGAGGCATCGTCACCGATATCAACCATGAGCAGGTGATACGCCTGTCCCGCTGGATCGACAGCCGATCCCACGCGGAATCCCTCAAGATGAATGCCATTGCCGTCATCAAAATAGGAGACCCGGTTCGTCGACAACCCCAGCTCCATTTCCATCGTCAACCCGCGTTGCCCGCTGATGCCGGCCATCGTGGATTCGTCGAGACGCTGCAATTCGGCGTGCGTCACCGGCGCCAGCCCACCGCCAAGCAACGCGGAGCTGACCATGGCTGCCGCCCTATACCGGACCCTGTTTTTCATACCCTTTCTCTCGGCCTCCAACTAAGGACTCCCCGTTGGAAAAACCAGCAGATTACCTTCCATGATGACCTCACCCTGCATTTCCACCGAAAAAATATCGGTTTGCTGAAATCCGGGGTCCGTCGGCCGTGCGGTGCTACTGGCGGCAATCTTGAACTGCACGTCACTGAAACGAACGGTGTTCGGAAGCCCCAACTCGAGAACATCGCGGTTGAACAGTTCACCGTCCCCTCCGAAGCCGGAATCGACGGTTCTTATCCGTAGCGTCAGCCCTTCAAAAGCGAAGCTCCCCCGAATATCATCCAGCACCATCCAGCCGCCGCTTTCTTTCAAACGATAGGCAAACCGGGCCCCGCATTTTTTCCCGTTATCGTCACAACGACCAAAGTAGCTGTCCTCTACCGGACCACCCATCTCGTTGATACTGATATCACCCGATAGATATATACCGCTCTGGCCAGCAACCCGTGCCATGGCTTCGTCCCCCAGGCGAGAGAGTTCGGCGGCAACCGGCAACGCCGCTAATATCGAAAAGAACGAGAACACCCCGACCTGCCATTTTCGAGTAGTCATGGCGTCAAATCCCTGGTTCGAATGTTGAGATGTTGAATGAGCATGCCTTGAACCCGGGCAGAGCCGAAGTCCCGGGTACCAACGGTGAAATTCCCGATACTCAGATTGCTCCGGAATTCCGGATTGGTGTAGTAGGCTTCGTAGAAGTCCCAGCTGTCAGGATTACTGCTACCGCGCAGGCCATCGGCGCCGATCTCACCCACCGCGGGCTGGCCTATTGAAGCCACATCCACCACGAAATTACCGGTGCCGTCCACATCAAAAAAAACCGGCTGTAACTGATTACCTATGGCCAGTTGCAGGGCAAAATCGGTCAGGAGAATACGCGATCCGCAGGCGCTGCCATCCTGGGTACAGGCGTTGACGGAGAGTTCGGGAGAATAGAAATTCAGCTTGAATTGGCCCACCATCTGGCGGCGCTCGTTATCCCCCCACAGCCGCAGGTAACTGCCATCGATGACCGCCGTCTTCGCATGAATATTGATATTGGCGGATCGGTCATCTCCGACTGCAACATTCATCTGCAGGCCGATATCAGGGCGCTCACCGACAAAGCCGGCGGTGGCCGGGCGACTGGCGCAGGTCCCGCTGCCAACGCCAGCACTGGCATTCATGCAATCGTAACCTTCCGACGCTCCGACCATGGCCGGAGCCGCGAATTCAAGCACGGCCTTCTCAGGGACCCCAATGGTATTACCATCGACGATATCGATACTCCATGGATTGACCAGTCGGCCAAGGTTCACCGGACTCAGGTTTTCACCGTAGTTGCTGCCCGCACCCGAGATGTAAAGGTGATTCACCGTTATATCGACCTCACGGCCATCGGTGCTCTTGATCCCTCCAATGCGGAAGATACGCCCTTGAGCTCCACTGGCGTCGGGCTCATCGGTACCATGGGAGAACTTGAAGTTTTCGAGCACAAATCCGATTCCCGCGCCGTCTATGTTGGACATTTCGTTTTCCGATAGCCCTTCCATCTCGGCGTGAACGGGCAAAGGGCCCAACAAAACGAAAACCAGCGCCAGTAAAGAAACCGCACGGAATGGAATGGGCTGGATAACAGAATCAGTCACGACACCCTCCTTAAAAGAGCCCCTTTCCGCGATCGATGTATTCAGTCCGATAACGCTGGGTACCGTATAGCGCCTCGTTCAGGTTCACCTCGGTGGCTCCGTTCGGAATGTTGAAAAAGGCACCGGAGGTTGCGCGGAGGAAATCCTCTGGTGAAAGGTCCGTTTTACTGACGTCCTTCAGCCAATCGAGATCCTTGGTCTGAAACGAAATAAAGGCACCATCGACGGGGCCGGCAATCCTTCGCTCACCATCAACCTCGCTGACTTGCCCGATCGGAAAACTGTTGTAGATATCCAGATCGAAGCAAGAGTCGATCCCCAGAACCAGGCAATCCTCTGCGTAGACATTTATGTCGCCACTGCCGCAACTGAAAAACGAACAATCCGGCACATCGATCCGAGAACTTGAACCCCAGCCGATCAGGTTCTTCACCGACCACCGTGTAAAACCGCTCGCACCTTCGAGTACGAATTTCTCACCATCCGGAATCCCGATGTATTCAGCGCGGACCGGGTCCAGGGAACCAATATTCGGGTCACCCTCTGCGCCATAGACCAACTCGGCTTTGGTCGAGAGCGGACTGCCACCCTCCAGAAGGGGCGTCAGCAGCACTATGACCTGATCAAAGAAGTTACCACTTGAACTGGCCTCGCTGAGTCCCTCGCCCCGATCGATGATGTCGACGTTTACATTGCCGGTAAGGGTTTTGATCTTTCCGGACAGGATGCCCATGGACTCACCAAAGCCCAGACGAAAGCCAACGATTTCTTCCGTGGACTCATCGAAGGCAAATTCGAAATAGGGGTTCTGAATCGAGAACGGGACGATCTCACCTTCGGCGTAGGCCGTGCCGTCGGGCTTCCGCTGGCGCGGCGCTTCCGGGTTGGCATTGTAATAGGCCTGGTTATTGATGTAGCCGAGGGCAAAATCTTCTATATAGACATCAGAGGTGCCGGGTTTCTCGCCATCACGCTCATAGCGCCCCATTTCGAGTACATCCACATTGGTCTGGATATCGATATCCATTCCAAGATTTACCCGGGTATAGGCGGTGGCGTCACTTGCATCAGGGTGGTATTGCCGATCAATGGAGACGAACGCCTGGCCGGTGACCTCCGACATCTGCTGGTCGGAAATCGGACGAAGGTCGGCGGCGGCTCCCGCACTCACGAGCGGCAACAGAAGGCAGCAAACTGCTTTGGTACTCATAGTCACATCCCTTTGAAGCCGTCTTGTTCTTATTCACGGCTTAGTCAAATGATGACTGATGAGCGTCTCTGAGGCTGGCCTGAGGTTGTTCGGTTATTGTTAGCCAGTTCTTTTACGTAAGGCTAATCTTTTTTACACACTGTCACTGTGAGGCACTTCAAAATTTGGGGACTTCCCGCGTCACGGCAATTTTTCTCCAGGCAATAAAAAACCCCAGCTTCGAGGAAGCTGGGGTTTAGGTATTAAGAGTCTGACGATGACCTACTCTCACATGGGCAATGCCACACTACCATCGGCGCAG
>NZ_JAHXKI010000007.1 GCF_019392195.1 Marinobacter sp. F4206
CTGCGCCGATGGTAGTGTGGCATTGCCCATGTGAGAGTAGGTCATCGTCAGACTCTTAATACCTAAACCCCAGCTTCGAGGAAGCTGGGGTTTTTTATTGCCTGGAGAAATGGCTGTTAACGCGGTCACGGCAGCCAGATTTCGAAGACACCTCCGCCAAAACTCCCGCCATTGTGCAGTTTAATGGAGCCGGTCCGCTCACCTTCACAATGGAGCCTGGCAACGGAGGAGGCGAAGAAAAGGCCGAGGCTGGTGCTGCCGCTATTGAAGTCCAGGGATTTAAAACTCAGCGTTCCCGTGTGCTGCATGCTCTCCGGATATCCTGCGCCGTCGTCTTCAACACCTATGACGAGATAACCGCTGCGTTCCTCGGCAGTCAGTCGAATCCTGCTTCGGGTGTACCTGAGAGCATTGTTGAGGGTGTTGTTTAACACACCGGTCAGCAAGTCCGCGTCGAAGAAACCGTTAATATCCTGAGCTTCGATATGACATTCGATGCCCAGACCGTTGAGGAGGGGCGTGTGTCGGGCAAGGTGCGCCGACAGAAAGTCCGGAACAAAATGCTCCTCGATGTGGGCCGACAGGTTGTCCTCACCAAGCCGGTAGATACCCAATAGCTGCACCAGATCGTTGTGCATTCGCTCGGCTTCGTATTGCAGAGTGTTAAAACGGGATGAGTCATTGAGGTCTTTGTCGTAATCCGCTCGTAACTCATCGAGCGAGTTCAGCAGCATGCCCAGTGAATTTTTCATGTCATGGACGGCCGAGGCCAGCACCATGGAGAAATCTATGCTCTGGTTGGCCATTCGTCCGGGCTTCTCCGGCTCTTGTGCGTCAGTCATGCTGTCAGTCCTTCCAGTTTCCGGCACAGTGCCTTGTATCGCCGATGCTGCCGGTGTTGCTCCGGCAGCCCCTCGAGCCGGTCGAGGCACACCCTGCACTGGCTCAGAAGGTCGCGGTTCGTCGAATCGTTTTCGTATTCCTTCATCAGCACCTGAACCAGATTCAGGTTCAGCGCAGCGTGGTCCGGTACCACGCTCAGTGCTTGGGAAAAAGCCTCAGCCGCTGTCGCGAGCTGACCGGATTCAAAGGCTTTTATGCCATCCCGGTTGAGCGTACGCGCCTGTAGTTTCTGCCGGAATCCGACCGGCTCATCCAGCAGGCTCTCAATCTTCTGGACAACGTCTGCATCGTCGGCAAAACGTTCGGCGAGCTGTGCCAAGAGAGTCTTGGCATGGCTGTCATGTCCGACCCTGAATAGCGTCTTGGCGTAATCCAGGCCGGTCTCGGCATCCAGCACTTCCGTGCTTTCAATATCCGCCTTAATCCCGGCGAGGAGCTTCTCCGCATCCTGCCGATTACCTTGACCGGCATGCACGCGGCATTGGATGATTCGGCTGCGAAGACTAATATCGGTGCGGTCGGAAAATCGTTTCTCCATTCTGCTGAGAGCAGTCATTGCCTCTCTGGCACGCTCTGCACCTTCGGGTTCCTGGTCGCCTTCACTGAGGTCTGAGAGGCTTTGGCCAAGGGCCAGGTGATGTTCGGGGCAGTCGTGTATCGAATGGGTGCCGAGGACAACAGTGCGTCGCCAGGCTTCAGATGCGGTTTCGATATCCTGATTGGCTTCGGCCAACTGTGCCAGATGTCGTTGCCGCAACAAGGCGTTCGGGGAATGTTCAACGGCCTGTTCGAGGATTCGTTGGGCCTGCCCCACCTTGCCTTGTCGTTCGAGACCATCGGCCAGCAGATCATAGGCTTCCATGTAGTCAGGATGGTTGGCGATGAGCTGCCTCAGACTGTCGACGGCCTGATCGTAACTCCGGTTTGCCAGCAGGACCTTACTACGCCCGAGGCGGGCCCAGGACAGTTCCCTCTGGTTGAGTACCTCGTCGAAGACTTTCGCCGCATGCGCCAGATCCCCGAGCCGGAAGTAGAGATCTCCCAGGGTCTTCATCAGCCACGTTTTGTAGCGTGGCTGCTTCGGTAGCGCCTGCAGGCACAGGGAGATTGCTTCTGGATAGTTCTCCCGGTCGATCTCCCGGTTAATGGGGTACAGGGCATTGCGCTGGTCAATCAGGGCGCTCAGGCGTTGCTCCAGCACCGCGCGGTTGATGGGTTTGGTCAGGTAACCGTCGGGCTGGTTTTCCCGGGCGCCCATAACCATCTGCTTAGAGGTTTCTGCGGTTACCATGAGAAAGAGCGACGAACGTTTCAGCAGTTTCTTGTGTCGGAGCTCCTCAAGCACGTGCTGGCCATTTCTGCCTTCTCCAAGGTTGTAGTCACAGAGCACAACATCAATATGGTTGTAGGTGCACAGCTGAATGGCCTGGGCGGCATTGGGCACAAGTTCGATGGTGTCGGCACCGCAACTTCTGAGCATTTGCCGCATTGAAAGACGAAAGTTCTCAAAATCATCAATGATCAGGTAGCTCAGCTTACGAAATGCATTTGCCGTGTTGCCGGGATCCGTCATGATCGTTTCTGCTTGAGTAACTTGTTGACTAGCGCCCGAAGCGCCGCCGGCTTAACGGGCTTGTACAGCATGTGGTAGCCCCGGCTGACCGCGTCTTCTCGGACCTCTGGCGCCATGTAGCCGGTTATCAGTATGCCCGGAATGTCATTGCTGACCGCTTCCCGGAGGCTATCCATGGCATCCAGCCCGTTCTTGTTATCATCCAGCTGGTAGTCTGCCAGGATGATCTCAGGCGTCCGGCCATCAAGTTTGTGGATGGCATCCTCGAGACTCTCGGCGGCGGTGACATCGCATTTCCAGTTACCGAGCAGCGCCACCATCCCCTGGAGGATAGCAGGGTCATTGTCGATGCACAGGACATGAAGGCCGCCGAGGCTTGAAACCCGACGTGAGGAGGCCGCGGGCTTGTCGCCGGTTGGCTCACGCTGTTCCGCAGCCGCGACCGGAACGGTAATGCCAAACAGGCTGCCCCGCCCCTGGATGGAGTGCACGGTTACCGGATGGTTGAGCATGCCGCTTATTCGGTCGACGATGGCCAGCCCAAGGCCCAGGCCTTTTTTGTCCCGGCCCGTCTGAAAGCGCCGGAATTCTTCAAAGATATGAGTCACCTGATCTTCCGGGATGCCTGGCCCGGTGTCCCAGACATCGATCCGGATGTAGCCCTTGAGTCTGCGACAGCCGAGCAGAATCTTGCCTTTGGGCGTGTAGCGGATGGCGTTCGAGAGAAAGTTCTGTATGACCCGGCGCAACAGCTTGGCATCTGACCTTACCCAGGCGGTGCTGGGTACAACGTGCAGTTCCAGCCCCTGGTCTTTGGCAATGGCGGAAAAATCGGTCGCCAGGTGTCGAAGGATGTCATTCACGGGGAAAACGCCAATGTTCGGCTCCAGGGCGCCGGCATCCAGTTTGGAAATGTCGAGCAGTGTACTGATAATCTCTTCGGCGGCACCGAGGGAGCTGTCGATATGTTCCACCAGGTCCTTCGCCTCACCATCGGATGACTTGCCGGCCAGGGCAGAGGTGAACAGGCGGGCGGCGTTCAGGGGTTGCAGCAGGTCGTGGCTCGCCGAGGCCAGAAAACGGGTTTTACTCTGGTTGGCCTGTTCTGCGACGGACTTTGCCTTGAGCATCTGCTCGTTAATGACCTGGAGCTCCTGGGTCCGCTCCTTTACCCGTTGCTCCAGGTAAATGTTGGTTTCTTTCAGCGCCTGTTCGGTTCGGCGCATGGCCGTGATGTCCTGGAAGGTGGTGACATAACCGCCGCCGGGAATGGGGCTGCCGTCGACCCGAAGCACCGTTCCATCCGGGCGCTGGCGTTCGTAGGACATCGGCTTGCCCTCACGCATGCTGGCACACCGGTTGGCAACGATGTCATCAATGCGCCGGGCGGAGAGGTTGGCGTTGGTCAGGTTGTAGCGCATCAGGTCTTCCACCGGGCGGCCGACCCGGACGAAGCCTTTAGGATAGGTAAACAGCTCCAGATAGCGATGGTTCCAGACCACCAGCTGCTGCTGGTGGTTCACCACCGACACGCCGAGGCTGATGTTTTCAATTGCCGACTGAAGCAGCTCACGACTGAAGGTCATGGCCTGGGAAGCTTCATCAACGATGCTGACCACATCCTCGATCTGCATGTCGCGACCGGTCAGGGTCGATTCCAGCACCACCCGCGCTGTGGATGCACCGATTACCGAAGCCAACTGCCGCTCGATGTATTTCATCAGGTGGGCAGAAGCAGGCCGGTGCGGATGCAGGCGAATCGCATTGCGGCGCTCGTAATTGCGGAAAATGGTCTCCGAGCGCTCCTCGCCCATGAAGCGGTCGGTCAGTGCCTGCAGGTCTGATGTCAGGATCTCCCCCTGCCAGCTCTGATGCTGCGCGGTTTCGGCTCTGGGCTGGGGATCATGGAAAAACGAGGCAATCTGGATCTTCTCCCGCACCCGCTGACGGGTGAGCATCGACAGCACCGTGTAGGTCAGGGTATTGATCCCGAGACTCCAGAGAATGCCATGGCTGGTCTGGTCCAGATCGGATCCGAACAGGGCGGTTGGCCGGGTCCAGCTCAGGCCCCAGAGGCCCTGGTTGATCAGGGTGTCTGTCACCCAGCCGGTACTCGCCAGCGCCGGCAACAGCAGCGTGTAGCACCACATCAGGAATCCGAGCGCCAGCCCCCACACAGCGCCCATGTAGTTGCCCCGACGCCAGATAATGCCGCCCACAAGGGCCGGACCAAACTGGGCGGCTGCGGCAAAGGAGAGCAGGCCGAAGGCGGTCAGGCTATAGTCCGCACCTGCCATCCGATAGAAGCCATAGGCGGTGAGCAGCACCACGAAGATGGCCACGCGTCGGATGCTCAGGAGCAGGTAGCTCAGGTCTGCACGCCGGTTCATTCTCGGGCGGAAGAACTTCAGCAGGGCCGGCATGATGATTTCGTTACTGACCATGGTCGCGATGGCAACCGAACAGACAATGACCATGGCCGCCGCGGCAGACCCGCCGCCGAGGAACGCCAGGATCGCCAGCCATTCTTCGCCCGCCATGATGGGGAGTTGCAGGATAAGGATGTCGGGATTGCCGTTCGCCGCCTCGGGGGCCAGCAGGCCGGCGGCAGCAATCGGAAGCACGAATGCGCTGGCGACGATCAGGTAAATGGGCATTGCCCAGCGGGCAACCTCGAAATCCCGGTGATCGGTGTTCTCGACGACCATGACGTGAAACTGTCGGGGTAAACAGATGATCGCCAGCATGGCCACGAGTGTCTGGGTAATGAATGCCGGCGCCTCAAGACCATCGGTGGTCAGAGTGCTGATCAGGTCTGCGTCCTGCGCTCGGTCGAACAGTTCTCCAAAGCCACCATAGAGTCCGTAACCGACAAACAGCCCAACGGCGACGAAGGCCACCAGTTTGATCAACGATTCGAAGGCAACGGCCTGAATCATGCCACGGTGGTGTTCCGTCGATTCCAGGTGGCGGGTACCAAACAGGACCGTAAAAACCGCCAGGGCCAGGGTGATGTACCACGCCGAGTCATTCCAGGCCACGGTACTGAGCTCCCCGGTTCCGGTGCCGGCCTCGGAGAGGACATTGAAGCCCATGGAGATCGCTTTCAGCTGAAGGGCGATATAAGGCACGCTGCCGATCAGGGCGAACGTTGCAATCATCGCCGCCAGGAGTTGGGACTTGCCGTAGCGCGAGGCAATGAAATCGGCAATGGACGTGCTGTTATTACGCTTGCTGATGTAGATGATCCGGCGGAGCAGGGGCGCACCGAACAGGAAGACAAGGAGCGGGCCAAGATAGATGGGCAGAAAGCCTAGCCCCTCCTGGGTCGCCCGTCCGACCGCGCCGTAAAACGTCCAGGAGGTGAAATAGACCGCCAGAGAAAGCGCATAGATATGCGTACGCGCGAGCCGTCGGCGGTAGAGTCCCGGATGTTTGTCACCGGCCCAGGCGATGACAAACAGAATCGAGATGTAGGTAAAGGAGATTAAGACCAGCAGCCAGGCACTAATCATGGTAGAGCGATTCCGTCGGGTGCGGGCATTGTGCTACCGGCCTGTCAGCCGGTGCAGACTGTTTTCAGTAGCGTGTCGGAGGTGTCCAACACCTTCATGTTGTCGACCCGGGGTGTGCCGTCTGAGCCCAAGGGTACCAGTTCCCGGGATTCGCAGTTGAGAATGTGGATCCGGTGCGACACGGCATCCGTCAGTTTCTGCTCAAAGCGATACAGGGTAAACCGGACGATATCGGAGTTGGAGGTATCCTGGCTAATGCTCTTGGTGTCCACGGTTGAGAACGCGGTGACATAGGGGAAGGCAAAGGTCCAGGGGCGCCAGAGAATGCCGTCCGTTTCCGTGTCGACCACGATCGCCTCCTCGGGAAGCAGGGTTTTCTTGTGGTCGTACCAGGTGTATTCACCGTGGATCAGGTAGCCGAGCATTCCGATTCCGGCAAACGCCGGGATAATCCACTTTGGAGCTTTATTGCGGGTAGCAGCACGGATGCCAAGGGCAATGCCGGCAGCGCCCAGGCCGCAAAATACAGTGGCGACTAAGGTCCAGAACATACAATCGTTTCCTCAAAAAAGAACGGGCTCCCTCATTGAGGAAGCCCGTTCAGTACAACCTGTCAATTCAATGAATCAGGTCGGGTTGTAGCTTAGTGGTCTTGAGCCTGACCGGAACCGCGTGGGTAACGGACGCTTTCAACCAGCTCCTGAATCTCAACGGGCGGTTCTTCAGTTGCGTTGGATACAACGAAGGCTACCGCAAAGTTGATGATTGCACCAACCGCGCCGATAGACAGCGGGGAGATGCCCAGTACCCAGTTTTCCGGGGTGTCTGGCAGGTTGTTGGTGCCCGGAATGAACAGCCAGCCCTTGTACACGAAGATGTAAGCCAGGGTGAAGCCCAGACCGGTCAGCATGCCAGCAATGGCGCCGGTGTTGTTAACGCGCTTGGAGAAGATACCCATCATCAGCGCCGGGAACAGGGATGCAGCGGCGATACCGAATGCCAGCGCAACGACCTGTGCCGCGAAGCCTGGGGGATTTGCACCAAGCCAGGTGGCAACCACGATTGCCACGGCCATGGAAATCCGTGCCGCCAACAATTCGCCTTTCTCCGTAATATTCGGGTTGATGGAACCCTTGATCAGATCGTGACTGACTGCGGAGGAGATCGCCAGCAACAGACCTGCCGCCGTGGACAGAGCCGCTGCAAGACCACCCGCTGCAATCAGGCCGATGACCCAGCCAGGCAGGTTGGCAATTTCCGGGTTGGCCAGTACCAGGATATCCCGGTTAACAACCAACTCGTTGCCTTCCCAGCCGCGTGCCTGAGCTTCGGATTCGAAAGCCGGGCTGTCGTTATACAGCTGGATGCGGCCGTCGGAGTTCTTGTCCTCAAACTGGATCAGACCGGTAACTTCCCATTCCTTCACCCAGTTCGGACGCTCATCGTACTGGATCGGCTGCGCTGAAGTGCCGTCCGGGTAGATGGTGGTCATCAGGTTCAGGCGCGCCATGGAGGCAACAGCCGGAGCGGTCAGGTACAGCAGGGCAATGAATACCAGGGCCCAGCCGGCAGACCAGCGAGCGTCCGCAACCTTCGGTACGGTGAAGAAGCGGATGATGACGTGTGGCAGACCCGCGGTACCGATCATCAGCGACAGGGTGAACAGGACCATGTTCAGCTTGTTGTCCACGTCCGCGGTGTACTCGTTGAAGCCGAGGTCAGTGATGACCTGATTCAGCTTGGCGAGCAGTGGCATGCCAGAATCGGCGTGCGTGGAGAACAGACCGAGACCGGGGATTGGGTTGCCGGTCAGTTGCACGGAGATAAACACCGCAGGGATGGTGTAGGCGATGATCAGCACGCAGTACTGGGCTACCTGGGTGTAGGTGATGCCCTTCATGCCGCCGAGTACGGCGTAGATGAAGACCACGATCGCAGCGATGATAAGACCCAGAGTGGCGTCCACTTCGAGGAACCGTGAGAAGGCAACACCGGCGCCCGCCATTTGACCGATTACGTAGGTTACAGACGCGACAATCAGGCAGAGAACCGCTACCAGACGCGCATTCTTGCTGTAGAAACGGTCACCGATGAACTCGGGAACCGTGAACTTGCCAAACTTCCTCAGGTACGGAGCGAGCAGCATGGCGAGCAGCACATAGCCGCCGGTCCAGCCCATGAGGAAGGTTGAGTTGGCATAACCACCGGCGGCAATGAGGCCAGCCATGGAAATGAAGGATGCCGCTGACATCCAGTCCGCACCGATCGCCATACCGTTGGTGATCGGATGAACGCCGCCGCCGGCGACATAGAAGTCCTTGGTGCTACCGGCTTTCGCCCAGATAGCGATCAGGATGTAGAGGAGGAAGGAGCCCCCTACGAAGATGATATTGATGGCAAATTGGCTCATTCGTTCTTACTCCTCGTGCACGCCGAATTTTTCGTCGATCTTGTTCATGCGCCATGCGTAGTGAAAAATCAGCGCGATGAACGTGAGAATGGAACCTTGCTGGGCAAACCAGAAGCCCAGGTCCGTTCCACCGACGGGAATGCCGGCCAGCAGGGGACGGAGCAAAATTGCAAAGCCGTAGGAAACGAGGGCCCAAACGACAAGGCTCCCGAGTATGAGGCGCAGGTTCGCCTTCCAGTAGTTTTCAGCGTCGTAGCTATGACCTGACATAGGATCACTCCTGTTTTGTTGTTGTGGAGGTAGGGTGGGTTTTATATGTGCTTTTCCGGATAGAGAATTTATTATTCATATAGTGACTCTCCGACTTGTTGTCATATCTGACTTTACCGGTCAAGCGATTTATAGATATTGGCAAAAGGTCTAATTCTCAGTCATTTGCCGTCGTTTTGGGTCATTCGACGAGCACAGATTCCCTATTTGTTCAGAACCGATGCATGTTTTGAAGGCGACGGTGGTAACGCAGCTTGTCGTGAAGCTCTTTCAGAGTTTTCAGGCCCTCTTTTCGTGCCCGGTTCAGGGCGATCAGGGTCAGCTCGGCGGTGGCGAGGGCATCGGCCGCGGCGTTGTGCCGGGCACTGACCTCCAGTCCGAAGAAATCGGCCCAGTTATCCAGCCCTTTCCCGCCGGTTTTTGCGTCCGGGAAGAACACCGGTAGCAGGTCGGCAACGTCCATCCAGGTGTGGCTCGGCGTGTAGCCCAGTTGGCTGCGGAGGGTCTTCTCCAGAAATTTCTGGTCAAACGCGGCATGGTAGGCCAGTACCGGGTCGCCGTTCATCCAGTCCAGCAGATAGAGCAGGGCGTCTTCGGTTTCGTGGCCCTGGGTCAGGGCCTCGTTGCCAATCCCGTGAATCAGGACGGTTTCCGTGATATCCAGCTCTGGGCGCCGCAGTATCAGATCGAACTGGTCGTGCAGGTGAATGACGCCGCCGTTGATGGCGACAGCGCCGATGGCAATCACCTCGTCTTTGGCGGCATTCAGTCCGGTTGTCTCAAGGTCCAGTACGATCAGCCGGCTGCCAGCGAGGAGTTGGTCGCCCGGGATTTTCGGATTTGGCAGGTTCCCCAGGTCCACCCCGGCGCCGCGGCCCCCGCGATGCCGTTCTATCCACTGTCTGATTTGCTCAAGCATGGTTCGGGCCGGCCTTCAGAGTTGGTAGGTAACTTCGAGTTTCTGCTGCAGACGCTGGGCCTGACGGAAGGATTCCCGCAGGATTCGCCGGTCCAGGGGGTTCAGGTCGTCCGGATCGATGTAATTCGTGAGCTCCTCGCCCCGGTTCAGCATTTCCTGATGAGATCGCATGCGAATGGCCTGGATGAGGCTGTAGCCCTCTTTCCAGGCGTTGGCATCTTTCGGGTCGAACACGCCCTTTTTGGCCAGTTCGTCCATCCGTTCAAGGGTATTCGCGGTTTCCACCCCGTTGGCGAGCGCAAACACTCGGACCGACTCGACAAACGGGGCCAGCCCCTGTCGCTTGAGATCCAGGGCGTGTTTGTTGCCATCGGTGACGTATCGGAAATTGCGGAACATGGTCAGCGGTGGTTTCCGCTGAAAAGCATTTCCGGCGAGCATTTTCTGGAACAGGGCGTTTTTGCGGATGCGGGAGAGCACCTTGTCGAGCAGTTTGTTCAGTGGCTCCGTGGGCCCGAACACCGACCTCATATCAAGGAAAATGGAGGAGTACACCAGGTTCTGTGGCGTTGAGGCATCGATAAACCGGATGAACCAGTCGTCCCACTCGCGATCACTGAGGCAGAGCTTGGGGTTGCTGGCCATGATGTTGCCCTTGCAAAGGGTGAAACCGCACTCTGCCAACTCCTGGTTGACCGTTTGTGCGAACGGGAGCAATTTCTCCCGGACCTGGTCTTCGGTCATGCCTTCCGGGGTCTCGAACAGGATACCGTTGTCCTGATCGGTGAGCAGGGTTTGTTCCTGTCGGCCTTCGCTCCCGAAGGTCAGCCAGGTAAACGGAATGCCCGGGTCGTTTTTCTTGATGTTGAGTTCCAGTACCCGCCTTACGGTGACGTCGTTCAGGGTGGTGATGATCTTCACGACCTGGCCGGAATCCGCGCCATGCGCCAGCATGGCATCGACCAGTCGGGACACGTCGGTTCTCAGGCTGACCAGAGTTCTCAGGTGAGTGGCGGTGCCGATGGTGCGGGCAAGGTTGACGAGATCGACCCGCTGCAGGGCGAACAGGTCCCGCTCGGACACCACGCCGATCAGTCGATTCTCGTCATCGACCACGCACAGGTGCGCAAAATGGTGTTCGGCCATCAGCATGGCGGCTTCAAAGGCGTCAGCGTGGGAGGGCAGGCGGCAGGGATCTGCGGTCATTACTTGCCGTATCGGGGTGTCCAGCGGGCCTTTCTCTTCCGCGATCATGGTGCGCAGGTCCCGAAGAGTGAAAATGCCGGCCGGGTGTCGGTTGTCGTCAGTCACAATAATGCTGCCGACATTGTTCTCGTGCATTCGCGCCACGGCTTTGCGGACGGGAAGGTCCGGGGAGCAGACAATCGGATTTCTGAGGGCGTAGCGTTCAAGCGGTGTGTCGAGGGTGTTGCTGGAGCCGATCGACGCCATGGCACTGGACTGGATCCGCTGGTTCACCTGATCGAGCAGGCTGCTGACACCGCGCAGGCAGAAGTCGCGGAAATGTTCGCTCTCGGAGAACAGGGTGATAAAAGCATCCTGTTCAATACTTAGACAGAAGGTGTCGCCTGCCGCCCGGTGCAGTGTCCGGGTTGGCCGTTCGCCAATGAGTGCGGCCAGTGGAAAGCACTCGCCCAGACTGATTTCGAAGGTGGTATCGGTCCGGTCTTCCTTTTCATTATGGCGTTCGCCGCGGATCCGTCCCTGCTTTACGACGTAAAATCGTTTTACCACGCCGTCGTCCGGAGAAATCACTTCATCGCCGTCTGCATAGAATCGCAGGGTGGCATGCTCCGCAAAATGAGCCAGGTGATTGTCGTCCATGCTGGAAAACGGGGCATGCTCCCGAAGGAATGTCATGATGGCTCGGGTGTTGTGCGGACGGGCGCTGTCCTGATTCGCTGCGGCCATGTAGGGGTCCTTCCTTCGTTATTATTGTCCGGTTCCAGTGTAGTTCACCTGACCGGTGAAGAGCCTTACGATTTTCGTCGAACGGGCGAGGCCGTTTGGCACTTCTTTATGGCGGGCGGAGCGGGTGGTAAAGTTTGCCAATTCACAGCGTACTGATAGCACTGCCATGACCACGAAAGAAGAACGCCAGAGCTTCCTGGAAGAAATGAAGGATGTTCGGCGTATAAAAAAGCCCAATCGCGCCGAAGTCCAGGCACCCCGGGAGCTTACCCCCGGCCATCTGGAGCGCCAGCGTGCGGCGGTTGAAAAGGTGATCAGGGACAAGAACCCCCTGACGTCCGACATGGTGGAGCCCCTGACTGCCCATGATGTTCTGGCCTGGCAGCGACCAGGTATCCAGCACGGCGTGTTTCGCAAGCTGCGGCTGGGCCAGTACCCGATCGAGGCCCGGCTTGATCTGCATCGGATGACAGTTGAACAAGCCCGCCGGGAAGTGTTCGCGTTCGTGGGAGACTGCGTCCGGTATGGGCTGCGTTCAGTGATCATTCTGCACGGAAAGGGCGAGCGCAATCCCGATGGTATCGCACAGCTGAAGAGCTATTTGGCGAAGTGGCTCCCCGAACTCGACGATGTGCTGGCTTTCCATTCGGCCCAGAAACACCATGGCGGCACCGGTGCCGTGTATGTCATGGTTCGAAAGAGTGAACGGGACAAGCAACATAATCGTGAAGTTCACGGGAGTCGGTAACGAGTCCCTCATCCTTGAGTGTCATTTTCAAGCCGCGTAAGCGGCCCCAGAGAGGTATTAGCGTGAAAAAGATTTTGTTGATCGTGTGTTCGGTAGTTGCATTGGCTGGCTGTAAGGATCGCGTCATCTGGAATGACAATGGCAAGCTTGAGGGCGCCACCGAAAACCGTGAGGTCTGGAATTCCAATGGCCAGATGGACTCCGGAGAACGCAAAATCTGGGTCGATAAGGAAGGCAAGGAAGTCATCAAGTAACACTCCGGTCCGAGCATCATTGAGGCGGGAAAGAATAACAACTGTCCGGGTGGACCGGAAGTAAGTGCGGGAGAGCAGGGATATGGCGTTGAGCCTGACAGTCAATGGCGAGCAACGTTCGCTGGAAGTCGAGGGGGATACTCCTCTTTTATGGGTCATCCGGGACGAACTGGGCCTCAAGGGCACCAAATTCGGATGTGGCGCGGGGCTCTGTGGCGCCTGCACCGTGCATCTTGATGGACAACCGGTGCGCTCCTGCTCCACGCCATTAGAACTGGCGGCTGGTGGCCAGGTAACGACCATTGAGGGGCTGGGCGACCGGGATCGCCTGCATGCCCTGCAAGAGGCCTGGATTGAACAGGGTGTGCCGCAATGCGGCTATTGCCAGTCAGGCCAGATCATGAGTGCCGCCCACCTGCTGGCTACCAATGCCAGCCCTTCCCGTGACGATATAATCGCGGCCATGACCGGTAATCTTTGCCGATGCGGCACCTATTCCCGCATAGTTGCCGCGGTTGAATCGGTTGCCAATGCCACGCCGTCCGAGTCGAAGGAGGGCGCGTAACGTGAGCATGAACAGACGTGACTTCCTGAAAGTTGGTGTCGGCGCTTCTGGCAGCCTGATGCTCTCGCTTTCGTTGCCTGGCTGTGCCGGCGCCCAGACCGGGTATCAGCCTGAAACCGGCGAGTGGAAACCGGATGCCTGGCTTGAGCTGACCAGGGACGACGAAATCTTCTTTACCCTGGCGCGAGTGGAGATGGGGCAGGGAACCTACACGGGCCTGACAACCTTGATTGCCGAGGAACTTGGCGTCGAGCCGGATGCCATAACGCCACGGTTCGCGCCCGCGGCTCCGGAATACCGCAACCCCCTCTACAAGCTCCAGCTCACCGGTGGCAGCACCAGTGTTGCGACCAGCTGGGAGCCATTGAGGACCGCCGGCGCGTCGGCCAGGCAGATGCTGGTCATGGCCGCCGCACGGGTCTGGGAGGTCGAGGTCGCCGACTGCACCGTTCGCGACGGGCAGGTGGTGCATCCGAACGGAATCGACTCCATGCGCTTTGGCCAGTTGGTGGAGCTGGCGTCCAAAGAGGTTATTCGCGGCGATGTCCGGCTCAAGCCTCGCAGCGAGTGGAAGTATATTGGCAAGCGCGGCGGCCGGCTTGATGCCGAAGCCAAGTCTACGGGGACCGCCGAATACGGTATCGATGTCGAATTACCCGGCATGGTCTACGCGGTGGTGACCCGTGCTCCCCGTTACGGTGGTCGGGCCCATGCGTTCAACGCAGAGGAAGTTCGGGCCATGCCTGGCGTGGTTGACGTGGTGGAGATAGAGCGTGGCGTGGCTGTGGTCGCTGACAAATACTGGCGCGCCCGAAAGGCCCAGGCGAAATTGATCGTCGAATGGGATTTCTCAGAGGCCCTGTCGGTGTCCACCAACGAGGTGTTCGATGCCTACCGCAAAGCAGCAGACGAAAACCCGGGTGAGACCGAACGCAGCGAGGGTGATTTTGACAAGGCCGCCGGGGCCGCACCCACGGTACTCGAAGTGGAATACGCCCAGCCCTATCTGGCGCACGCCACCCTGGAACCGATGAATGCGACGGCCTGGTACCGGGGCGACAGTGTGGAGATCTGGGCACCGACCCAGGCGCCGGACCTGGGGCAGATTGCCGCGGCCCGGGCGACAGACCTGTCGCCGGATGACGTCACCATCAACACCACATTCCTGGGTGGTGGTTTCGGTCGCCGACTGACCCAGGATTTCATCGAAGAAGCCGCCGCAGTGTCATACCGCACCGGCAAGCCGGTAAAGGTCATCTGGTCCCGGGAGGAAGATACCCGCCACGATCTCTATCGCCCGGCGATGCTGCACCGTATGAGAGCGTCGCTCTCGGATGGGGAGCTGACTGGCTGGCACCATCAGATTGTTGGCCCCCAGATTCTGGACTGGTACGTGCGCAACGCGGCGCCGGCCCAGTACCCGTGGGCGCCCAAGTTCATGTACGACAGCCTTGGTTCGATGGGACTGATGCTGGAGGGCATCGCTACGCCCAAAGACATGTCGGCCATTGAAGGGGCGGTCGAATACCCCTACGCGGTCAGCAACATCGATATTCGTCATACCCACACGGATCCGGGGGTGCCGGTTACCTGGTGGCGTTCGGTGGGCTATTCCCATAATGGCTTTGCGGTTGAAACCTTCATGGATGAGCTTGCTCATGAGGCCGGCGAGGATCCTTACCAGTTTCGCCGCAAGCTGCTGGCCTCCGAACCCCGTCATCGAGAGGTGCTTGATCGGGCCGCGCGGCTGGCGGGCTGGGACCAGCCGGTGCCGGAAGGTCGTGGGCGCGGAATCGCGCTGTTCCGGAGCTTCGGCACCTTTGTCGCCCAAGTGGTCGAGGCTGGTGTTGAGAACGGTGCCATTCGAATTTATCGGGTGTCTGCAGCCGTAGACTGCGGCCAGGTGGTGAATCCGCGAATCGTCGAGGACCAGATCGAAGGGGGGATCCTCTTTGGTTTGACCGCCGCCCTCTATGGTGAAATCACCCTGGAAGAGGGTGAGGTCCAGCAGAGCAACTTCCATGACTACCAACTGATGCGTCAATACGAGCGCCCGGACGTGGCGGTGGAGCTTGTTGACAGTGAGGAACCGCCAACCGGTGTCGGGGAGCCCGGTGTCCCGCCGGTTATTCCGGCGCTTGGTAACGCGCTTTTCGCGTTGACCGGTGAACGGCAGCGCAGCCTGCCGTTAAAGGCCACTGCCTGAGATGGCCGGTGAGAGCATACCGGCAACCGGCCGCGCCTCGGTCATCCTCGATGTTGCGGCCTGGCTGGATCAGGGCGAGCGGGTCTGGCTCTGCACCATCGTCGAAACCTGGGGCTCGTCGCCCCGGCCTGTCGGATCCTGGCTCGCAATCAGTGCGTCCGGGCGCTGGAGTGGGTCGGTCTCCGGCGGCTGCCTCGAGGAGGACTTGCTGCGTCGTACCGCCAGTAGTGGTCCCACGAAGCCGGTGGCGATTGATTACGGCATTACCGATGACGATCGCGACCAGTTCCAGTTGCCCTGTGGCGGCAGGATTCGCCTCTTGGTGGAGCCTCTCCAGAGCGCCGAGGCGGAAAATCATGTTGCCGCCCTGGCATTGGCCCTGAAACAGCGCAGGCCTGTGACGCGCCGCGTTCGTCTGGATGCTGCGCCGGAACTGGTCTCCTTGACGGGCCCGTCCCCCTCATCCCTGACCTTCGATGGCGATCAGCTCGAGCATGTACTGCAGCCCGAGTGCCGATTGTTGCTGATTGGTGCCGGGGAGGTGGCTCGCTATGTTGCGGACTTTGCGGCAGCGGCCGATTTCGAAGTAACCCTGTGCGAACCACGGGACGCCTTTGCCGAGGGCTGGGGGTACCCGCACATACCCCTGGAGCGTGCCTTGCCGGATGATCTGATCGGTCAGCGTTTCAATGATCCCTGGTCCGGGGTGCTTGCCCTGGCTCACGATCCCCGGATTGACGACATGGGTCTGCTGGCGGCACTGGCATCACGGGCCTTCTACGTCGGGGCCATGGGGTCCCGGAAGACCTCGGAAGCCCGTCGGGAGCGGCTTGCCTCCCTCGGGCTTGATCAGCTGGCCCTGGATCGGCTGCGCGCGCCCATCGGGGTCGATATTCCCAGCAAGACACCCGCGGAAATTGCGATCTCCGTGGTCGCCGACGTGATCGCAGCGCGACACCATTTGCGGGCTGCTTTACCATCCCTATAATGTCGGCAAATGAACGCTTCTAAGGCGATTCGAAACCTGGGGGATAGGCCGTGTTTGATGTAACCCGATACGCCGTCGCGGCGGACGCCATTGTTGAAGCTGGACGCTTCCTGTACCAACGGGGCTGGTCGCCGGCTACCAGCAGTAACTACTCGGCTCGAATCGACGAACGACACATCGCCATCACCGTATCCGGACGTCACAAGGGTGAGCTGGGCGCGGGCGATGTCATGGTGGTGGATCTCGCCGGGCAGCCGGTCCAGAGCGATTGCCGCTCGTCGGCGGAAACCCGGCTTCATACGGTACTCTATGAGGTATTTCCCGACGTGGGCGCAGTGCTCCACACCCACTCGGTCAAGGCCACGGTGCTGAGCCGATTGCTGCCCGCGGGTCAGCCATTGGTGCTGGAGGGGTACGAGCTGCAAAAGGCGTTCAGTGGTGTGCAGACCCACGAATCCCAGTTGGCCGTCCCCGTTTTCGACAATACCCAGGACATCGATGCCCTCGCCAGAGACACCAAAACCTGGTTCACAGACCATCCGGAGCAACCGGGTTATCTGATACGCGGCCACGGTCTCTATACCTGGGGCAAAACCATGGCGGACTGCCTTCGCCATGTAGAAGCCTTTGAATTCCTGTTTGAATGTGAACTTGAAACCATGAGGGTTCGCCCATGACTACCTTGAGTATTTTTAACCAGAGCCAGCCAGAGACGGCTCATACGGTCACTGAAAACCCGTCGGAAATTCGGGAGCTATTGGCGAAGCAGGGCATTCGCTTTGAGCAGTGGCCGACCCGGTATCTTCCGGCGGAAGCCTCTCAGGACGACATTCTGGAGGCTTATCAGGAGGAAGTGGCCGCGCTGAAAGCCGAGAGTGGGTTTCAGACCGCCGATGTGATCAGCCTGAACCCGGACAATCCGCAAAAAGACGCGTTTCGCCAGAAATTCCTGGACGAGCACACCCACAGCGAGGACGAAGTCCGGTTCTTCGTGCGCGGGCAGGGGCTGTTCTATCTGCACCTGGGCGACGAGGTGTTTGCCGTTCTGTGTCAGAAAAACGATCTGATCAGCGTACCAAACGGCACCCGGCACTGGTTCGACATGGGGCCCGAACCGCGGTTTACCTGTATCCGCCTGTTCACCAATCCCGAAGGCTGGGTGGCGGACTTTACCGGTGAAGATATCGCAGGGCATTTGCCGCGTTATGAAGCACTGGCAGGAGCTGCCGGATGATCCGGATTGTCCTGACCGATATCGAGGGGACAACGAGCTCGATCTCCTTTGTTCACGACGTGCTGTTTCCCTATGCCAGCGAGCATCTCCCGGCGTTCGTCCGGGAGCACCATGAGGACAGCCCCGCTGTGGCTGAGCAGCTGGATGCGGTGGCACAAAAGGCCAATGTTGATCGCAGCGATATCGAGGCGCTGATAGACACCCTGCAGACCTGGATCCGGGAAGACCGCAAAGAAACTCCATTGAAAGCCCTTCAGGGTATGGTCTGGGAGCAAGGCTACCAGCAGGGAGAGATCAAGGGACACATATACGACGACGCTGCCGACTACCTGCAGCGTTGGCATGATCGGGGTTTACGTCTGTTCGTATACTCCTCCGGATCGGTCAAGGCCCAGCAGCTGATCTTCGGATTCACCACGGCCGGAGACTTCACCCCGTACTTTTCCGGGTATTTCGACACCCGGATCGGCGGCAAGAAAGAGGCCGACTCTTATCGGGCGATCCTGAGTGAGCTGGGGGTGGAGCCCAAGACGGTTCTGTTCCTGTCCGATGTCGAGGCGGAGCTGGAGGCGGCTGAGGCGGCTGGAATGAAAACGGCCTGGCTGGTGCGTGACGGCGACCTGCCTGAAACCGGCCGGTTCGTGGCCCGTGATTTTTCGGAGGTGGATCCCCTGCTGCGCAAGCGGTAAGCCTCCCTTGTCAACGCTCAGGAGACGTTCATGCCCGGTGTCAGATGGATCAGGATACTCGTTTCGGGCCTGTTTCTGGCACTTCTGAGCGGGTGCAATCCCTTCTCTGAAGCCCGTCCGATGATGGATGAATACGTTGAGCGGGTCGCCCGGGTTCTGGAAACGGAGCCCGGGGTCACCGCCATTGAGTCTCCCTCGCAAATCCCCAGACGCCGCAATCGGGTCCTGCCCATGCCGGAGCTGGATATGGGCATGCTGGACTTTCTGTCCCTGTATGGCTGTGAGTTGCAGTTCGTGGTGGGCGAGAAGAACTCGGTCATGGGCAAGGTCATGCAACCGTTGAACCGGTTACGTTACGAACTCCGGTTTATCGAGGCGGCCCAGGACTGCTTGCCCGAAACGGACGACGAAGAGTTGGTGGAGGCCCTGGAAGAGGCGATAGAAAGCAAGCGGGAATCCTTGCCCATTGCGATCTGGAATGCCACTTGGGGCGTCGAAGAAATCGAGACGCTGTTTACCCTGGCCAAGGGGTATTATCCCGTCTCGCCCAAGGGAAATCCGGTATCTGATCTGGCGCTTGATGCCAATGAGCTGAAAAACGCGGTGGTAGCCTTGCGGTCGGGGACGCTCGAGGTATCGTTGGAATTTGCCGGCTCCGTGCAACAGCGGTGGCAGGCGGAATACCGGGCCGGCCAGTTGATCAATAGCGCAGCCTTACTGAAAACCCGGCTTGATGATGCCACGGCCCTTATTCAGGGTCGGGTAAACGGACGTCCCTTGTGCCTGAACGGCAAGCCCAACAATCAGTCAGAGATCGTCCAGAGCATGTTCTTCAGCGTCTATATCGAAAAGATACAGCCGTATATGAGCGATGTGCGTCGGGCCCGGATGACCCTGATCGAGCCGCTTGCCGCGCTGGCCGGGGAGCAGCGGAGCGTTATGCCGTCGGCCTTCGAGAGCTGGTACCAACGGCATTTGTCCCAGGTTGCAGAAAATAGTCTCTGGCGGGAACTTGATGAGGCCATGTCACGCCATACCCGGGCCTGGCAGAACCTGCTTGGACAGTGTGGGTTACGGCCCGGCGCCTGAAATCAACCGAACGTCACCGCTGGCTTTCCGGGGTTACCCGGAGAATCTCCTCGACTGTCGTTTGTCCCGCCGCAACCTTCTGGGCACCGCTGAGTCTCAGCGATTTCATGCCTTCCTTATAGGCATCCAGTCGCAACTGTTCAAGCTCGCATCGGTCGGTGATCTGCCGGGTCAGGGTGCCGGACAGACTCATGATCTCGTAGACGCCGGCACGACCGAGATAACCGGTATTCCGGCATTCCAGGCAGCCCACCGGATGATAGAACTGTTTGGGAACCGGTGCCTTCCAGGGCCGGGTCAGGGTCTGCCAGGCCTGTTCGTCTGCAGGCCCGGGTGCCTTGCAGTGCGGGCACAGGGTGCGGGTCAGGCGCTGGGCCATGACGCCGAGAACGGTGGCGCGAATCAGGTAGGGAGGAATGCCCAGTTCCATCAGTCGGGTGATCGCGCTGGGGGCGTCGTTGGTGTGCAGCGTGGAAAGCACGAGGTGGCCGGTAAGTGCAGCCTGCACGGCCATCTCTGCGGTTTCCAGATCCCGGATCTCGCCGATCATGATGATGTCCGGATCCTGCCGCAACAGCGCCCGAACCCCCGCCGCGAACGTCAGATCAATGTTGTTCTGAACCTGCATCTGGTTGAACGCCGGTTCCACCATCTCGATTGGGTCTTCAATGGTGCAGACGTTCAGTTCTGGCGAAGCCACCTGCTTGAGCGTGGAGTAGAGTGTGGTGGTTTTGCCGGAGCCGGTGGGGCCGGTGACCAGGACAATGCCATGGGGGTGAGAAGTGATGGCTTGCCAGCGTTCCCGGTCATCCTTGCCGAAACCGAGCTGCTCGTAGGATTTCAGTAGAACGTCCGGATCGAATATCCGCATCACCATCTTCTCGCCAAACGCAGTCGGCATGGTGGCCAGCCGCAGTTCCACCTCACGATTGTCGGGCTTTCTGGTCTTGATCCGGCCGTCCTGTGGCCGCCGTTTCTCGGCAACATTCAGGCGGCCCAGAATTTTCAGGCGGCTGGTGACGGCCACGCCCACGTGTTCCGGAAATTCGTAGACGTTGTGCAGAACTCCGTCGATCCGAAAGCGGACCTGGGTAACGGCCCGTCGGGGCTCGATGTGGATGTCCGATGCCCGCTGGTCGAAGGCGTACTGAAGCAGCCAGTCGACGATCTTGACCACATGCTGATCGTTGGCGTCGGGGTTTTCGGAGGTGCCCAGGTCCAGCAGCTGCTCGAAATTCTGGTTACCACCGGCGCCGGGTGACTGGCTACCGCCCGCCTTACTGACGGAGTTGGCCAGTTGGTAGAATTCAACCGTGTAACGCCGGATGTCCTCGGGGTTGGCGACCACTCGACGAATATCTTTGCGCAGGGCCTGGCGCAGATTGCTCTCCCAGTCGCTTTTGAATGGCTCGGGGCTGGCGACCAGAACTTCATCCTGCTGGATTTCCACGGCGAGAATGCCATGGCGCTGGGCGAACGCATACGACATGACTTTGGCGATCGCGGGGGCATCAATTTTCAGCGGATCGATATGGTAATAGGTCTGCCCCGCCCAGTCCGCGAGCCACAGGGTCAGGCGGTCAAGATCCAGGGTCCGGTCGGTTTTCAGGCTGGTGAGGCCTGCGATGGCAACCAGCTCCAGCGGATGGCGTTTTGCCGCCTGGCCAGTGCCGGAGGCGGCGCCGAGGTTGGCCGTCAAAACCCGTTCGGCGTCGTCCTGACTGATTTCCCCGCTGGTAACCAGCGCCGTGCACACGTCTCTCAGGGTCAGTGTGCTGTGCGCGGGTACCGTCGGTTTTTGAGCACGCTCAGGCGTGTGGGTGTCAGACATGGGAACTCGCTGTTGCATTCGTTTCAGGGTGGATCAGTCTGCAACTGGCCGGTTCACTTTCAGGTGAATCATGGCCACAGTGAACAGCAGGAACGTCAGCACGGTGAGCAGAACCGGCCCGGCGGCGCCTTCGCTCAACCAGGCGGAAACCACCGCCTGGGTGAAGTAGAAGATGACCACAAAGGCCAGCCAGATGTAACCCCGGTTGTGACCACGGAACACCGGAACGGCGAAGGCCAGTAGTGGCAACAGTTTAACCGTCAGCATCAGCGGAACTGAGACGCCCTCCACAGGGGCGGGATAAAATGTGGTGACCAGCAGCGTAGCCAGCACGCCCAGATAAAGCAGGATGGTCAGCCGGGCTGTGTTCCGGGCTTTGGGGTTGTGAAGCATAGCGTGATTCCAAAGAGAGTTTAGAAGTGCATTACGACAAGCGGTCCGGGGTGTATCAGGCGGACAGTTTGAGTGCGAAACGGGCCAGACGCTCACCCAGGGCCTGACACAGGGCTTTTTCATGGGGACTGACGGGTAATTGCTCGCCGGTGCCCGCCCAGTGACTGGGTCCATAGGGTGTCCCCCCGGTTTCCGTCTCACCGAGCGCTTTTTCGGTGTAGGGCAGGCCGCATAGCACCATGCCGTGGTGCAGCAGGGGGATCATCATGGTCAACAGGGTGCTTTCCTGACCGCCATGGAGACTTCCGGTTGAGGTGAAGGCGCCAGCCGGTTTTCCCGACAAGGCGCCACTGAGCCAGAGGTCGCCGGTGGTATCGAGAAAGTGCTTCAGGGGTGCCGCCATGTTGCCAAAGCGGGTCGGGCTGCCCAGTGCCAGCCCGGCACAGTGGGCGAGGTCTGATTTGGTGGCATAAGGCGCGCCACTGTCGGGCACAGGAGGCAGTGACGCGTCGGTATCCGGCGATACCGGCGGCACGGTTCGTACGCGGGCCTCGATACCGGCAACCCGGGCCACTCCCCGACCGATCTGGGTTGCCAGTTCGGTGGTTTGGCCGTTCCGGCTGTAAAACAGGATCAGGATATACGGCGCCTGTTCGGCCATGGGCGGGTTCCTTCAATCAGTGGTGAATTGCGTGAGCTGGTATTACAGGATTGACAGCACGTTTTCCGGCGGTCGACCTACCGCAACCTTGCCATTCGCGAGTACAATGGGGCGCTCAATCAGTTTGGGGTTGGCCACCATGGCGGCGATAAGCTGGTCACGACTCAGATCGGGGTTGTCGAGTCCGAGCTCCTTGTATTCCTTTTCCTTGGTGCGCATCAGCGCGCGGGGCTCGGCATCAAGTGCCGCCAGGATATCGGCCATTTCGCGCTGTGTCGGCGGTGTTTCCAGGTAGCGCACAATTTCCGGTTCAATCCCCCGATCTGTAAGCAGTTCAAGGGTTTGGCGTGATTTTGAACAGCGTGGGTTGTGGAAAATCCGGGTTGGTTCTGTCATCTTCGAGCCTGATCGTCTGTCTGAATGGATACAGCAGTTTTGTCCGCCCGTAGTCTAACAGGAGGTTTTCTCGTGCAGTACCCTGCAAACCGGAGGTTTCTCCACCGGATGGCCCGCTTCGGGCTGTTCTTTCTGATCCTGGTGACCGCCGGTTGCGAGAAGATCGAGCTGGACCGCGCTGGCGGTCCGAAACTGAACTGGGACCAGCTTCGTGGCCAGTGGGTTCTGGTCAATTACTGGGCGGAATGGTGCAAGCCCTGTCTGGAGGAGATTCCCGAACTCAATGAGTTGGACAAGGCGCCGGATATCGCCGTACTCGGTGTCAATTTTGATGGCATCCAGGGTCAGGAGTTGGAACAGTTGGGGGAGCGCATGGGCATTGAGTTCACCATGCTGGCGGAAGACCCGGGCCAGAAGCTTGGTTGGCAGACGCCGGTGGCCTTGCCGGCAACCTTTGTGATGAAC
Organism: Marinobacter sp. F4206; assembly: GCF_019392195.1. Taxonomy (NCBI): domain Bacteria; kingdom Pseudomonadati; phylum Pseudomonadota; class Gammaproteobacteria; order Pseudomonadales; family Marinobacteraceae; genus Marinobacter; species Marinobacter liaoningensis. The sequence continues at coordinate 23,042 of NZ_JAHXKI010000007.1, forward strand.
CCGGACGGGGAGTTGCTCGAGGCCCGCTTCGGCCCCCAGACAGAAGCAGACATCCGGGCCCTGATTGGCGGTTAACGCCCGGGCCCGAACAGAATTTACCACAGGAATTGCCTGACGTTATGGCACAGACTTTTGTACACCTCCGCGTACATTCCGAATACTCAATGGTTGACGGACTGGTACGGGTAAAGCCCCTGATCAACCGGGTTGCCGAGCTGGGTATGCCAGCCGTCGGACTCACCGAGCAGTCGAACATGTGTTCCCTGGTTCGTTTCTACAAGGCCGCCACCGGTGCCGGAGTGAAGCCCATTATCGGGGCGGACCTCTGGCTGGAGAATCCCGACGAACCGGACAATCCGTTCAGGCTGACGTTGTTGGCGCGGAATAACGATGGCTACCTGAACCTGACTGAAATTATTTCTCTGGGTTACACCGAAGGGCAGCGTTTCGGCAAGCCGATTATTCAGCGCAAGTGGCTGGAAGACCGGCCTGGCGGCCTGATCATGCTGTCCGGGGCGAAACTGGGCGATATCGGCAAGGCCCTGCTGGCCGACAAGCCAGAGCTTGCTCGGGAGCGTGCCGAGTACTGGATGAACCTCTATCCGGATGCCTGTTACCTGGAACTTCAGCGTACCGGTCGTCCCGGCGATGAGGACTGCCTGCACCGGAGTGTTGCGCTGGCCCAGGAGCTGGGTCTGCCGGTGGTGGCTACCAACGATGTGCACTTTGTTGATGCCGAGGACTTTGAAGCCCACGAGGCCCGGGTCTGCATCGGCGAGAGTCGGACACTGGACGACCCCCGTCGGGACCGACGGTTCAGCGACCAGCAATACCTGCGCAGCGCCGAGGACATGATCGAGCTGTTTGCCGACATTCCCGAGGCTATCGAGAACACCATGGAGATTGCCCGCCGCTGCTCCGTGAAGGTCCGGATGGGCGAGTACTTCCTGCCGAATTATCCCATCCCGGATGGGATGACCATGGACGACTACTTCCGCAAGGTGTCCGAGGAAGGACTGGAAGAACGTCTTGCCAAGACCCTGAGCAAGGATGATCCCGATTACGAGGAAAAGCGGGCAGCCTACTACAAGCGGCTGAACTTCGAGCTGGATATCATCATTCAGATGGGGTTCCCGGGCTACTTCCTGATCGTGATGGACTTCATCAAGTGGGCCAAGAACAATGGCGTGCCGGTCGGGCCGGGCCGGGGTTCCGGTGCCGGTTCACTGGTGGCCTATGCCCAGCTGATCACCGATCTTGACCCCCTTGAATACGATCTCCTGTTCGAGCGGTTCCTGAACCCTGAGCGGGTCTCCATGCCCGATTTTGACGTCGATTTCTGCATGGAAGGCCGTGACCGGGTTATCGAGTACACCGCCCAGAAATATGGCCGGGAGGCGGTTTCCCAGATCATCACCTTCGGGACCATGGCGGCCAAGGCGGTGGTGCGGGACGTGGCCCGGGTGCAGGGCAAGTCCTACGGTTTGGCGGACAAGTTGTCCAAGCTGATCCCGTTCGAAGTGGGCATGACCCTGGAAAAGGCCATCGAGCAGGAGCCCCAGCTCAAGGAGTTCCTCGAGAACGATGAGGAAGCCCAGGAAATCTGGGAGATGGCGCTCAAGCTCGAAGGTGTCTGCCGGAATGCCGGTAAACACGCCGGCGGCGTAGTGATCGCGCCCACCAAGATCACCGATTTCTCGCCGCTCTATTGTGATGATGAGGGCGGTAGCCTGGTCACCCAGTTTGACAAGGGCGACGTGGAAGATGCCGGACTGGTCAAGTTCGACTTCCTGGGGCTGCGCACGCTCACGATCATCAAGTGGGCCCTGAATATGATTAACCCGCGCCGGCAGCAGCGAGACCTGCCGGAGCTGGATATCAATGAAATCCCGCTCGACGATGTGCCGTCGTTCGACATGCTCAAGAAGGCCGAGACCACAGCGGTGTTCCAGCTGGAATCCCGGGGCATGAAGGACCTGATCCGGCGGCTTCAGCCAGACTCCCTGGAAGACATGATCGCCCTGGTAGCGTTGTTCCGGCCGGGGCCGCTGCAGTCCGGTATGGTTGATGACTTCATCGACCGGAAGCATGGTCGCCAGCCCATGTCCTTCCCGCATCCCGATTATCAGTATGAAGGCCTGAAGCCGGTTCTGGAGCCCACCTACGGGGTCATCCTCTACCAGGAACAGGTCATGCAGATCGCCCAGGTCATGGCCGGTTACAGCCTTGGTAACGCGGACATGCTGCGTCGGGCCATGGGTAAGAAAAAGCCCGAGGAAATGGCCAAGCAGAAGCAGTTCTTCCTGGACGGCTGCGAGCAGAACGGCATCGACAAGACCCTGGCAGAAAACATCTTCGACCTCGTGGAGAAGTTCGCCGGTTACGGTTTCAACAAGTCCCACTCCGCCGCCTACGCGCTGGTGTCCTACCAGACCCTGTGGCTGAAGGCGCATTACCCGGCCGAGTTCATGGCCGCGGTGCTCACCGCCGATATGCAGAACACCGACAAGGTGGTCACGCTGGTGGAAGAGTGCAGGAACATGAAACTGGACCTTCTGGTTCCGGATGTGAGCCGGTCGGAGTACACCTTCACGGTCAATGATGATGGCCAGATCGTGTATGGCCTCGGTGCCATCAAGGGGCTGGGCGAGGGGCCGATCCAGAGTGTCGTGGAAGGCCGTGGTGACGGCGAACCCTACCAGGATATTTTCGATTTCTGTCGACGTATTGATCTGAAAAAGGTCAACAAGCGCGCCATGGAGGCGCTGATCCGCTCCGGTGCCATGGATAAGCTGGGTGCCAGCCGGGCGCAGCTGATGGCCAGTATTGACAAGGCGGTTCAGCAGGCCGGCCAGCAGTCCCGGAATGAATCCGTGGGCATGACGGATATGTTTGGCGAGATGCTTGAAGGCGGTGAGGGCGGCGATCCCTATGCCGACGTGGCTGGCGTTCGGGAGTGGCCGGAAAAACAGCGCCTGAAAGGTGAGAAGGATACCCTTGGCTTGTACCTGACGGGCCATCCGTTCGACGAGTATGAGAAGGAAGTGCGCCGTTTTGTGCGTTCCTCCATTGCCGACCTGAAGCCCAACAAGTCACCCCAGCGGGTGGCCGGCCTGGTGGTCGCCCAGCGCACGATGAAGACGCGGACCGGTTCAACCATGTGTTTCATCACCCTCGATGACCGTAGCGCCCGTATCGAGGCAACGCTGTTCTCGGAAGCTTTTTTCGAGAATCGGGAGCTGTTGCAGTCGGACCAGGTGATTGTGGTCGAAGGCCAGGTCAGTCACGACGACTATTCCGGTCAGATGAAGATGCGGGTGAGCTCGGTGATGGACGTCGGTACCGCCCGTCAGCAGTTCAGCCGTGGGCTAAAACTTGCCCTGCGTTCGGACCAGCTGCAAAACGGCCTGCTGGAAAAGCTGGACAACACGCTCCGACCCTTCCGGTGTGAGGGCAGTCCGGTCTGGATTGAATACACCAGTGCCGAGGCCCAGACCCGGATTGAACTGGGGGAGTCCTGGCGGGTACAGCCCGACGATAACCTGCTGCTGGAGCTTCGCTACCTCGTGGGCGACCAGTCCGTAGAACTGGTCTATGATTAGATCAGTCCGGCAAGGTTCTGGGCGCAAATACGGCTGACATATTGAAAAATTAAGGTTTTGTCAGAATGTCGACTCATACCAATGTCCGCTTTAGCCGTGTTGCTGGCGCTGCTATCTTTGTCCCAAATTCTGGTTTGGCGGAGTGTTTCTCCACCTGGCAATCAAATGATGGAACATCATGAACCCTAATTATCTGGATTTCGAACAGCCCATTGCCGACCTGGAAGCCAAGATTGAAGAGCTTCGCATGGTGGGCAACGACACCGATATCAACATTACCGACGAGATTGCACGGCTCAAGAAGAAGAGCGTCAGCCTGACTGAAAGCATCTTCTCGAATCTCAAACCCTGGGACGTGGCTCGTCTGGCCCGTCATCCGCGCAGACCTTACACACTCGATTACATTGAATCGATTTTTGAGGACTTCGACGAGTTGCACGGCGACCGCCGGTACGCAGACGATCTGGCCATTGTCGGCGGGACTGCGCGTCTGAACGACAAGCCGGTGATGATCATTGGTCACCAGAAAGGCCGGGAAGTGCGGGACAAGGTCAAGCGCAACTTCGGCATGCCCCGCCCGGAAGGCTATCGCAAAGCCCTGCGGCTGATGGAGATGGCTGAACGGTTCAAGATGCCGATCCTGACCTTTATCGATACCCCGGGAGCCTATCCCGGGATCGGTGCCGAGGAGCGTGGCCAGAGTGAGGCCATCGCCTTCAACCTGGCGGTGATGTCCCGACTGAAGACACCGATCATCTCCACGGTGATTGGTGAGGGCGGGTCCGGTGGCGCGCTGGCGATCGGTGTTTGCGACCAGTTGAATATGCTTCAGTACTCCACCTATGCGGTGATCTCCCCGGAAGGTTGTGCCTCTATCCTCTGGAAGAGTGCAGAATTTGCAGCCCAGGCCGCAGAGGCCATGGGGGTAACAGCAGATCGTCTGAGGGACCTTGGGTTGGCCGATAATGTCATTCAGGAGCCCCTGGGTGGCGCCCACCGAAACCCGGATGAGATGTCGGAATCCCTGAAAGAGATCCTGGCCAATGGCGTGGCGGAACTCAGCCGCCTGCCGCTGGATGAGCTGGTAGCCCGCCGCTATGAGCGGCTGACCCGCTATGACAACGGGCGCTGAGCCCGATCACGGATTTGCCTGGCCGGATGCACTGTGCGCGCCGGTCAGGTCGCTCCCCGAACATTCCCGCCTGTGGGTCGCCCTGAGTGGTGGCCTGGATTCCGTCTTGCTCCTGCACCTGGCCGCCTTCTGTCACCGTGACCGAGTTGGCATTCGTGCCGTTCATGTAAATCATCAGCTCCAGCCCAACGCCGGCGACACCGAGGCGTTCTGTCGTGCCCAGTGCAGCGCCTTGGGTATTCCCCTGGTCACCCGACGTGTTTCAGTCGGCAACGGACGGGCTGGCGCCGACACCGGCACCGGCGGTGTGGAAGAGGCCGCTCGCGAAGCCCGCTACGCCGTGTTTGAAGAAGTCCTTGAACCGGGCGACCTGCTGCTTTTGGCTCATCACGCGGACGATCAGGTGGAAACGGTTCTGTTTCGCCTGGTTCGGGGCAGCGGAGTCGCGGGGCTGGCCGGCATGCCGCACTGTCGTCCGCTGGGGGCAGGGCAGCTTGCCCGGCCACTGCTGGAGCTGGAACGGGCGGAACTTGAACGCTGGGCACGGAGAGCCGAGCTCGAGTGGGTGGAAGACCCGAGCAATACCGATCAGGGGTATGACCGCAATTACCTTCGCCATGCCATCATTCCGGGTCTGAGGGCCCGTTGGCCGGGCCTGGCGCAGCGGGTTCGTCACAGTGCCAGGGCCTGTGCCGACAGTGAGTTTCTGAATGAGCGGCTGGCGGAGCGCCAATGGGCTGACTGTTCCGAGGGTACGAGGGCGGTGTCCGTCCGCGCCTTGCAAGGGCTTAGTGTCGTGGAGCAGAAAAATCTGATGCGCTGGTGGAGTCGGGAGTGTGGATTTCGTCCGCCGGTGGTTTCGGACTGGCACCAGGTTATGCACGATCTGCTGCAGGCCCGCGAGGACCGGGAACCCGAGTTGCGGGGGGAAGGGTTTCGACTGCGCCGGTTCCAGGGGTGGATTTATCTGGTGCCGGAGCACTCCACGGTGCCCCAGTCGTCGGTGACGTTGACGCCGGGTGAGTCATTGCGATGGGCCGACTGGACACTGTTGCTGGAGCCGGTCGCTAACCCGGAATGCCCGCCCGGGCCAATAAGGGTATCTACGAGGCAGGGTGGCGAGCGTGTTCGTCCCCGTCCGGATGGGCCGTCGAAATCACTGAAAAACTGGTTCCAGGAGCAGGCCGTGCCACCCTGGGAAAGGGCCTGTCTCCCGTTGGTTTTTGCGGGTTCCGGAGACACCGGAGAGTTGATCGCCATTGGCGATTTCTGGTGTTCTGAACAATACTCGGGAGGCGCTCCTGCCGCCGGTTGGCGGCTTGTTGTGAAGCGGGAATTTGATTGAGTCAGGTGGGGGTTTCTGGTAGTCTGGCGTCCCATCTTGAGATGACAATCTCCCTCCTTCACCGAACCAGACAATCATGGAATCTGCATGACGCGTTATATTTTCGTCACCGGCGGTGTCGTGTCCTCCTTGGGGAAAGGTATCGCATCCGCCTCTCTGGCAGCGATCCTCGAGGCACGCGGCCTGAAGGTCACTATTCTCAAGCTGGACCCGTACATCAACGTGGACCCCGGCACCATGAGCCCGTTCCAGCACGGTGAGGTTTTTGTCACCGAAGACGGCGCGGAAACCGACCTCGACCTGGGCCACTACGAGCGGTTCATCCGCACGCCGATGAGCCGTCGGAACAACTTCACCACCGGCCGTGTCTACGAAGAAGTCATTCGTAAGGAGCGTCGTGGTGATTACCTGGGCGGAACGGTTCAGGTAATTCCGCACATCACCGACGAAATCAAGCGTCGTGTCGTTGAAGGCGCGGCCGGTGCCGATGTGGCACTGATCGAGATCGGCGGTACCGTGGGTGATATTGAATCACTGCCATTCCTCGAGGCCTGTCGGCAACTGAAGGTCGAGGTTGGCCCCCAGCGTGCGCTGTTCATGCACCTGACCCTGGTTCCCTACATTGCGACCGCGGGCGAGATCAAGACCAAGCCGACCCAGCATTCCGTGAAGGAAATGCGCTCCATTGGCCTCCAGCCGGATATCCTGCTGTGCCGCTCCGAGCACGAAGTGGACGCCAGCTCCCGCCGCAAGATTGCACTCTTCACCAACGTGGAAGAGCGCGCGGTCATTCCGCTCCAGGACGCCAAATCGATTTACGCCATTCCGCGCATGCTTCACGAGCACGGCCTGGACCAGCTGGTCATCGAGCGGTTCAATCTGGATGCGCGTCCGGCGGATCTGGGGGAATGGGACGACGTCGTTGAATCCCTGATGAACCCGCAGGGTGAGATTACGATCGCCATGGTCGGCAAGTACATGGAGCTGCTGGATGCCTACAAATCGCTGATCGAGTCCCTGCTGCACGCCGGTATCAAGACCCGCACCAAGGTCAATATCAACTACATCGACTCCGAAGATATCGAGCGCGATGGCACCGGCGCACTGGAAAGCGCGGATGCCATTCTGGTGCCCGGTGGCTTCGGTGAGCGTGGGGTTGAGGGCAAGATCCGCACGGTCCAGTTTGCCCGTGAGAACAAGGTTCCTTATCTGGGAATCTGTCTGGGCATGCAGGTGGCGGTGATTGAATACGCCCGCAATGTGGCCGGTCTGAAAGACGCCCATAGCACCGAATTCCGTGAGCATACGCCAGAGCCGGTAGTGGGGCTGATTACCGAGTGGTTGGACTCCACGGGTGAGCGCGAAGAGCGTACTGGAGAGTCCGATCTCGGCGGCACCATGCGTCTCGGCGCGCAGGATTGTGTGCTGACCGAAGGCTCAACCATTGCCAACTGCTACGGCCGGAAAACCATTCGCGAGCGCCATCGTCACCGCTATGAGGTGAACAACCACTTTTTGCCCAGGCTGGAAGAAGCCGGCCTGAAAATCTCCGGTCGTTCCTCCGATGGCAAGCTGGTGGAAGTCGTGGAAGCTGGCGATCATCCCTGGTTCGTCGCCTGTCAGTTCCATCCGGAATTTACCTCGACACCGCGCGACGGTCACCCGCTGTTCAAGGGCTTTGTTGAAGCCGCCCTGGCGCGTAAGAAGGGAGCCTGATCATGGCGCGAAGCACCGTTAGCGTTTCGGATATCGAGGTAGCCAACGACAAGCCATTTGTGCTGTTCGGTGGCATGAATGTCCTGGAATCCCGGGAGCTGGCGTTCGAAGTTGCTGAGTCCTACGTTGAAGTGTGCCGGAAGCTGGGCATTCCCTATGTCTTCAAGGCATCGTTCGACAAGGCCAACCGCTCATCGGTGCATTCCTTTCGTGGACCGGGTCTGGAGCAGGGTCTCCAGATCCTGGCTGATATCAAAAGCAAGTTCGGTGTGCCCATCATTTCCGACGTGCATGAGCCGGAGCAGGCCGCACCGGCAGCAGAGGTCTGTGACATTATTCAGCTGCCGGCCTTCCTGAGTCGTCAGACCGATCTGGTGGTTGCCATGGCTGAAACCGGTGCGGTGATCAATATCAAGAAGGCCCAGTTCCTGGCACCCCAGGAAATGAAGCACATCATCAGCAAGTGCCAGGAAGCCGGCAACGACAAAGTGATTCTTTGCGAGCGTGGCACCAGCTTCGGGTACAACAACCTGGTCGTGGACATGCTTGGCTTCGGGATCATGAAAGCGATGGATGTGCCGGTGATGTTCGACGTGACCCATTCCCTGCAGATGCCCGGCGGTCGTGCCGATTCTGCCGGTGGTCGTCGTGCCCAGGTCACCGACCTGGCGCTTGCGGGTATGTCCCAGGGGCTTGCCGGTCTGTTTCTTGAGGCCCATCCGGACCCGGATCAGGCCAAATGCGACGGCCCATGCGCCCTGCGCCTGAGCCAGCTGGAACCGTTCCTGGCGCGTGTGAAAGCCGTCGATGACCTTGTGAAAAGCTTTAAACCTATCGACACCGCCTGATTGGCGGTGTTCTTCGTTTCGTCACACCCTTTGACTACTTGAATATTTTGGAGATTCATCACAATGACCAAGATTGCCAACATCAAGGCTCGCGAGGTCCTCGACTCCCGCGGTAACCCGACTGTTGAAGCGGACGTCCTCCTTGAAGACGGCACCCTCGGCCGCGCCTGTGCGCCATCTGGTGCGTCCACCGGTTCCCGCGAGGCGCTGGAACTGCGTGATCAGGATGCCTCCCGCTATCTGGGCAAGGGTGTGCGTAAGGCCGTTGATGCGGTAAATGGCAAGATCCGTGAGGCGTTGCTGGGCAAAGATGCGGCAGATCAGCGCGCCCTCGATCAGGTGATGCTGGAGCTCGATGGCACCGACAACAAGGCCAATCTGGGCGCAAACGCCATTCTGGCTGTGTCTCTGGCGGCAGCCAAAGCCGCAGCCGAATCTCTGGGCAAGCCGCTTTATGCCCACATTGCCGATCTGAACGGTACCTCCGGCCAGTTCAGCATGCCGGTGCCAATGATGAATATCCTCAACGGCGGCGAGCATGCCGACAACAACGTTGATATCCAGGAATTCATGGTTCAGCCGGTCGCGGCCAAGAGCTTCGCCGAAGCCCTGCGTATTGGCGCCGAGATTTTCCATAGCCTGAAGAAAGTGCTCAAGGCCCAGGGTCTGAACACGGCCGTTGGTGACGAGGGCGGGTTTGCCCCGAACCTGCCGTCCAACGAGGCCGCGCTGGCGGTCATCAAGGAAGCGGTTGAAAAGGCCGGTTACGAATTGGGAACCGACGTCACCCTGGCGCTGGACTGCGCTTCCTCCGAATTCTACAAAGATGGTCAGTACCAGCTGTCCGGTGAGGGCAAGAGCTTTGATTCCGAAGGCTTCGCCGACTACCTGGCGGGCCTCTGTGAGCGTTATCCGATTGTCTCCATCGAAGATGGCATGGACGAGAGTGACTGGGACGGCTGGAAAGTGCTGACTGACAAGCTGGGCAGCAAGGTCCAGTTGGTGGGCGACGACCTGTTCGTGACCAACACCCGTATCCTCAAGCAGGGTATCGACAAGGGCGTGGGCAACTCCATCCTGATCAAGTTCAACCAGATCGGTAGCCTGAGTGAAACCCTGGATGCCATCAAGATGGCTCAGGACGCGGGCTACACCGCCGTGATTTCCCACCGCTCTGGCGAAACAGAAGACACCACCATCGCCGATCTTGCGGTGGCAACCTGCGCCGGCCAGATCAAAACCGGTTCCCTGTGCCGTTCCGACCGCGTTGCCAAGTACAACCAGCTGCTTCGCATCGAAGAGGCTCTGGATGGTAAGGCACCGTACCGCGGTCTGAGCGAAATCAAGGGGCAGGGCTGACTCCAGTCCTTCCATTTTGATCCACGATCCTTATGATTGTGGTCACAAAAGTGTTAAGGCCATCGTGTTCTGAGCATTAGTTCAGTCACGATGGCCTTTTTACACAAGCGCTTAGAAGAAGTTGTTGCTAATCTACTCTAACGTCTATACTCGACCTACAGCGTTGAATTTTTGATCGGTTAATTCTTGACGGAATCGGCAATGAAGTTGCTTTGGACCACCATGGTTGTGCTGATAATCCTGCTGCAGGTTCGCCTGTGGGTCGGGGAGGGCAGCTTTGCGCAGGTCTGGGCGCTGGAACAGTCCATTGCCGAACAACGGGCGGAGAATGCCGAATTGGCTACCCGCAACGAGCGCCTCTATGCGGAGGTCCGGAACCTGCGCGGCGAGCGTGGCGCCGTAGAGGAACGCGCCAGAATGAACCTTGGGTTGATTCGCGAGGATGAAACGTTTTTTCTCGTTGTAGAAAACTGAGTTCCAGATCTCGAGTCCCCAGACGTTCCACGGAAAACCCATGACTACCTCAAAACTCTGGCTTGTCGTGCCTGCCGCTGGAATCGGCCAGCGCATGCGGGCTGAATGCCCCAAGCAGTATCTTCGCATTGACTCCCGTTTCATTCTCGATATCACCCTGTCACGGCTACTGGATTCGGCCCCGTTTGCCGGCTGCATGGTTGCCCTGAATGCGGCGGACCATTGGTGGCCCGATACCGAGGCCAGCACGGACAGTCGCATCCAGACCTGCACCGGTGGTGCCGAGCGCTCGGATTCCGTGCGTGCAGCGCTGCTGGCACTGGCTGAGCAGGTGGCCGATGACGATTGGGTTCTGGTACACGATGCGGCTCGTCCCTGTGTTCATCCCGGGGATCTCGTGAAACTGGTTGAAACCCTGTCGGATCACCCGGTTGGCGGACTACTGGCGGCGCCGGTCGCCGATACCCTGAAAAAGGCGGGCAGGGGAGCGAATCCGGAAGTCGTGGAGACAGTAGACCGGGGCCGCCTGTGGCGTGCCTTGACACCACAGATGTTCCGGTACGCTGCGCTCGTCGATGCACTGGCGAGGGCTCAGGAATCGGGGCAGGCAGTGACCGATGAGTCCTCTGCGATGGAGTTTTCCGGTAATATGCCGTTACTGGTGGAGGGTCGGCCAGACAACATCAAGGTAACCGTTCCGGCCGATCTGGATCTGGCAGGCTTTATTCTCAGCCGGTTCTGAACTTATTGTCTTCCCGGAGTATGTTATGCGTATTGGTCAGGGCTTTGATGTCCACGCCTTTGGTCAGGGTGATGCGGTTATTCTCGGGGGCGTATCCATTCCCCATCACCGGGGACTGAAGGCCCACTCAGACGGTGATGTCCTGTTGCACGCGCTGGCGGATGCGCTTCTCGGAGCGGTTGCTCTGGGGGATATTGGTCACCTGTTTCCGGATACCAGTGATGAGTGGGCTGGCGCCGACAGTCGCGACCTCTTGCGTCGGGTCATGCTGCGAGTAAGGGATGAAGGCTATGGCGTGGTCAACGTCGACAGCACGATCATCGCCCAGGCGCCAAAGATGGCGCCGCACATTGAAACCATGCGCCTCAATATTGCGGAAGACCTTGGCATTCCCGCCAGTCGAGTGAGCGTGAAAGCAACCACCACCGAGAGGCTCGGTTTCACTGGCCGCGGCGAAGGCATCGCCTGCCAGGCCATCTGCCTGCTGGAGCAGGTCCCCTCATGAGTGATGCCACGCCTGCCGGCCGCTGGCGCCTGGACTGGCCGACTTCGGCGGGGTTTCGGGTGGCGCGGGCAGAGCTGAAGTCATGCCCGAAAGATTTTCAGGTCGATGAAGAAATTGCCGGTTTTCCCGAACGGTCCGATCCTGGAGAAGAAGCTGGCGGAGACGGGGAGCACCTGTGCCTTCGGTTGCAGAAAACCGGTGACAATACCGAATTTGTCGCTCGCGAGCTGGCTGTGCTGTCCGGCTGCAGGTCGTTTGACGTTGGCTTCTGTGGCATGAAGGATCGCCATGCGGTCACCAGCCAGTGGTTCAGTCTCTACCGCCCGGGCATGGCGAACTCCGATGCCGATTTTATTGCGAATGTAGCGGAGCGTTGGCGCGTGCTGGGGGCGTGGCGCCACAATCGCAAACTCCGTCGCGGTGAGCATCGGGGTAACCGGTTTATCATCACCCTGCGCGGCATTGACGGCCGACGTGCTGAAATTGACGAAGCGCTGACGCGCCTTGAGGTTGACGGTGCGCCCAATTATTTTGGGCCCCAGCGGTTTGGCTTCGGCGGTGCCAATCTGGATCGGGCGGCTACCATGGATGCCTCTGCAATGGATCCCCGGGGACGCTCCGGGGGGCGGGGACGTAAAGGAAAACACCGCGCTGGCAGAGAGGCTTCGAAAAACGTATTGTACTTTTCGGCAGCGCGTTCATGGCTGTTCAACGAAGTTCTTGCCCGCAGGGTGGCCGATGGTACCTGGTTGAGTCCGATTGACGGTGAGCCGGGACTTGCCGCCGGTGAACCGGAAGCAACCGGACCGCTCTGGGGCGATGGTGGTACCTCCGCCAGTGGACTCCAGGAAATGTTGGAGCGAGGCGTCGTCGAGCAGGCGCCGGGGCTGGTTCAGCTGTTTTCGACGACCCGGATGAAGCCCGAGCGTCGCGCGCTGAGGGCCAGGCCCGCTGAACTGGCTTGGTATTGGCAGGAAGAGGGCTGTTTGCGGGTGGAATTCACGCTTGCGCCGGGCCAGTACGCCACCACCATTCTGAGTGATATTTTCGAGCTTGAGGACATGAGCCTCGGCCGCCATAACAAGCAACAAAGCTAGCGGAGAACACAGTGCGTATTCTGTTGTCGAATGATGACGGCGTCCATTCGCCGGGGCTAATTGCCCTGTATGACGGGCTTCAGGGAATTGGCGACCTGGAAGTCGTTGCCCCGGATCGGGACCACAGCGGGGCCAGTAACGCCCTGACCCTGAATCGCCCCTTAACCGTAGAACAACATCCCAACGGCTTCCGCTCCGTTGACGGCACTCCCACGGATTGTGTGCACCTGGCGGTCAACGGTCTGTTTCAGGAACCGTTCGATCGAGTCGTATCCGGCATCAACACCCATGCCAATCTCGGCGACGACATCATCTATTCCGGAACCGTTGCCGCCGCAACGGAAGGTCGCCACCTCGGACTTCCAGCCATTGCCGTCTCGCTGGTCAACGACGGCCACTTTCACTACGAGACCGCTGCCCGTGTGGTTCGTCTGCTGCTTGAGTCCGAGCGCCCGCTGGTGCTGGGCCCCCGTTCCATTCTCAACGTCAATGTACCGGATGTACCCTGGGACCGCCTGAACGGTTTCCGGGTCACTCGACTGGGTCATCGAGAAAGAGCCGAGGGGGCCGTTCCCATGACCTGCCCCCGAGGGAAGGAGCGCTACTGGATTGGCGCCGCGGGCGCGGGTGGCGATGCCGGACCCGGTACCGATTTCCATGCCGTGCGCGAGGGTTTTGTGTCCATCACACCCGTTCATATCGACATGACCCGTCATGAGGCTCTTGTACCGCTCCGTGACTGGATCGAAGGCCTGGGCCATGGCGAGGAGGCGGGTGGATGAGCGCACAACTCCAGGGTATCGGCATGACCTCTCGGCGAACCCGCATGCGTCTGGTGCAGCGTCTGCGTGAGGCTGGCATTGAATCCGATCGTGTGTTGGACATTATTGGCGAGGTGCCGCGCCACATCTTTCTGGATGAGGCGCTGTCTCATCGGGCCTATGAGGACACCTCGTTGCCCATTGGTTACGGCCAGACTCTGTCCCAGCCTTATATTGTGGCGCGCATGACCGAGCTTATGCTCGCCCACGCACCCGCCCGCGTGCTCGAATTGGGTACTGGCTCGGGCTACCAGACCGCGGTTCTCGCCCGGTTGTTTGACGAGGTCTTCAGCGTCGAGCGGATTAAGCCACTCCAGGACCGGGCCCGTGATCGTTTGCGCCAGCTCAATGCGCGGAACGTCCTCCTGAAGCATGCCGACGGTGGGATGGGGTGGCCCGATAGGGGGCCCTTCGACGGCATTATCGTGACCGCCGCACCGGTGGAAGTGCCGCCGGAACTGTTGGAGCAGCTGTGTGACGGCGGTGTGCTGATTGCGCCCGTTGGCGAGGAAAACCAGACCCTGGTGGAAGTAACGCGCAGGGGAGACCGGTTTGACCATAAAGAACTTGAACCGGTGCACTTCGTCCCCCTTCTGGGCGGGGTGGTCCGTTGAACGATGACGTCCGGAATGCCGTTAACCTGAACCGCCCACACCATCCGGCTGCGGTCTTTGTTCGAGGCATGGCGATGGGGGCGGCTGACATCGTGCCCGGGGTGTCGGGTGGCACGATTGCTTTCATCACAGGTATCTATTTCCGCTTGCTGGAGGCCATCAATGCAGTCCCCGGTGCCATCCTGAGTGATTTGATCCGGGGCCGTTTCAAAGCTTTCTGGCAAGTCTGTGACGGAACCTTTCTGATCTGTCTGCTTGGCGGGGTGCTGACCAGTATCCTGACCCTGGCCTCGGCCATCAGCTACGCGCTTGTCGAGTACCCTATTCTGATTTGGAGTTTCTTTTTCGGATTGATTGTGGCGTCGGTCTGGCATGTTGGCCGTCAGGTTCGGCATTATCGGCCCTCGCTGTGTGTGCCGCTGCTCATCGGTATTGGTCTGGCCTGGTGGATAACCACCTTGTCCGCGGGCCAGCTTACTCCCTCCGGGCTGGCTTTCTTCGGCGCGGGCGCACTGGCCATCTGTGCCATGATTCTCCCGGGTATTTCCGGCAGTTTCATTCTGGTCATTATCGGTATGTATGCTCCGGTTCTTGCGGCCATCAAAACCGCGGATCTCGGCATTCTGTTGCTGTTCATGGCGGGATGTCTGCTGGGGCTGCTTTCTATCGCGCGTGTTATTACCTGGGCATTCCATCATTTTCACGATTTCGTCCTGGCCCTTCTCACCGGCTTTATGGTCGGCGCCCTGAACAAGGTGTGGCCCTGGAAGCAAACGCTTAGCTGGCGGACTAACAGTTCGGGTGAACAGGTTCCCTTGAATGAAAGTAGCATCGGTCCCTTTGCCTTTGCGGATCTGACCGGGCAGGACCCGAGACTCGGGCTCGCAGTATTGATTGCCGTCGGTGGATTTTTGCTGGTGCTGCTGGTCGAATGGGGCGGAACGCGAAACCCGCGGAGGAAGGTGTCCCGAGATTCGGCGGCACAGGATGAACAAAATGTTACCTAACGCACAGACAGGATGTTTCTCCCGGTAACAGGTGTGGTCAGGAGGTAACTTGGATTCCCCAGGAAATTGTGCAATATATTAGCAAGTTACTTTTAAAACTTTAGAAAGTTGTGTGACACAGTGGATGCGTTATACGGATTTTTTATAACTGGGTCGTTTTTATTCTTGTGAGATTCTTGCGTGGGCTGTTCAGTGCCGCTTTGCCGGCTTTCCCGCGGTTCCCTTCCGGTGCCCAGGTTTCACCTCGTGCCCTGAAATACCCCCGTCGTCAGTTTCCGGTGTCTGCGATCCTGCTTCTGGCCGCGCTGCTGAGCGGCTGTAACACGCCTGCCCTGTATCAGGATGACCTCTACAACCCGCCCGTTTACTGGGGTCGACACGTGGTTCAGCCGGGTGAAACCCTTTACAGCATCGCCTGGCGCTACGGTCGTGATTACCGTGAGCTGGGCAGCGCCAACGGGATTGATCCACCCTGGACCCTGAGGGCAGGTCAGGTCTTGCGTCTTGACCTTCGCGGAACTGTCACATCCGATCGTCAGAATCGGGTTGCATCCAGACGTTCTGCCGCCTCGTCGGGCAAGCCTCGAGCAGCGCCACCGGCGCCCACGCCGAAACCTGTCCCAAAACCGGCGGTGACCCGGGCCCCGGAAAAGGGAGCTCCGCTGGCGTCACAGAGTCAGACGGTCGCGCGGGTGAACTGGCGTTGGCCGCACATTGGCACCGTAATTGCTGGATATTCAACATCCGGAAAAGTCAACAAAGGTATTGATATTGCCGGAAAAGCCGGGGATGCTGTAAAGGCAGCGGCAAACGGAAACGTTGTTTACGCCGGCAATGGGTTGCTTGGTTACGGCAACCTGATTATTGTGAATCATAACGAGCACTATTTGAGTGCTTACGCACACAACCGGAAGATTCTGGTGCGGGAAGGGGAGGATGTGAAAGCCGGTCAGGTGATCGCAGAGCTCGGTAGCAGTGGCGCTGAACGACCCATGTTGCATTTTGAAATCCGAAAAAATGGCAATCCGGTTGATCCCGCCCACTACCTTCCAAGACGTTAGCGCAGAGGCAGTCAGGATGCTGCTTCCCGCCACCACCGGCACTGACAGAAAAACCGCGTTCGAAAAAAATAAAAAACGGTCGCAGTTGTGACCGGCCAACCAACAGATGTCCTGAAGAAGAAAAGCAGTTTACGAAGAACGTCCGCAATAACAAGAAGTATCGGACGAACACCCAGGATTATTGAGAGGCGGGGCAGGAAAATGTCAGCAGAGCAGGAAGAAATCATCATTGATCGCGCGGCGGACGTGGATGAGTCCGAGGATCAATTGCTAGCAGAAGAGAAAGTGGACAAGTCGTCAGCGGATGAAGAGACCGCGGACGCAGATGAAGAGATTCCCACCCAGGGGCGTTATTTCACCAGCCAGAAGCAGCTGGACGCCACTCAGCTTTACCTCAACGAAATCGGTTTTTCGCCCCTCCTGACACCGGAGGAGGAAGTTTATTTCGCTCGTCTGGCACGCAAGGGCGAGGACTCCGGCCGAAAGCGAATGATCGAGAGCAATCTCCGGCTCGTGGTGAAAATTGCACGGCGTTACGTCAATCGGGGCCTGACTCTGCTCGATCTGATTGAAGAGGGTAATCTTGGCCTGATTCGGGCGGTGGAGAAATTCGATCCGGAACGTGGATTCCGCTTCTCAACCTATGCCACCTGGTGGATCCGGCAGACCATTGAACGGGCGATCATGAACCAGACCCGGACTATCCGGCTGCCCATTCATGTGGTCAAGGAACTCAACCTTTACTTGCGTGCCGCACGGGAACTGACCCAGAAGCTGGATCACGAGCCGTCTGCTGAAGAAATCGCGCGGATGGTCGACAAGCCGGTCGCTGATGTTAAACGCATGTTGGGGCTCAACGAACGGGTTGCCTCCATGGACACCCCGATTGGCACCGGGGGTGAGAAATCCTTGCTGGACACGGTTGCCGATGAAGGGGCTTCCGATCCTGCGGACCTGCTCCAGGACAACAACATGTGTTCGTGCCTGGAAAAATGGATCGATCAGCTCAGTGAGAAGCAGCAGGAAGTTCTGTCCCGTCGCTTCGGTCTGAGGGGCTATCCGGTCAGCACACTGGAAGAAGTGGGGCAGGAGATCGGGCTCACCCGGGAGCGGGTTCGCCAGATTCAGGTCGAAGCGCTGCGTCGCCTGCGAGAGATTCTTGAGAAAGAGGGCCTTTCCGGAAATTTGCTGTTCAAGTAATCCTTGTCTTTATCGGATCGTGCCAAAACCGGCCGGGGAAACCTGGCCGGTTTTTCTGTTTCAGTATGGCCGCAAATGAGAACCAGGTTCAGCCGGACCATCCCCCGTCGTTGTTAGAATGCCCGGACCGGGCGGGGATAAGGGTGTCGAAACCCGGTGCACGAATGAAACACGTCAATAATAACGATCGAAAAGGAAAGGACTATGAAGAAGGCTCTCTTTACCGGTTTTATGTCTCTGGCCATGGCAGCCGCGCTGTCAGCGCCGGCATCTGCTCTGACCGTCGAGGGTGTGGACGTACCCGACACCTATTCGGCCATGGATACCGAACTGAAGCTTAATGGCGCAGGCACCCGGTCCAAGTGGTTTATGGACCTCTATGTAGGTGGCCTGTACGTGCCGGAAGCCATTGATGACGGTGAGGCTGTAATCAACGCCGATGAGCCCCAGGCTATCACGTTGCACATCATCTCCGGCATGATCACCAGTGAACGCATGACCGAAGCGACCCTGGAAGGGTTTGAATCGTCGACCGGCGGCGATATGGCTGCGATCCAGAGTGATGTGGACCAGTTCATGGCGGTGTTCCAGGAGGAAATAAAGGAGGGTGATGTCTTCGATCTGGTTTACCTGCCGGGCGAAGGTGTCAACGTCCTCAAGAACGGCCAGCAAAAGGCCACCATGGGTGACCTGGCATTCAAAAAAGCGCTTTTTGGTATCTGGCTGTCTGACAAGCCGGCCCAGGAAGACCTGAAAGAGAAGATGCTGGGGCAGCGGTAATCGCTGAGCCCTGACCGTAAAAAGCCGGCATTCACTGCCGGCTTTTTTATGGGCCCGGCGCTGGCGAAACGCCTCGGGTGGGCCTACTGATAGTCGCGCTTTTCCTTGAACTCGCACAGATCTTCGATGCTGCACGCTCCGCACTTTGGCTTACGGGCGGTGCAGGTGTAACGCCCATGGAGAATCAGCCAGTGGTGGGCGTCCAGCAGGAACTCCCGCGGCACCAGTCGCATTAGCTTTTGTTCGACCTCTAGAACGTTTTTCCCCGGTGCAATGCCCGTCCGGTTCGAAACCCGGAAAATGTGGGTATCCACGGCCATGGCCATATGGCCGAACGCTGTATTGAGAACCACGTTGGCGGTCTTCCGCCCAACGCCCGGCAAGGCTTCAAGATCTTCGCGCTTTTCCGGCACTTGGCTGCCATGCTTTTCGATGAGGATCCGGCAGGTCTTGATGACGTTTTCGGCCTTGCTGTTAAACAGGCCGATGGTCTTGATGTATTCTTTTAGACCGTCCACGCCCAACGCCAGAATCGCCTCCGGAGTGTTTGCTTCCGGAAACAGTTTGTCGGTCGCCTTGTTGACGCCAACGTCGGTCGCCTGGGCCGACAGGATGACGGCGATCAACAACTCGAACGGCGTGCTGTAGTTCAACTCCGTGGTGGGATTCGGATTGGCGTCGCGCAGCCGGGTAAAGATTTCAATACGTTTTTGCTTGTTCATGAGATCTGGAATTCACCTTGCCTGCGGGTCAGGAAACGTTGCCGGTCACGCGAACGCGTTTGCTGCCGCTGGTGGCAGGGGACGGTTCGGCCGCTTTGCGGCGCTGCTCAATATGGTTATCGATGCCGTTCTTCAGCGCAATCAGCAGGCCCAAGCCGACGAACGCGCCCGGGGGCAAGACCATGAACAGTACGTCCGGATAGCTCTCAAACGGGCGAATGACCCAGTCGGTCGCCATGGGGCCCAGCAACAGATCCATATCGACAAACAGCGTGCCCTGGCCAACCAGCTCCCGCAGGCCGCCCAGCACCACCAGTACTGCAAGAAAACCCAACCCCATCATAGCGCCATCCAGCAGGGCAGGTCCGGGCGTGCTCTTGGAGGCAAAGGCATCGGCCCGGCCAAGAATGGCGCAGTTGGTAACGATCAGCGGAATGAAGATGCCCAGAATCTGGTATAGCTCGTAGGTGAAGGCCTGCATCAGCAGTTCGGCGCAGGTAACGAACGACGCGATGATCATCACGAAGGCCGGCAGTCGGACCGATTCGCCGACAAAATTCCGGATCAGGGACACGGCGAGGTTTGAGCCCATCAGCACCATCAGGGTTGCGAGTCCCAGGCCAATGGCATTGACGACCGTGCTGGTTACCGCCAGTAGCGGGCAAAGTCCCAATACCTGAACGAGGGCGGGGTTGTTGGTCCAGAGCCCGTCACGAATGATTTCGTTGGAGGTTTTGGTGGCCATAATCAGGAATGCTCCGAACGGGTTGCTTCTCCGGCAATGGCTTCCGGAGTGATGGCTTGCTGTCGGGGTGATGGCGCCTCGTTGAGGCGCTCCCGGATTGCCTGCCGGTTCTTACGGA
The DNA here is from genome assembly GCF_019392195.1 of Marinobacter sp. F4206. NCBI lineage: Bacteria > Pseudomonadati > Pseudomonadota > Gammaproteobacteria > Pseudomonadales > Marinobacteraceae > Marinobacter > Marinobacter liaoningensis. The sequence goes on from NZ_JAHXKI010000007.1 coordinate 42,930, forward strand.
AATAGATCAGGGATTTCTGGACCGCCTTGACCACTGCCCGGGGCGTAATGGTGGCGCCGGTAAACTGGTCGAATTCACCGCCGTTCTTTTTCACGTTCCACTCTCGGTGTGGCGGTTGGCCAAGTGACCGACCTTCGAAATCGAATATCCAGTCCGACTTCTTGGCCTCGATTCGGTCCCCCAGCCCGGGCGTTTCCCTGTGACTGGTGACCCGGACACCGAGCACAGTGCCGTTCAGGTCCACACCGACCAGAAGCCGGATGTTACCCGAATAGCCGTCCGGGGCAACGACCGGCAGGATCATGCCCGTGGGCTGGCCATCCCGTCGCGCCACCCAGGCCGTCGGCGGTCCGTCGGTGGCGAGTCGGTCACTGGCCGGCAGCTGAACCGTATCCCGAAGCAGATCGTTGTCATGAGCGCTTTCGGGAATGATCTCGAACAGGGCCTTGGCCTCGGCGCGGGCCGCCTGTTCCTGTATACGTTCTTCGGTAAGCGCCTGGGTGACCGCGATGGTGCCCCCGGTGATCATGGCGAACAGGCCCAGACCAATGGCGCTGCGACGAATCGATTGTGCAAGTGCGGCCATATCTTATCCCTGCTTCCTGCCCGGCACACCGCGGCGGGCCTTGTGGTGGCCGTAGGTCCTCGGTGGCGTGTAGTGATCAATGAACGGTACCGCGAAGTTCATCAGCAGAACACTGAAGGCCACGGCATCGGGGTAGCTGCCCCAGGTTCGAATCAGGTAAATGAGCACGCCGATTCCGGCCCCGTAGATGAGTTTGCCCTGATGGCTGGTTGCCGCCGACACCGGATCGGTGGCAATGAAGAAGGCCCCGAGCATGGTGCCTCCCGCCAGCAGGTGCAGGGACAGCGGGGCGTACTGATCGGCGTTGTTGCCGAAGGCCAGGCTCATAACGGCAAGTCCGGCGAGAAAACCGGCCGGAATGTGCCAGGTGATGATCCGGAGCAGGACCAGCAACACGCCACCCGCCAGGAACGCCGCATTAACCCACTCCCAGCCCCGGGCGATGCCCTCGCCAAAGGTTGGGTGCTCAAGGACTTCGGCGGCGGTCCGGGTGGCGATTTTGTGTTTGTACTCGTCCAGGGGGGTGGCCATGGTCCAGCCATCCACCGAGGTCTGCTGGGCCGAGGCGATGGTCGTGAGCGTTTCACCAAAACCCGGGGCGCCGTTCCATAGCAGGGCGGGCTCTGCCCAGTTGGTGGTCATGGCAACCGGGAAGGAAATCAGTACCAGGGCGTAACCCACCATGGCCGGATTGAAGGGGTTGGAACCCAGGCCGCCGTATAGTTGCTTGGCGACCACGATGGCGGATATCACGGCAATGCCGGATACCCACCAGGGTGCGAACTGCGGCAGCGACAAGCCAAGCAGCAGTCCCGTTACCGCAGCCGTGTTGTCTTTGAGGAAAAAGGCGACCGGCTTATTCCGGAGCTTCAGGATGGCTGCCTCGCAGGCCATCGCCACGGCGATGCACCAGACGACGTTGATCAGGTTGCCCCAGCCAAAGAACAGGGTTTGCGCCAGCAGTCCGGGCAAGGTTGCAATGATCACCCAGAGCATGACCCGCGAGGTAGGGCGGGCATGACGGGCATGGGGTGAGGACTGTTGAGCAAATGCCATGAAGGTCGGGCCTGAAATCGGTTAATCGGTTGACTGGGATTCGGGCTGGGACGCCAGCTGTTTGCGGGCAGCGGCCAGGGTGTCTTCCGCGCGCTGTACCCGGTCGTGATTCTTGGCGACCGCCCGTTCCAGTTTGTCCACATTGTCGGCTAGCTGGGTTTTGGCGTCTTCCAGCATACCCTGCATGGTTTCAAGTTTGGATTGGGCCTGGGTCAACTGCTTTTCGAGCGCCTCAAGATCGGGCTTGTCCTGAACGGGCTCGGCAGACGGTGCTTCCGGCTTTGCGGCCGCGGTCTTGGCTTTCTTACGTGCCAGCGCCTGTTCTACCAGTGCGGCCTTGGCCGAACGCTCATCTGTAGCGTCACCCTCGGCGGCGGCCTTTTCGGCTTCTGCCTTCTTTTTGGCCTGGGCTTCGGCCGCAGCTTTGGCACGCTCCTTCCGGCGTTGTTCCTTCTCCTGCTGTTCTCGCTCCAGACGCGCCTGTCGGGCTTCAAAGCGTTCACGGGCCCGGTCGGCTTTCAGCTGTTCGGCCCGCTGGACGCGAATCTCACCCTTGGCGTAGCGGTAGTACTGCACCAGGGGAATGGAGCTCGGGCAAACATAGGAGCAGGCGCCGCACTCAATGCAATCAAACAGGTTCAGGTGTTCGGCTTTTTCAAACTCTGTGGCCTTGGAATACCAGAACAGCTGCTGCGGAAGGAGCTCCATCGGGCAGACCTCGGCACACTCGCCACACCGGATGCACGGCTGTTCCGGCGGCGGTGACGGCAACTCGTTGGCGGTAGCGGCAATGACGCAGTTGCTGGTCTTGATCACCGGCACCGCTGTGGTGGTGAGGGTGTAGCCCATCATGGGCCCCCCCATCACCAGGCGATTGACCTTTTCTGTCTGCAGGCCTGCCTGGTCCAGGAGGTATTGCACTGGCGTGCCGATCAAGGCGTCGAAGTTGCCCGGCTCCCGGACCGCCTCGCCCGTGATGGTCACGGTTCTGGAGATCAGGGGCCTGCCTTCAAGAATTAAACGGGAGACGGCAACGGCGGTGCCGATATTCTGGCACATCACTCCGATATCGGCGGGAATGCCGCCACTGGGTACTTCCATGCCGGTCAGGATCTGAATCAGCTGTTTTTCCCCGCCGGAGGGATATTTGGTCGGAATGACGGCGAGTTCAATCTGCGTGCCTTCCGCTGCCGCGCGCATGGCCTCGATGGCTTCCGGCTTGTTGTCCTCGATGCCAATGACGCATCGTTCCGGGCGGAGGATCCAGGCCATTACCTTCAGGCCCGCGACGATCTCGTCGGCCTGTTCCCGCATGGTCATGTCATCGGCGGTAATGTAAGGCTCGCACTCGGCGCCATTGAGGATCAGGGTATCAACCTTCCGGTCTCTCGGTGGACGTAGCTTGATATTGGTGGGAAAGCCCGCACCGCCCATACCGGAGATGCCGCCGCTCCGGATGCGTTCCAGCACCTGATTCCGATCCAGGCTCCGGTAGTCCGGGACGGGTTTGAGTTCGGCCCATTGGTCTTCGCCATCGGGGCGCAGGGTGATGCACCAGTCATTCATGCCAGAGGGGTGGGGCACCGGCAATTCGACGATGCTTTCGATGGTTCCGGAAGTCGGCGCATGCACCGGTACACCCATGCCGTTGGTCACATCCGCGATTCTTTGGCCCTTCAGGACCCGGTCGCCAACGCTGACAATTGCGGTCGCCGGTTCGCCGATGTGCTGCTGCAGGGGCAATACCAGGCGGTCTGGAATGCCGGCGGTGCGAATAGGGCGGGCGGTGGACTGATGCTTGTTCTCGGCCGGGTGAATACCGCCGGCGAAATCCCACAACTGAGTCATCAGGCGCTGGCTCCCTGGCGATCGGTAGCAATGACGCCAGACGCCGGTGGTGTCCAGGTCCAGGTTCGGATATCAGGCTCGACAGTGACCATGTCAATACAGTCCACAGGGCATGGTTCAACGCAAAGATCGCAGCCGGTGCACTCGCTTTCGATCACCGTGTGCATGTGCTTGGCGGCGCCCAGGATGGCATCCACTGGGCAGGCCTGGATGCATTTGGTGCAACCGATGCATTCGTCTTCGCGGATAATCGCCACTCGTTTGGCCTGCTCGACACCGTGTTCAGCGTCCAGCGGTTGGGGCTCCACGTCGAGTAAATCGGCCAGGGCCTTGATGGTGGCTTCGCCGCCCGGAGGGCACTTGTTGATGGCATCGCCGTCGGCGATGGATTCGGCGTAGGGACGGCACCCCGGAAACCCGCACTGACCACACTGGGTCTGCGGCAGGAGCGAATCTATCTGGTCCACCAGCGGATTGCCCTCAACCCGGAAACGCTCCGAGGCAAAGCCCAGCAAGCCGCCGAACACCACGGCCAGGGCAAGTAAAACCAGAACGGCGATGATAATGCCTGTCCACATACTAGGCGTCTCCGTTAAACGCTGACCAGGCCGGTGAAGCCCAGAAACGCCAGCGACATCAACCCTGCGGTTACCATACCAATAGCGGCACCCCGGAAGGCAACCGGCACGTCAGCCACCGCGATGCGTTCACGCATGGCGGCAAACAGCACGAGAACCAGCGAGAAGCCGGCGGCGGCACCGAAACCGTAGAGTACGGACTCAACGAAGTTGTTGTTCTTGTTCAGATTAAGCAGCGCAACGCCGAGCACGGCGCAGTTCGTCGTGATCAGCGGCAGAAAGATGCCAAGCACCCGGTAGAGCAGGGGGCTGGTCTTGCGGACCACCATTTCGGTGAATTGCACCACGACAGCAATCACCAGGATGAAAGTGATGGTCTTCAGAAACGCCAGATCCAGCGGCGCCAGCAGATAGGTATAAGCAAGGTAACTGCACACCGATGACAGAGTCAGTACGAACGTGGTGGCCAGAGACATGCCCATGGCAGTCTCCAGTTTGCCGGAGACCCCCATGAAGGGACACAGCCCCAGGAACTGCACCAGCACGAAGTTGTTCACCAGGATGGTGCTGACCAATATCAGCAAATACTCTGTCATGGGAGCTGCTCTGCCTCGTTCGCTGCTTACATGATCCGCATGCCGGGTGTGGCACCGGAATCAGGGGAGAGAATGAAGATCTCCTTACCGCCCGGCCCTGCGGCCAGAACCATGCCCTCAGACAGGCCGAATTTCATCTTCCGGGGCTTCAGGTTGGCAACCATAACCGTCAGTCGGCCTTCCAGGTCTTCGGGTTTGTAGGCGGATTTGATGCCGGCGAACACGTTGCGCTCTCCGTGCCCGATATCCAGGGTCAGGCGCAGGAGTTTGTCCGCCCCTTCCACGTGTTCCGCTTTGACAATCTTTGCGACACGGAGGTCCACCTTCGCGAAATCGCCAAATTCTATCTCTTCGGCGACCGGCTCCAGATTGGCAGCGGGAGCGGGCTTGCCCGTCGCGGCAGGCAGCTCTTCCCTGGAAGCGTCGAGCATTTTTTCAATCTGGGCCATATCCACCCGGTTCATCAGCGGCTTGAACTTGTTGATGCCGTGATTCTCCAGACGCTGCTCGCGGCCATTCCAGTCCAGTGTAGCGTTCAGGAAGGCTTCGGAGGCCCTGGCGGTTTCCGGCAGAACCGGCGCCAGGTAGGTCATCAGCAAGTGGAACATGTTGATGGCGTTGGTGCAGATGGCCTGGAGGTTATCATCCTGGCCTTCTTGCTTTGCGATTACCCACGGCTGCTCGTCGTTTACGTACTGGTTGGCAATGTCGGCCAACTCCATGATCCGGCGCATGGCGCGGCCGAATTCCCGGGACTCGTAGAATTCTTCGATGTCCTTGCCAGCATCAATGAACTCCCGGAGCTTGTCATGCTCGGTAACCTTGCCCAACTGACCGTCAAAACGCTTGGTAATAAATCCGGCGCTGCGGCTGGCAATGTTGACCACCTTGCCCACCAGATCCGAGTTCACCCGGGCGGCGAAGTCTTCGAGGTTCAGGTCCATGTCGTCAACGCCACCGGTAAGCTTGGCGGCAAAGTAATAACGCAGGTACTCCGGGTTCAGATGATCCAGGTATGTGCGGGCCATGATGAAGGTGCCGCGGGATTTGGACATCTTCTTGCCATTCACGGTCACAAACCCGTGGGCCCAAACCGCGGTCGGCGTCCGGAATCCGGAGTCGTGGAGCATGGACGGCCAGAACAGGGCATGGAAGTTGATAATATCCTTGCCGATGAAGTGGTACACCTCGGCGGTGGAATCGGCCTTCCAGAAATGCTCGAAGTCGATGTCTTCGCGGTTACAGAGGTTTTTGAAGCTGGCCAGGTAGCCGATCGGGGCGTCCAGCCAGACATAGAAATACTTGCCCGGCGCATCGGGAATCTCGAAGCCGAAGTAGGGTGCATCGCGGCTGATGTCCCACTCCTGTAGGCCGGCATCCAGCCATTCGGCCAGCTTATTGGCAACCTGCGGCTGAAGCGTGCCGCTGCGGGTCCAGTTGGCCAGGAAATCGTGAAAGTCGGGCAGTTTGAAGAAATAATGCTCGGACTCTTTCTCGATCGGGGTGGCGCCGGAAACCGCAGAGCGCGGGTTGATCAGCTCCGCGGGGGTGTACGTCGCGCCACAGGCCTCGCAGTTATCGCCGTACTGGTCCTCGGTCTTGCACTTCGGACAAGTGCCCTTGATGAAGCGGTCCGCCAGGAACATGTTCTTTTCCGGATCGAAGGACTGGGTGATCTTGCGCGTGGCAATGTGCCCGTTTTCCTGCAACTGGCGGTAGATGTACTCGGAGAACTGGCGGTTCTCCTCCGAGTGAGTCGTGTAATAGTTGTCGAAACGGATGTGGAACCCGGCGAAATCCTGCTGGTGCTCGTCGCGAATTCGATCAATCAGCTGCTCGGAGGTGATGCCTTCGCGCTCGGCCCGCAGCATAATGGCAGTTCCGTGGGCATCATCGGCGCAAACGTAGTAGCAGTTCTGGCCACGCATGTTCTGGTAGCGCACCCAGATGTCGGTCTGAATGTATTCCAGCAGGTGGCCCAGATGAATGGGGCCATTGGCGTAGGGAAGGGCGCTGGTGACCAGAATATCGCGCTGTTGCTTTGAACTCGCTTGCGTCATGGTGTGTCCGAACCTTTCTTCAAAGTAGGGGTTGTATGGTCAGAAACGGGCACAGATGATACCTTCCGAGCAGAAATTTTTCACCCGAATCACCTGTTTCCGTGCTTAAAATCAAGCATGAGCTTATTCCGGAGAACCCGATGACACAGATTTCAGAGCAGGCCCTGCAGGCGGCGATTCGCGAGTACCGCGATCCGTACCTGGAAAAGGACCTTTACGAGCTGGATGCCGTCAAGACACTGAACGCCGATGACGCGGGCAACGTGACCCTGATGGTCGAGTTGCCATACCCGTCCAAAGGCATTGCCGGCGCCCTGAAACAGCTGGTTTCCGTGGCGCTGGAGAATGTGGACGGGGTCGAGCATGCCGAGGTGCATGTCGGGCAGAAAATCCACTCCTACAAGGTCCAGAAAGACCTGCCGTCCGTCCCAGGCGTCAAGAACATCATTGCCGTGGCCTCCGGCAAGGGTGGTGTGGGCAAATCCACCACCGCCGTTAACCTGGCCCTGGCGCTTCAGGCCGAGGGCGCGCGCGTTGGCATTCTGGACGCTGATATCTATGGCCCAAGCATCGGGATGATGCTGGGCGTGCCCGAGGGCAAGCGACCGGATACCCGCGAGAACAAGTATTTTGTGCCCATGGACGCCCATGGCCTCCAGGCCAACTCCATGGCCTTTGTGGTCACCGACAAGACCCCCATGGTCTGGCGCGGCCCAATGGTCAGTGGCGCGGTCATGCAGTTACTCCAGCAGACCCTCTGGAATGAACTCGACTACCTGATCGTGGACATGCCGCCGGGCACCGGCGATATCCAGCTCACCCTGGCCCAGAAGGTTCCGGTCACCGGTGCGGTGATCGTCACCACGCCTCAGGACATCGCGCTGCTGGATGGCAAGAAAGGCATCGAAATGTTCCGCAAGGTGGATATTCCGGTACTGGGCGTGGTCGAGAACATGAGCGTCCACATCTGCAGCAACTGCGGCCACGAGGAGCCGTTGTTCGGTCACGGCGGCGGCGAACGCATCGCCGAGGAGTACGACACCACCTTGTTGGGACAGCTGCCGCTGCACATGACCATCCGGGAACAGACCGACGGCGGCCAGCCTTCCGTTGTGGCCGAGCCGGATTCGGAGGTGGCGCGCCGTTACCGGGATATTGCCCGCCGGGTCGGCGCTGAGCTGTCTACCCGCGAGCGTAACCTGAGTGGTTCCATCTCCAGTGTGTCGGTGACCGAGCACTAGGCTCAGGTTTTACCTGAAAGCTGCTCACAGCCTGATCGCGAGCGCAGGAAACACTGGCCAAAAATGTCGAAGGCCAGGGATGGCCGAAGACAAGTGCACAAGGATGTGCTCGTAGCGGTTTTTGGCCAGTGTTTTCTGTGGTCGCAGCCCCCGCCGAGGTAAGCCCGCGAGGTTTCGACAGACCACCATCGAACAGGTAAACTACGCCTCAATTTTTCCAGTGGAAACGAGACTTCACCCATGAGCATCAAATCCGATAAGTGGATTCGCCGGATGTCCGAGCAGCACGGCATGATCGAACCGTTCGAAAGCGGGCAGGTTCGTGAATCCGAGAAAGGCCGGGTTATCTCCTACGGCACCTCGAGTTACGGTTACGACGTGCGTTGCAGCAACGAATTCAAGATCTTCACCAACGTCCACTCCGCGACGGTCGATCCCAAGAATTTTGATGACAACAGCTTCGTAAACTACACCGGTGACGTTTGCATCATTCCACCGAATTCCTTTGCTCTGGCTCGCACCGTGGAGTATTTTCGTATTCCCCGCAGCGTGCTCACCATCTGCCTCGGAAAGTCCACCTACGCCCGTTGCGGCATCATCGTCAACGTGACGCCGCTCGAGCCCGAGTGGGAAGGCCAGGTAACCCTTGAGTTCTCCAACACCACCAACCTGCCGGCGAAGATCTACGCCAACGAAGGCGTGGCGCAGATGCTGTTCTTCGAGTCCGATGAGATCTGTGAAACCAGCTACAAAGACCGTGGTGGCAAGTACCTGGGCCAGACCGGCGTCACCCTGCCGCGGACATGAACGCTAACCAGTTCCTGAAAGCCGTTTCCCAGCTGCAGGGATGGCGCGAATGCGCCTTCCTGCTGGCGCTTTCCGAGCGCTCTTTCCCCAATTATGCGCTATTTGCCGATGCGGTCGGCCTGAAGACGGGTGGCAAGATGCGGCAGCTGCTGGATCTGGCGTGGGACATGCTGCAGAAGGACACGGCGGAATCCGCCATTCCCCAGCTACTGGCCAAGCTTGAATCCCTGTCCCCGGACGTTGACGCCTACGATGCCTATGGGGTGTATCCGGCATTCGATTTCTGCCAACTGCTGGAGCAGGCCTTGCTGAATCGCCTGAACCCGACCAAGCACCGGGCGACAGATGCCTCTCAAATGGCCACCGGTACCGTGATGAGCTTCGTCGAACTGTCAGAGGGCGATGAGCTGGATGAAGATGAGCTGGTGCGCCTGCTTGAGCAGCACCCGCTGATGAAAGAGGACAAGACTTTCCAGCGGGACATCGTGCTGGCACTGAAACGCCAGCGCACGCCCACGGAGCAGTTTGTCGACAAACTGCGGGGCGATGCCGCCAACGACGGCGTCAGTAATCTGGGTATTTCCCTGACCGAATAACTTCCTCCGGCAGGGGCGGGCTACACTGTCTCTGTCGCTGATATTTTATTCACCCGGTGTACACGACGGATTTTACGCCATGAAGCTCTCTGCGTTTGGTCGCAAGTTTACAGCCGATGCCGGCATAACCTCGCTGATGGATGACCTGGGCAATGCCATGGCATCCGGCGATGACATGATCATGATGGGTGGCGGGAACCCCGGCCACATACCTGAAATCCAGCAACGGGTTCAGGAAATTCTGGCGGGCATGAGTCAGAACGAGGGTGACGTCCGGCGCCTGGTCGGAATTTACGATCCCCCTCAGGGCGAGAAGCAATTCATTGGTGCGCTTGTGGACCTATTGAATCGCGAGTATGGCTGGGGTCTTGAGCCGGAGAACATTGCCCTTACCAACGGCAGTCAGGCCGCCTTCTTCATGCTGTTCAACATGTTTGGCGGCGATTACGGCAATGGTCAGCGTAAGCATATCCTGTTGCCCCTGGCGCCTGAGTACATCGGTTACGCGGATGCCGGTATCGAGCCGGGGCTGTTTCACGCGGTTCAGCCCGATATCTCGTTCACCGATGCCCACGAATTCAAGTACCGGGTCGACTTTGACGCCGTCGAAGTCACTGGTGAGACCGGTGCCATCTGTGTCTCGCGCCCCACCAATCCCACTGGCAATGTGGTTACCGACGAGGAGTTGGCCCGGCTCGAAGCCCTGGCCCGGGAGCACGATGTGCCGCTGATTGTCGACGGTGCCTACGGTACGCCGTTTCCCAGCCTGTTGTTTGTCGATGCCACGCCAACCTGGAACGACCAGATCATACTGTGTCTGAGTCTCTCGAAGCTCGGGTTGCCTGCTGCCCGGACCGGTATCGTGATTGCTGCAAAGCCGGTGATCAAAGCGCTGTCAGGCATCAACGCCATTATGAACCTGGCAACTGGCAGTTTCGGCGCCATGCTGGCGGATCCGTTGGTACGCTCTGGTGAGATCCTGTCCCTGAGTCGGGATGTAGTCTGCCCGTTCTATAAGGCGAAAATGGAGAAGGCAGTTGCCGTGTTCCGGGAAGCCATGGGGGAGGATACCTGTCGTTGGTATATTCACAAGCCGGAAGGGGCGATGTTCCTCTGGTTGTGGTTCCCGGATTTGCCCATCACCAGTCTGGAGTTGTATCAGCGTCTAAAGGCGCGCGGTGTGCTGGTGGTGTCCGGTCATTATTTCTTTCCGGGTCTGCCCGAGGATGACTGGAGGCATCGGCATGAATGCCTGCGGGTGACCTATTCCCAGGACGATGATCGGGTAGCCGAAGGGCTGCGGATCATTGCAGACGAAGTCAAAGCGGTGTGGGCCGAGGCCAGTGGCCTGTCCTAGCCCCCCACCTCGGCTCGGTTCAGCCTGAGCTCGTAACTGCTGCCGTCAGGTTCAACCTGCAGAAGGCGCACCAGCAGGAAATCCTCGTCGGGCGCGAACCACATCAGTGTTTCGCGTTTTGAGGACTTGTCCCTTACTTTTTCCGCTTTCAGTGTCGGGATGGACCCGCGTTCAGTTTTCAGGGGTTCCCGGTCGAGAACGGCAAAGCGGTCGTGGTCGTAGTCACCACCATCGATCACATGGTAAGACAGATCACGCTTGCCGGACTTGATGTCCTGGCTTAGTTGCAGCTGGAAGCCCAGAGGGTCCAGCGCTCCGTCCATCAACTCCAGTTCAAAAGCCTTGCCCTTGTATTCTCCGGTGGCGATTCCGGCGTCCCAGTCAAAATCAATGGATTGTTCCCGATCCTTGATAAGGAAGCCTGATAGCCGATAGCGGTAGCGTAGCGGGACAACCCGGCTGTCCTCCCATTTGAGCACCAGGGACTCATCAATATCGGCAATAAAGGAATCGACATCGGTGCGGTACAGCCAGACCCCATTGCCTTGGTCGCTGAGCGTACGCTTGGCGGTGCCGTTGAGGGATACGCCTTTGTTCATCGAGGCGGTGTAAGTGACCTGATAGGGTACGAGTTCGGAGCCGGGCTCCTCCGCCAGGCTCGGGAGGCTCAATGTCCCCAGGAGCAATACCGTTGTCGCCCCGGGGGGCAGTATCTTTGCGGTCAGTCGAATCAAATGCATAGGTGGTAACCCAAAAGCCGTCTCTGATGGCGACAGTTTAGCGGGTTACCAGCGGATGGGAGATGACAATCCGTTCAGGCTGGGGCTCAGTTATCAGGGAGGCGCATGGGGCTGCTCAGCAGCTCGCCATCGAACAGGACGTAATCGCTGCCCAGTTGGATACGTCCCTCGCAGAACCAGCGCACGACAATCGGGTACAGGATGTGTTCTCTCTCCTGTACGCGTTCTGCCAGGGTCTCGGCGGTATCGTCCGGCGCGACGGCCACCTCGGCCTGTGCGATCACCGGGCCGCCATCCAGCTCTTCGGTGACAAAGTGGACCGACACGCCATGATGGGTGTCTCCGGCATCCAGTACCCGCTGATGGGTATTGAGACCGGTGTATTTGGGAAGCAGTGACGGGTGAATGTTCAGCAACTTGCCTCGGAACGCGCGGACGAAATCGGTGGTCAGGATGCGCATGAAACCCGCCAGTACCAGAAGGTCCGGGTTGTGACGTCGGATTTCCGCCATCAGCGCGCCGTCGAACGCCTCCCGTGAGTCGTATTTTGTGTGATCAACCGAAAACGTCTCGATGTTGGCCTGGGCGGCCCGTTCGAGCGCAAAAGCGTTCGGGCGGTTGCTGCCAACGGCGCAGATCTGGCCGGGAAAGTCCCGCTCCCGGCTGGCCTCAATCAGGGCCTGAAGGTTGGTGCCGCTGCCGGAAGCCAGAATCAGGATGCGGGGCAGGGGAGTCTGGTCTGCCTTCATGCCGAGAGCAGCCCTGGCGCGTAGCGAACCACTGGATCGCTGTCAGCAGATTCTGCGCCTTCAATGACGCCCACCTGCCAGGCGTGTTCACCCAGCGCCTTCAGGGTGTCCAGGGCCAGGTCCTTCTGGTTCGCCGGAACACAGACGACCATGCCAATGCCGCAGTTAAAGGTGCGATACATTTCCTCGCTGGCGACACCGCCGGCATCCTTCAGCCACTGGAAGACCGGAGGCAGGTCCCAGCTGGAGGTATCGATGGCGGCAATGCAGCCGTCGGGCAGTACCCGGGGAATGTTTTCTGGCAAGCCGCCGCCGGTGATGTGGGACAGAGCGCGCACATCCACTTCCCGGATCAGTTGCAGCAAATTTTTCACGTAGATGCGGGTCGGCGCCATCAGGGCGTCGCCAAGGGTGCTGCCATCCAGTGACTGGTCCAGGTTGGCTTCGCTGACTTCCAGTATTTTCCGAATCAACGAGTAGCCGTTTGAGTGAGGGCCGGATGAGCCAAGGGCCAGCAGCACGTCGCCAGCCTGCACGCGGCTGCCGTCAATAATTTCGCTGCGTTCGGCAACGCCGACACAGAAGCCGGCGAGGTCGTAGTCATCACCGTCGTACATGCCCGGCATTTCGGCGGTTTCACCGCCAACCAGCGCACAACCTGCCTGTGAGCAACCTTCGCCAATGCCGGACACCACCTGTGCAGCAACATCAACGTTGAGCTTGCCGGTGGCGTAGTAATCCAGGAAGAACAGCGGTTCGGCACCACCGACCACCAGATCGTTCACGCACATTGCCACCAGATCGATGCCAATGCTGTCGTGTTTCTGCAATTGCATTGCCAGACGCAGCTTGGTGCCCACCCCATCCGTGCCGGAAACCAGAACGGGTTCGTTGTATCCGGCCGGGATTGAAACCATGGCGCCAAACCCGCCAAGACCGCCCAGGACTTCCGGGCGCTTGGTACGCGCGGCAGTCTGTTTGATACGGCTTACGAGTTCATTGCCTGCGTCGATATCAACGCCGGCATCGCGGTAGGTCAGGGAGGGTTTCTGTTCGCTCATGGTGTACTTTAACCGTTGGCCAGTGGGTCAGGCGGCGGATTTTAACAGGTGCGGTGTGGCGCTCCAAATGTAATTCCCCCTACGGCGTGCGGGCAGCAACAACAGTAGACGGGCAAGGTATTGCCAATATTGCTTTTCTGAAACCCTGGCCTGCTACTCACACCTTGGACCATGGTGTATCCTAGGCGCCATTCATGCGAACTGCAGGGTGTTTCATGTCAGTATCAGGACCAAAGTCGGCGTACCAGTCCGGGCCAGCCGCGTGGGTTGTCATATTAGGGCTCGTTCTCGCGGCCTTTTGCGCTCCCGTTTCCGCGGTCACCGTGTCCGGCCTCTATTCTGTTGAGGTTCCGGTAACCGGGTCTTCTCCAAATGAACTTGCGGTCGGCTATGCCGATGGCCTCGCGCGGGTCTTTGTTCGCGTCTCCGGGACCCGGGATGTGCTGGACAAGGAAGGCGTGGAAGCGGTGCTGGCCGATGCCGAGTCCCTGCTGCTTTCCTATCAGTACCTGCGGGGCGAGAACGGGGACAACCGGCTTCGCATGGCATTCGGGGCAGTCGGCGTCAATCGCGCACTGGCGTCGATCAATGCACCGGTATGGGGGGCAAACCGTCCACTGACCCTGGCCTGGGTTGCTGTGGAGGATCGGGGTTCCCGAAGCCTGATTACCGAAAGCCCGGATTCGGGTGGTTCCGATAGCCAGCAAACGTCCTCGACCTGGCAGCGGGCCTTCGACCAGGCCGCGCTTGACCGGGGGCTACCGGTAGCGTTGCCGCCGGCGACGTTCAGTGGTGACCGTGAGTTGCTGTCTGATCTCTGGGGACAGTTCGTCAACCGGATTCGTGGTGTCTCTGGTGATATCGAACACGACGTCATGGCGCTGGTTCGGGTCAACCGCAGCGGTGGTCAATGGCGGGCCGGCTGGGTCTTCGATGGCATGTCCATGGACGGCGGTGAGGAGTCGGTTACCGCACCCACTCCGGAAGCGCTGGCCCAGACCGTGGTCAATCGCTGGGCCGAGCGTTATGCGAACCGCTATGCCGTCGCCGCGGGTGAAGTAGGCGAGTCGCCCCAGGTGGACATCGTCCTGCGGGGTGTCTCAGCCCTTGAGGATTACGGAAAAATCAACGACGTACTCGAGGGGCTGACTCCCGTGGTCAGCGTTGGCGCGACCCGGGTCAAAGGTGATCAGCTGACGCTGCGCGTCGCGTTTTCCGGCGAACTGGACCAGCTCAAGGAGTACATTGCCCTGGACCCCCGTTTCGTGGCTATAGAAGGAGAGCCGAGCGGCCCGGAAGTGGCCTCGCCAGAGTCTGCCGAGGCGGAGATGGTGCTGGGGCCAGCTGCTACCGAGGTTGAACCGCCGGTAAGGCCAGAGACGGAAAATGTCCCGGAGGGCAGCGCCGAAGCTGAACCAGGTGACGCAGAGGCTGAGGGAAATCAGTCCATGTTTTCCTATCAGCCGGTACCGGTGGATGAGAAGGAGGCCGAGCAGGCGTTCGAATCCCTGTATCAGGTGCTGTATTATCGTTGGGAAACAACGCCCGTCATCGGGAAGGGTGACGGACAGTAAGGCGTTACCGGAGGGAGTCTTGTGAGTTTGGAACGCTGGCGCTGGATTCCCAATGCCCTGACGTTTTTGCGCATTCTGCTGATTGCTCCCTTCGCGGGCGGCTTGCTGGCCGAAAATTATCGTCTCGCGTTGCTGATCTTCGTGGTGGCGGCAGCCACGGATGCCTTTGACGGCTATCTGGCACGGCATTTCAACTGGCGGTCGAGGTTTGGTGCCATTGCCGACCCCCTGGCTGACAAGGCGCTGTTGCTGACGGCTTATCTGATGCTCACGCTGACCGGGGTTCTTCCGGTCTGGCTGTTCGTCCTCGTTCTTGGTCGCGATCTCCTGATTGTGGTCGGCGCCCTGGCTTATCATTACGGTATCGGACGCTTTGATATGCAGCCCAGCATTCCGGGCAAGCTCAACACCTTTATCCAGATCCTTGTGGTTCTTGCCATCATCGTTCTGCTGGCCGGCTTGCCCATGCAGCCCTGGGTGCTGGAATTCGGTATCCTGCTGGTGGCGGTCTCGGCGGTCTTCAGCGGCTTGCATTATGTTTTGATCTGGGGGATGAGGGCATGGAGGGCCAGGCGGTCGTGAGAGCATCGCAACTTTCGCTGGGAATCAAGCTCCGTGACGACGCCCGCTTCGATAATTTCCACGGTGACCGCAACGCCAGTGCCGCGTCACGTCTGAAGGCTATCTGTGATCAACCGGAGGGGATTCCGGTTGTGGTGATTTGCGGGGACTCCGATACCGGCAAGAGCCACCTGCTTCAGGCTGTTTGTCACGATGCCGAAAGCCGGGGGCGGGCCGCGGTGTGTATCAGCATCGCCGAGTTGGAGCCCTTTGGTCCTGAAGCGTTAGCGGGGCTCGAGGGTGCGGACGTCATCTGTCTCGACGATCTGGATCGTATTTCCGGCCAGGATGCCTGGGAAGAGGCGGTGTTTCATCTGTACAACCGGGTCCAGGACCGCGGTGGTCTGCTGGTCGTCAGCCTCTCCGAAGTCCCCTCGGCTGCTGCGTTCGCGTTGCCCGACCTGGTGTCGAGGCTCACCCACGGTCTTACTGTTCAGTTGGGCATCTACCGGGACGATGACCGTCTCCGTATCCTGATGGCCCGGGCCGAACAGCGTGGCCTGGTGATCGGTGACGATGTTGCCGGCTTCATCATGCGGCGCGCACCGCGCCGGCTGGGGGATTTATTGGCAATTCTGGATACTCTGGATGAGAATTCGCTTCAGGCTCAGCGACGGCTGACCATTCCGTTTGTAAAAACCGTGATGGGTTGGTAAACGGAAGATTGGCCCCACAACTAGAAAATGCGTAAGGGAGAGACGACATGAGACGGGTTGTATTCAATCAGAAAGGCGGCGTAGGCAAATCCAGTATCACCTGTAACCTGGCAGCGATCAGCGCGGCCCGTGGCAAGCGGACGCTGGTGGTGGATCTGGATCCGCAGGGTAACTCCACCCACTATCTGCTGGGCAAGCCGGCGGCAGAGCTCAAGGACACGGTCGCTGACATGCTGGAGCAGACCGTAGCCTTTACCGTTTTCAACCGTCGCCCGGATGAATTTGTTCACGCCTCTCCCTTCGACAACCTCTTTGTGATGCCGTCCAGCCCCGAACTGGATTTTCTGGAGCGAAAGCTGGAGGCCAAGCACAAAATCTACAAGTTGCGGGAGGCCCTGAAAAAACTCGGCGAGACCTTTGACGCGATCTACATCGATACCGCTCCGGCACTGAATTTCTACACCCGCTCCGCGTTGATTGCGGCCCAGCGCTGCCTGATTCCGTTTGACTGCGATGATTTTTCACGTCAGGCACTCTACAACATCCTGAACGAGATCCGCGATCTGCAGGAAGACCACAATGAGGATCTGGTGGTGGAGGGCATCGTTGCCAACCAGTTCCAGCCAAGGGCCAGTCTGCCCAAGCAACTGGTTCGGGAGCTCACGGAAGAGGGGCTTCCGGTGCTGCCGGTGCGGCTATCGAGTTCCGTGAAGATGAAGGAGTCCCACCAGAGTCGTCAGCCGCTCATTCACATGGCACCCAAGCACACCCTGACCCGACAGTACGAAGACCTGTTCCGCGTCTTGCACGGTGAGACCGTGGAGCTGGAGCCTTTGGCCGATTAAAGACGAGTTGATATGAATGATTCCAGTGATCAGATAGGGCAGGTTGCCGACAGCCTGCTCCGCATAGAGATTGAGCTGCGTCAGCTAGGGCTTTGGGAAGCGGAACCGCCATCTCCGGAGGCGCTGCAGAGCACCCAGCCCTTCTGCATCGACACGCTGGAATTCACCCAGTGGATCCAGTTTGTGTTTGTGGCGCGGATGAAAGTGATCATTGAGAATGACCATCCACTCCCGGCGGTTTCGGGGATTGCCCCGATGGCAGAGGAGCATTTTCGTGGCCGACCCGAATCAGGTGACAGCCTGGTCCGGGAGCTCGAAGAGATTGACCGGTTGTTGTCCGGGAACTGATCAGTCCAGGCGCATGGACAGGTCCGTGGCTTTGACGTCCTTGGTCAGGGCGCCGATCGAGATATAATCGACACCGGTTTCCGCCACCGGAACCAGTGACTGTTCGTTTATCCCGCCAGAGGCTTCGAGGCGCGCGCTGCCATTGGTCAGCGCGACCGCTGCCCGCATGTCTTCGAGAGAAAATTCGTCCAGCATGATGATGTCGGCGCCCGCTGAAAGCGCCTGCTCTAGCTCGTCCATGGACTCCGTCTCCACTTCCACCGGCCGGCCGGGGGCGATCCGTCGGGCTTCGCTGATGGCCCGGGCGATGGAACCACAGGCCGAGATGTGGTTTTCCTTGATCAGGAATGCGTCCCACAGGCCGATTCGGTGGTTGTGGCAACCACCACAGGTGACCGCGTATTTGAGGGCCAGGCGCAGCCCGGGAAGGGTTTTTCGAGTATCGAGCAGGTGAACGCCCGTGTGAGCAACCTTTTGTGCGTAACCGGCACACACCGTCGCGACTCCGGAGAGTGTCTGCAGCCAGTTCAAGGCTGCACGCTCCGCCGTCAACAGGCTGCGGGCCCGCCCCTGCATGCGAAACAGGACCTGATCCGCGGCAACGGTGTCGCCATCCTCGACCTGCCAGTCCAGGGCGACCTCCGGGTCAACCTGACGAAAGACTTCGTTCACCCATTCACGCCCGGCAATGGTTGCGTGTTCGCGGGTAATGACCCGGCCGGAGGCGAGTTTGTCGGCGGGAATCAACTGCGCTGTGATGTCGCCATCACCAATGTCCTCGCGCAGGCTCTGGGCAACATTTTCAACTCGGGCTTGGCGAAGAAGTTCTGCAGGGATCATGGCAACGGGTCCGGTGGTATCAGGATGAAACGTGAATAACGGGGGATTCTATAGGCCCGGCCCCGATTCGCCAAACGGTACGAACCGAACTGCTAAACTGTGACCAGCGTCTGATCTACACAAAAGGTGACAAAATCTGACACAAGCTGACGCAGACAGCTCGTATGATGAAACATTCTGAAAACTCCCCGGCATTCCGCGATCTTACCCGGAGCAGCTCAATGGCGCGCGATAACAATATTGTCAGTTTTTCTGGCCAGAAGCCGCTGCAGAGGTTTTCCCTGCCTCAGGCGCTGGTGCGCTTACGTGACGCGTCGGGTCAGTCTCTGCAACGAGTGCTGGCAAACTTTTTTGATCGCTCGGACGATGCCCTCTTTGAGCTGGCTGATCGCGCCAGCGCCACCCGGGACCAAACCGCCTATTTCGATGCCATGCGGGAGCTTCGCCTCCGGCGCAAGGCCATGGTGGTTTCCATGTTGCAGTATGTCAGTCAGGCCTTCAACGATATCGGCAAGTTCCGGCCCCGGGAGTCCGCAGGTACTCTCGATGAGGTGGAAGAGGATTCCCTGAGCCTGGTGGATCACTCCCAGCTCGAACAGCAGGTTGCGATTGAAAACCTGATCAACAAGCTGCGCAGCCGGTATTCCGATCAGATTCGGTTGCTGACCGTGCGGGTCAACCATGTGGTGCCGTCCATCGAACTGGCGGACAGTCAGATGCCCCTCAGTCCGGAAGTCCTGTGCGGCGGGGTGGCGGAAGCGTGCGCCGACCTTGACATCGATATTCGCGCCAAGCTGGTTGTCCTCAAGTTGTTTGATCGCCTGCTGGCCGACACCCTCGGAGATTTTTACCAGGAGGCCAACCACACCCTGGTAACCGAGGGCGTCCTGCCCGATATGAAACGCCCCCCCGTGGAGCAGTCAGGGAGCCCCAAAGCCACCTCGCGTGGGAGAGTTCAGGGCGCCAGGAGCAGTGGCGTCCGATCGCCGGGTTCGGATTCAGGTACAGATGGGCAGGGGGCGCAGGCAACCTTTTCCGAGCTGAGTGCGTTGCTGCACCAGGGTCACGAAGCGTCCGGTGCCGGGGGAACAGGTTCCGGTGAAGGTCATCTGGATACGGATCGGCTGATGGCCCGGTTGAGTGAAATCCAGGCGGCATCCGGCCAATGGGGCGTGGACGAGATCATCACCCTGAACGATCAGCTCAAACCGGTTCTGACGGTGGATCAGGGCAAATTTACCAACGTAGGGCAGGTGGACAACGACGTCATCAACCTGGTTGGGATGCTGTTCGATTTCATTCTTGAGGACCGGCAGTTGCACCCGGTCATGAAGTCGCTGATCAGCCGGCTGCAGATCCCGGTTCTCAAGGTCGCCTTGAGCGACAAGAACTTCTTTAACCGCGGTGGTCACCCCGTCCGCAAGCTGCTGAATGAATTGGCACTCTCCGCCATTGGCTGGACCGAGAAGCGCACCGGACAGCGGGATCCACTTCGGGACAAGATCGAGTCGGTGGTTGGGCGGGTGCTGAACGAGTTTACCGACAACGTTGGGCTGTTTGACGAATTGCTGGCCGACTTCAGCCACTTCATGGACCTTGATCGCCGGCGCCGGGAGCTGGTCGAGCAGCGCCTCCGGGATGCCGAAGAGGGGCGCGCCAAGCAGGAGCGGGCGTCCGAAGCGGTCGACGGTATGATTCGGGGTCTGGTCACGAATCGTGAGGTTCCGGCGCCGGTTGCCCAGCTGATGCAGGAAGCCTGGCGTAAGTATCTGCAATGGGTCGTGCTGCGGGAAGGTGAGGACAGCCAGAAGTGGACTGAAGCCCGGGACCTGACCGAGCGGCTGGTGTGGAGTGTCGATCCCAGGCCCGTGTCGGAGACGACGCGCAGCGACCTGTTGCGGGCGATTCCGTCCATTGTCGATGACCTGCGTAAAGCCTTGCAGGAGATTTCCTGGGATCCGTTCGCGACCGACTCGATCATCCGTGATCTGGAGTTGGCCCACGTCGACGTTTTCCAGCGTCTGGTAACCGCGCCCTCCCGTGCGGAGCCCCCGATTGAGGCCTCACCAGAAGCCTCGCCGGAGCCGGTAACCGAAACTTCGCCAGCGAACGTCGCCGGACGGAGCAGCGGTGCAGAAGCTTCCGGTGCGGAGAAGGCACGCCCGGAGGCGCCTGTCGAACCGGTAGTCAAAGCCGGGGCGCCGGAGGCCTCCGATGACGGGGCGGAGCCGTCTGATGCTGTCGCCCAGGAGTGGCTCGACCGAGCTGACGCCCTGCGGGTCGGTTCCTGGATTGAGATGTCAAAGGATGGCGGCAAGGTTCGCTGTAAGCTGGCGGCGTTTATCAAGGCCACCGGCAAGTACATTTTCGTCAACCGCAGTGGTGCCAAGGTTGCTGAGTATCATCGTCAGGACCTGGCGTCAGCCATGGCCTCCGGCGAAATCGGTATGCTCGATGACGGCCTGATCTTTGACCGGGCGCTGGAATCGATTATTGATAACCTGCGCAGTAGCCGCAAAGACTGAAGTCGTAGCAAGACCGGCGACTTTGTGCTTCAATCAGGGCATTCTGTAATGCCCTGATACCTTTGGATTTACCTTGCCTCATTCAGACCCAGAACCCATCACACAGATTGCTTCCTCCGGCAACATCAACACGCTTCGTGAGACCGGAAGGCTACCGGCGGCCCGCTGGCGCCCATCGCCCAATTTTGGCCCCCGTCCTGAGTCTGCATCACTCACTCTTCTGGTGGTACACAACATCAGCCTGCCCCCGGGCCAGTTTGGCGGACCGGAAATTGAGGACTTTTTCTGCAACCGCCTGGACCATGCGGCGCACCCCTATTTCGAAACCATTGCCGGAATGCAGGTGTCGGCCCATGCCCTGATTCGCCGGGATGGCTCGTTGGTCCAGTTTGTCAGCCTTCTGGATCGAGCCTGGCACGCCGGCCGCTCCTGTTTCCAGGGCGAAGAGGAGTGCAATGATTTCTCCGTCGGTATTGAACTGGAGGGGACCGACGATATTCCGTACTCGGAAGCCCAGTATCGTTCTCTGGCCCGGATCGCACACCTGATCATGCTGGCCTGGCCGGCGGTGACGCCCGACCGGCTAACGGGGCATTGCGATATTGCACCCGGTCGTAAAACCGATCCCGGTCCGGTGTTTGACTGGCAGCACTTTCGCTCCCTGCTGGCGGAAGTTGCTACCAACGATAAGGAGCGGGGCTGAATGGTCTTGATCGTCTTTTTGCTGGCCTACATGGTTCGGCGCCGGCTGGATACCCACAACCGCCTCTCGGGTGACAAGCTCTGGCGGCACTGGTTTCACCAGGCTGTGAAGGTCGAGGCAGGCCATGAGGCCGGGATTGCTGGTGGGTTGGCTCTGGTTGTATTGCCGGCCTTGATCGTCGGGCTCGGCGTGTATGTGCTTGATGTCATCGGCTGGCGCTTTGCAGGTTACCCCATTGAGTGGCTGATCCTCGTCCTGATGATGGGAGCGCCCGGCTGGCGCCCGGTACTACAGAGCTACTCCATGTCCTGGCAGCGCGGGGATATGCAGGCGGCGTGGCACGTTGTGGAGGACCGTTTGCCGGCCGAGGAGCGGGGCGCCGCGTCATCACCGGACGTGATGCATCTTACCCTGTCGAAAGTCCTGTTGGTCACAGTCTTCCAGCGCTTCTTCCTGGTGGGCTTCTGGTATGTGGTGGGCGGTATTGGTCTGGCGGTGCTGGCGCGCGGACTGGTAGCGCTTTCCGAACAATGGCCCCAGGCGGCGGCCCGCTCCCGATTCCAGCGGTTGGCTGAATGGATGGCCTGGGTACCGGTACGATTGCTGTCGGTGACCTTCGGCATTGCCGGCGACCTCGCCGGCTGGCTCCGGGAATTCCCGGCCAGTGTTGGCGGGCTCTCCAAGAAAACCGCAGATGTCCTCATGATTTCCGCGAATGGGTCGTTAACCGGGTATGCGTTGGATCCGGAAAGGTTCTCTCGGATTCATTCGGAGGAATGGGCAGATTTCGGTGGGCGTAGCCTGGGGGCAATACGGGATCTGCTTAACCGGAGCATGCTGGTGTGGATATGCGCGTTGGCGCTATTGGTCATCTTCGGAATGATCTGATCGATAACATATAAAAATTACACTTCAACAACAAATAACACTCAAGTTCCTTAGACTTTAGGCGACAATATAAAAAGAGAATATTTGTTCAGTTGTTGAAGTTCCAGCGAGAGGGAAACCGTGAAGCAACTCATTAATCCTGCCATAGCACTGATGAACCGGCTGCCCATGGTCTACAAGTTCAGCCTGATCAGCATACTCTTCCTGTTGCCGATTGGCGGGCTCTCCTGGCTGGTAATGTCTCAGCTCAATCAGTCGGTTCAGACCATGACCCGAGGCGTTGAAGGGCTTCAGCAACTTCGGAGTGTCGAGCAACTGCTTGTGTCCTCCATGGCTTACCGGGATTACCGCGCCGCCGGTGTGCTTAAGAACGAGGATGGTTTGATGGCCGCTTCCGAAGACGCCGCCGAACAGATCGACGCGCTGCTGGAGGCGCTGATGGCTGAACAACGCTCTTTCGATGCCTCGGGATCCTGGGCGCAGCAAGTGGCTGCCATCCAGAAGGATTGGGAGGCGCTGCGGGCCGACGACAATTACCAGGGCAATATCGACCCCCAGTTCAAGTATTACCAGGAATTCGTGCAGAAGGTGATGTCGCTGCTGCCGGCCACCATTGAAATTTCCGGTCTTGGCCAGGATGCGTCCCGTGAGAACCAGTTGCTTCTCGGGCTGGCTCGGGAAGCCTTGCCCGAAGCCCGGGGCGTGATTGGCGAGGCCCGGGCCTACGGCACGTTTGCGCTGGTGGAAGGGCAGGTGGGTTATGCCCTGAGCGACGGGCTGAACGCGATCTACGACGGCCTGACCAACCGCAGTTCACTGTTGGCGCCGGCGCTGTCGGTGGCGGCCGAGGCCTCCGATCAGCTTTCGGACGAAGCTGGCAACACCATTACCCGGGTAAACGAGAGCCTGACTCTGGTGCGTGATGCGCTGGATCTCAACGTTGTCACGCCGATGCGACTGGAAATGCCCTGGCAGGAATACGACGCTCTGATTCGCGCGCAGCTTGAACATTATGATGAGCTGACGGCCGCGATTTTTGATGTGGTCGAGGGCAATCTTTCCACTCGTCTGGAGCAGGAGGTGAATCAGCGGCGGCTCATTGTGGTCGCACTGGTGGCCATTCTGCTGGTGGTCGTTTATCTCTACATTGGCTTCTTCATGTCGGTGCGTACTGCCATCAACCGCTTCACCGAGGCGGCCCGGAATGTGGCGGCGGGTGACATGACCACCCACATCAACCTTCGGAACCGGGATGAGCTGGGGGAACTGACCAGCGAGTTCAACAACATGACTGATCGCATTGCGGAGCTGATCCGATCGGTCAGCGGTACCACGGCGGATGTCGACCAGCAGGCAGCGCGGGTTAAGGACACAGCTGCCGCGAACAGCGAAGCCGTGGCTCGTCAGATGGAAGAAAGCGGTCAGATCAATGAAGCCATGAACCAGATGGTGGAAGCCGTTAATGAGGTTACCGAGAGTGCGCACCGGGTAGCTGACAGCGCCGGGACCGCAGAAAGCGATACCGAAACCGGACGGCAGGTAGTGGCGGATACCGTAGAAACCATCAATCGGCTGGCCTCGGAAATCTCCGGCGCGGTCGATGTGATCAACCGGGTTAGCCAGGACAGTGACAACATCAGCCAGGTGCTGGTTGAAATCAAGGCCATCGCCGAACAGACCAACCTGCTGGCCCTGAATGCCGCGATCGAGGCGGCCCGGGCCGGCGAGCAGGGCCGGGGCTTTGCGGTGGTGGCGGACGAGGTACGTTCGCTGTCCCAGCGCACTCACAAGTCGACGGAAGAAATCGAAGGCATGATTTCACGGCTGCAGAGCGGCGTTAAGGATGCCGTGTCGGCAATGACCAACAGCCGGGATGTGACTGAGACGACGGTGACCAAGTCCGGTCAGGTGACCGAGGCGCTCGACCGCATTGCACGCGGCATCTCCATCATCGTGGATATGAGTCACCAGATTGCCCAGGCAGCCGAAGAGCAGTCTGCTGTGGCCAAGGACGTGAATGCCAGCGTCGCGCAGATTGGCGATCTGGGGCAGACCACCGCCGCCAACGCCGAGGAAACCCTGGGATCATCCCGGGAGATGTCTGACCTCACGGCGTCGCTTCAGCGCCTGGTGGAAGCCTTCAAGGTGTAAAGAATAGTTTCATTCCTGATACATTTGTGTCAGAAAATTATACACCCTCTATGAAAGCAAGGTTTTTCGATGCATTTTTTAACGCATTCTATTTACATGGAAAAATCCGGAAGGATGAAGGCAGGACAGCTTGAATCCCGTTTAAAACGTTTTATGTGTAAAAAAATCTGACAGATTGGTGTAACTCCCAAGAAGCGCTCATGCCGCTTCTCGCGCCCAGAAAAACAGGCCTACCTGTCAATTATGAATACATAAATTTCATATCCATGAATTGGCCAGCAGGCTGAACCCCCGACCTATTCATATCTACCTGTTTCAACGTTATTTTTCGTTTCCGGCACACCCATTGCTCCAGAGCGAACTGCCGAAAGCGCCGAGAAGGTTCGAGGCGTTAGGCGAGTCATAATAACCGTTACGGAGAATGGATATGAAATTGCGTACTTTTGCTTCCTGCGTCGCCCTGGCTGTGTCTGCTGGTGCAGTAAATGCCGATACTTCTGTGGAGGTCCCCCTGAGCGGGACTCTGCCCAAAGAATGTAATATCTCTGCCTACCTGAATGGTCCTTTCGACAACCTGGATATGGCGAGTCTGTCCTCTCAGGGAGCTGAGTCAGTGACAGTCAACTGTAACTACGGCGGCAGCGCTTCTGTCACATTCTCCTCAGCCAATGCGGGTCAAATGGTGAGCGGTACTAACCAGGTTCCCTACAAGC
Organism: Marinobacter sp. F4206; assembly: GCF_019392195.1. Taxonomy (NCBI): domain Bacteria; kingdom Pseudomonadati; phylum Pseudomonadota; class Gammaproteobacteria; order Pseudomonadales; family Marinobacteraceae; genus Marinobacter; species Marinobacter liaoningensis. Next base: position 68,069 of record NZ_JAHXKI010000007.1, read on the forward strand.
TGATCGTGTCAGGTTCACCTTATAGCAGCGGTGTATCGTTGGCGACTGACCAGACCTGGAACGGCTGGCCAGCGGTTGCCAATGCCGGTCAGACGCGCTCTCTGAGCGTTCAACTGGACAGCATTGCCACAGTCGCGGGCGCGTACAGTGATACCGTGACAGTGTCTGTCGCACCGAACTAAGTTCCGGTAGTTCAGGTGAAAAGAAGCCCGTGGTTTTCGCGGGCTTTTCTTTGGCTGAGGAGAAGGTTGATGCTTAAGACTCGTCGAGTGTTTTGTGCTCTGGTCGCCTGTTTCGTGGCAGGACTGATGTTGTCCTCTGAGGTTGTTGCGTTTCAACTGGTCCCTACGGTGTCAGTGCTGGAACTGCCGCAAGACGCCAGCGGTATAACGGTGGTCGTTGAGAACCCAAGAACTGTCCCGTTACCGGTGGAGTTTGAGCTTGTTGAACGGACCGTGAATCTGGACGGATCGGAAGAGTACACCCCTGCCGATGAAGAGTTTCTCGTTTTTCCACCCCAGGCTGTGATTGGACCGGGTAAGAGCCAGGCTGTTCGAGTTCAGTGGGTTAGTGACTACCCGAGCGAATCCCGATCGTTCACGCTGTTTGCGTCAGAGATTCCCGTTGATCTTGAGGATGTGGGTAAGCCAATGCTGCAAACCCTGTTTCGCATGGGGGCCTCTATCCATGTAACGCCGTCTTCGGCACAGCCGGATGTCACATTGACTGAAGCGTCAAAAACGGAGTCTGGCATGGAGTTGACGCTGGAGAACATTGGTGATCGATTTATCTATTTGAACGATGTGAGACTGGAGTTTGACGACCGGATGTATACCGGAAGTGAACTGGCTAACATCGTCGGACGAACGTTGTTACCACCTGCCAGAAAACGAACCATAATCATTCCAGAAGAGACGGGCATTCCCAGAATCAGCATTAATTAGGGGGCAAATTGAGAAGTATTGTCTTCGCACTTGGTTGTCTGGTGGTAAGCAGCGCCTTGGCCATCGGTGTTGCACCGACGCGCCTGATTTTCAAAACCGCCAACGAGGAAGCGCAAAGTCTGCGGATTGTCGGCGATAAATTGGCCGATACGGCCGTTGAGCTATACGTGCTGGCGCGGAAGTTCCAGACTGATGAGGTTCAACTGGTTCCGGATGAAGGGGCGTGTATTGAACTCTCAATCCCCCAGACGCTGATAAAGTCCGGGAGTGGTCAGGAGGTCTGGGTCCAGCCAGACCCGATGACACCGGGCTGCTATGGCCAATCGTTCTACCTTGTTATTGAAACGCTGCCGATTGCCGGAGCTGAATCAGGCCACTCTGGCCAACTTCGTATTGCGCCAACCTTCCTGGTCCCTATCCATCTGGCTCCCAGTTCCGCGGCCGATCTGTCGTTTTCCCTGCAACAAGAGGGCCGATATCTTCAGCTGTCCAATTCCAGTAACGCCTCGATTCTCTATTCAAGTCTTCAATTGGAGTTGCAGGATGAAATTACCGGTCAGTGGCGCCTTTTGTCGGGCAGAGTGATTGCGGCGGCACTCAACTCTGATGCTCTTCTCGCGGGCGAGCGACGTGTTCTCGCGATTCCTGAGTTGCTGGGTGAGGGCACATTCACCGACATTCGCAGGGCTTCTGCCGACATCCCTCCGGGCGACAAGATTTGATGCGTTGGGCGGCGTTACTACTGATCATGTTACCGGTTCTGGTGGTGGCGGAAGGTTCCACCTTCACCATGGATTTGCCGGTTTACATCGACAACGAGGAAGCCGGGATTTTAACCGTTGGAATCGAAGACATGCAGCTGGTCCAGATTCAATCGAACTCATTTTCAAAGTTGTCAGGGGATTTTCTGAGCGAAGAGCTGACTGAGGATATTCTCGCCCAGGAAGAGAACGGACAGCTTCCAGTTGCCATCATCAGGGACCGCGGCCTCGATATTCGCTTTGAGCCGGCGACCCTGCAAATAGTCATAGCCCCGACCCAGGATCAGAGACCGCTCAAAGAGGTTTTTTCCTCCAGGCAGTACCAGTACAGCCCTGCATCCCCGGGGTCGGACTTCTCGACATTCGTTAATTACAACGTGGTTCAGGGGTACGTGCATCAGAGTCGTTTCCAGGAGGGGCGGGAACCCTTGCGAGGCGTGCTCGATGGTGCCATCAATCTCGGTTTTCTTGGGCCGGTCACGATGGAGTGGGAGGCGCTTTACCAGGAAGAACAAAGTCAGGAATGGGCCCGGGAAAGCTCCAGGCTCGTTATCGACGATCAGCAGCGTGCAATTCGCTACACGCTGGGCGATGTTTTTTATCAAAGCACGGAATTCCAGGGCGCTCCGGAACTTCTTGGCGCCTCCATCGAACGTCGCTACGGTGTACTTCAGCCCTTTAATACGGTGACGGCAACCGGTCAGCAGACCTTTGAGATTCAGCGGACGTCCCGTGTTGATGTCTATGTGAATGGAATTCTTCAGACCAGCCGAAGACTGACTCCCGGTCGCTACAACCTTCGCGACTTTCCATTCGCCGAGGGGTTGAACGACATTGAGCTGGTCGTGACCGATGAATTCGGGAGGGTCGAGCGGCTCGCATTTTCCCTGTTTTTGGACAGCAACCTTTTGAAAGAGGGGGTCAGCGAATTCTCCTTCAACGCGGGTTACCGAAGGAAACCGCCGGAGAACAATACCATTGATTATGATTATAACCGACCGGCCCTGTCCGGATTTTACCGGCACGGCCTTACCTCCAATTTAACGCTTGGGGGCCAATTCCAGGGTGAAGAAGACCTTGAGGTTTATGGTCTGGAAGGGGTGCTTGGAACGCCGGTCGGCACCTTCTCTTCCACCGTTAGTCGGAGTGAGTCCGAGCCATTCGGGAGTGCTATGGCCGGAGCGGTCAGATGGCGCTACGAATTCCCTTCAAGCTATCTTGCTTCCCCAATAACTGCCCAGATTGCGTCCATTTTCAACGAGCAGAACTATCTCTCACTGGGGCAGGACATTCCGAGCGTAGTGTTTCGAACTCAGCATCAGGCGCGTGTTTCAAGCTCCCTGTACAGTGGCCTGTTTTTCAGCGCTGCCTACAGACAGGCTGAAGGTTTTCAGCCTGAGGATGATGAGCGAGGGATCAGCCTGTCTCTTTCACAGCGGTTTAACTGGTTCAATGTGAATCTCTATGTGGATTACGTGGAAGCGGAGGAAAACGATACAAACGTTCTGGTCAATGTGTCCGTTCCACTCGGGTATGGGCGACAGGTTCGTGCAACGTATAACCGGCAGCAAGAGACCTCGGGCATTCAATATAGCGATTATCCCGTCAATGCTGTCCACGATTTCGCAGGGTCGCTGGGCATCGAGCGAAATGAGCGGGATATGGAAGAGCATCAGGTCTCTGGCAATCTCGACTATACGGGAAACCGGTTCGTTGCCCGGGTCGACCATGACTACACGCAGGAAGGTTTTTTCGAGGGCGAGACGGAAGAGCGGTCGCAGCTGGAACTGGGCGGAGCCCTGGTTTTCTCGGACGGATACCTGGCGTTATCACGGCCCATATTCGATTCCTTCGTAATGGTCGATCGACACGAATCCCTGTCAGAATCGGATATTCTGGTTAATGAAACGGCGTTCGGTCCCAGTGCCATTGCCAATGATTTCGGGCCGGCTGTGGTACCCGATCTGGTGAGCTACCGGGAACAGCAGGTTTATTGGGAAGCCGCGAGCATGCCCATGGGCTACGACATGGGGGATATGTGGCAGAAACTGACGCCGAGTTATAAGTCGGGCACAGTCTATACTGCCGGATCGGCGGCCAGTGTGATTGCCATCGGGATTGCAGTGCCGCAAGACCCGCAGGATATTGCATTGAGGTCCGGGGTAATTGAGCCAGCGGATGGTCGTGATTTTCCGCAGCGACAAACCTTCACCAATCGCAAGGGCAGGTTTGTCGTCCAGAAACTGGAACCGGGTGAGTACCGGATTACGTTTGACGGCAATCTGACGGGGAGTTTTTCTGTTCCAGAAGGGGCAGTTGGCTACGTGGATCTAGGGAAGATAATCGTAAGGACTCAACTATGAAGATGCTGACCGCTTGCTCTGTTGTTTTGAGTGCGATGCTGATGACATCGATCGCCCAGGCTGCCTGCAGCTTTGAATTTCAGGAAATTCGTCAGGATAACCGAAGACCTTATAGCTCCTTTCACCCCGGGGTGAATGTGCTTGATTTGATGGTTTCTACGAGACAGACGAGTTGTGAGCAACTGACGTTTTCCTTTGAAAGCGCCAATGACGGCACTCTGGCCGGCGCCAACGGCAAAATTCAGTACCGGCTGAAGGATCAGTCGGGCCGCAACCTTGAGACTCGGGGGGCAAGCCGCGTGAGCGGTAAGGAGGTCCTGAGCAGACGCCTCGGATCGTCCCTTATCCTCCAGGCGTTCTTGGATCCGGGCAGTTTTGTGCCACCCGGTGTGTATCTGGATAACCTGTCGATAACCGCGTTCAGCAACGGAGAGGCCGTGGCACAGGTTGAGGCCGACCTCTTCCTGGAGGTGCGTCCCGAGGCGAATATTTCACTTACGGGATCATCCAGTGGTGGTTTTTCATCACGAGCAGGAGGTAGTTTGAACTTCGGGAGGCTCAAAGAAGGCAAGGAACGGTTTGCTTTCCTGTTTGTCCGGTCCAATGTCGATTACGGGTTGACTGTCAGTTCAGAGAATAATGGCTATCTGGTGCATCGGAGCGAGTCCGGGCCTGACGGCCGGATCTCCTATTCTGCCTGGTTGGATCAGGCACTTCTGGATCTGACTTCCCGGTCCACGATTCGCCGGGCTGACATGACCCCCGCGTTCCGGTCACGGCCTCACAAACTCACTGCCCGGATAAACGAGGTTAAGGGGAAACTCGCAGGCGACTATCAGGACGTGATCCTGGTGGAAGTGGTCTTTCTCGAGTAAGCACAGGCCGACCACCTCCATCGCAGGTGCCTTAGGCTCACAGGCCGGATTTTGTTTGCTCCCACAGAATTTCTTCACCGCCATCGCGCCGGGCCAGTACCCGGGCAAACACGAACAGCAGGTCTGAAAGCCGGTTCAGGTAATGGCGGGACGCCATGTTGATCGAGTCCTCATGCCCCAGGGCCACGACGATGCGTTCGGCCCGCCGGCAGACGGCCCGGGCCAGGTGGCACTGGGCCGCGGCAGGCGTACCGCCGGGCAGGATGAAGTTCTTCAGTGGTGGGAGCCCATCGTTATGCTGATCAAGGGTTTGCTCTAGCCACTCGATATGATCCTCGCCAATCACTTTGCTGCCGGGAATGGCGAATTCACCGCCCAGATCGAAGAGATGGTGCTGGATGCGTCGCAGGCCCTCTACCAGGGCGTCGTCGCTATCGAGGGTTTCGATCAACAGGCCAATGTGGCAGTTCAATTCATCGGCCGTGCCCATGGCTTCCACGCGCTGGGCATTTTTGGCGATGCGGTTGCCATCGGCCAGACCGGTTGAGCCGTCGTCCCCGGTGCGGGTGTAGATTTTGGAAAGGCGATTGCCCATCGGCGTGCTCCTGTTAATTGGGTGACAGCTGTTGTACCTGTTCCGTCAGCATTTGGTTCACCGGCGTGGCGATTCCGAGGGACTGACCAAGACGCGACAGATAACCGTTGATGTAATCGATTTCGGTGGGGCGCCCCTGCAGCATATCACTGCGCATGGAGGAGGTGTTGCCGGCGGTTGCGTGGGCCACGGCTTCTATGCGGGCTCTGAGATCCGCCGGTTTACTGGCTGGCTGACCGCTTGCGGCCATCAATTGAGCGATTTCCCGGCACAGGTCGTCGATGTGGGTCCGGAAAAAGTCAGCCGCCACGATGTCGCCGTTCGGGCAGTCGAGAATCGCGGTAAATGGATTGATGCCGGCATTAATCACCAGTTTTTGCCAGAGCCGGCCGAGGATGTCGTTTTCCGGATGGATTCTCAAACCGCTGCCGCCCAGTCGTTCTGTCACCGCGGCAATGTGAGGCCGGCCGGCGTCCGTCAAGGCGCCGACCCAGGTTTCGCCAGCACCGGCGTGCACCACCTGGTCTGGTGACGGCCGGTTGGCGCCCTCGGTCGTACTGGCGGCCAGTACGGGGTGATCCGGCCAGCGTTCTGCGACTGCCTGTTGGCTGCCAAGGCCATTCTGAAACAGCACAATGGGGGTCGTCGGGGGCAGGGCGCCCGCTATGCCCTGAAGGGCTGCCAGCGTATCCCCGGCTTTGGTCATGACCAGTAACAGGTCAGGCGTATCTGAGGCGGTGAGCCAGGGTATGGAGACCGGGTGTTCCGCACCGTCGAGACCTTTAAGGCTGTACGCCACAGGCCCGGCTGGCGAGGTGCCCGGTCTGGGAACAAAGGCGGTGTCGCGGGCAGGCAGCGAGGCGGCCCAAAGCCGCCCCAGTGCGCCTGCTCCAAGAATGGCAATCATGCCGTTACATGGCCTCGATGTCGGCTCGCTGCTCGCTGAGACGGGTCAGGCTGCCCTGGGCTTCCCGGAGCTTTTCCTGTTCCTTCTCCACCACCTCGGCGGGGGCCTTGGCAGTGAATTTCTCATTCCCGAGTTTGCCTTCCAGGCGGCCAATCTCTTTTTGCAGGCGCTCAAGCTCCTTGTCCAGTCGCTTCAGCTCCGCTTCCTTGTCGATCAGACCGGCCATGGGCACCAGCACTTCCATTTCGCCAACCAACTGGGTGGCTGACATGGGCGCTTTGTCGCCATCAAACCAGTCCAGGCTTTCCAGCTTGGCCAGGGAGGACAGGAACTGACGGTTGTCGTCCATGCGGCGCTTGTCTTCCGCATCTTTGCCGCGCAGCAGTACCGGAATTTTCTTGGCCGGGGAGATGTTCATCTCGCCGCGGATGTTGCGCACGGCGACGATCACGCCCTTGAGCCACTCGATGTCGGCAGCCACGGCCGGATCCTGTTTGCTGCTGTCAGGCTGCGGGTAGGGCTGCAGCATGATGCTGTCGCCAGACTTTCCTGCCAGCGGGGCAATGCGCTGCCAGATTTCCTCGGTAATGAACGGCATGATCGGGTGAGCTACCCGGAGGACCGCTTCCAGTACCCGAACCAGGGTGCGGCGGGTGCCGCGCTTGGCCTCGGCGCTCGCATTCTCATCGTTAAGCACCGGCTTGGACAGCTCCAGATACCAGTCGCAGTATTCGTTCCAGATGAACTCATACAACGCGTAGGCGGCGAGGTCGAAACGGTATTGGTCGAGATGACGAACGACGTCCTGCTCGCACTTCTGCAGCTCGCTAATGATCCAGCGGTCAGCCAGAGACAGTTCCACGGGTTCGTCGTTGACGCCGCAGTCTTCGCCTTCGGTGTTCATCAACACATAACGGGCGGCATTCCACAGCTTGTTGCAGAAGTTGCGGTAGCCTTCCAGACGCTTCATGTCCCAGTTGATGTCCCGACCGGTGGTGGCCATGGCCGCCAGGGTGAAGCGCAGGGCATCGGTACCGTGGGCGGCGATGCCCTCCGGGAATTCTTTCCTGGTGCGCTTGCCGATCTTCTCGGCCAGCTTCGGCTGCATCAGGTTGCCGGTGCGCTTCTCCAGCAGGTCGTCCAGGCCGATGCCGTCGATCATGTCCAGCGGGTCGATGACGTTACCCTTGGACTTGGACATCTTGTCGCCATGTTCGTCCCGGATCAGGCCGGTGACATAGACGGTGTGGAACGGGACCTGTGGCGTGCCGTCTTCGTTCTTCATGAAGTGCATGGTCATCATGATCATCCGGGCGACCCAGAAGAAGATGATGTCAAAGCCGGTGACCAACACGTCAGTGGGGTGGAAGTTCTTCAGGCGCTCGGTGATTTCCGGCCAGCCCAGAGTGCCGAAAGTCCAGAGTGCCGAGCTGAACCAGGTGTCCAGCACGTCGTCGTCCTGGGCCAGTTCGAGATCGGCGGCCAGGCTGTGCTTCTGGCGCACTTCCTCTTCACTGCGACCGACGTAGATGTTGCCTTCGGCGTCGTACCAGGCCGGAATGCGATGACCCCACCACAGCTGACGGGAGATGCACCAGTCCTGGATGTCGCGCATCCAGGAGAAGTACATGTTCTCGTACTGTTTGGGCACGAACTGGATGCGACCGTCTTCCACCGCCTCAATCGCCGGCTTGGCCAGGGTCTTGGCGTCGGCGAACCACTGGTCCGTCAGCATCGGCTCGATGATCAGCCCGGAGCGGTCGCCCCGGGGTACGCTCAGCACGTGGTCTTCTTCCCGTTCCAGCAGGCCGGCTTCTTTCAGGTCGGCGACGATGGCCTTGCGGGCCTCTTCGCGGGTCAGGCCGGCGTAAGCGGACGGCATCTGGCCATCAATATCGCTGTTCTCGGTGCCATCGGAATTAAACACTTCCGCAACGTCCCGGATGTTGGCGTCCTGGGTCATCACGTTGATCATGGGCAGGTTGTTGCGTTTGCCTACAGCGTAGTCATTGAAGTCGTGAGCCGGGGTGATCTTGACGCAACCGCTGCCTTTTTCCGGGTCGGCGTGGTGGTCGGCCACGATGGCGATCTTGCGATTCACCAGCGGCAGCATGACATGCTTGCCGATCAGATGCTGATAGCGCTCATCATCCGGGTGCACGGCCACGGCGGTATCGCCCAGCATGGTTTCCGGTCGGGTGGTGGCAACAATGACGTGGTCTTTGCCGTCTTTCGTGGTGGCTCCGTCAGCCAGCGGATAGCGCAGGTGCCAGAAGAATCCCTTCTCTTCCTTGTTCTCCACCTCAAGATCGGAGATGGCGGTGTGCAGCTTCGGGTCCCAGTTCACAAGGCGCTTGCCGCGATACACCAGACCCTCGTCGTACAGACGGATAAACACTTCCTGCACGGCCTTGTAGAACCCGTCGTCCATGGTAAAGCGTTCGTGGTCCCAGTCTACGGAATTGCCCAGGCGACGCATCTGGCGGGTAATGGTGCCACCGGAGTGCTCTTTCCAGTCCCAGATGCGTTTGATGAACTCATCACGGCCGAGGTCGTGGCGGGTTTTTCCTTCCTCAGCGCCGAGCTTGCGTTCAACCACCATCTGGGTGGCGATGCCGGCGTGGTCAGTGCCTACCTGCCAGAGGGTATTGCGGCCCTGCATGCGTTTGTAGCGGGTAAGCGTGTCCATAATGGTGTGCTGGAACGCATGGCCCATGTGCAGGCTGCCGGTAACGTTGGGCGGCGGGATGGCAATGCTGTAGGACTGGCCTTCACCGGAGGGGCGGAAGTACCCTTTGGATTCCCAGTTCTCGTACCACTGGCGCTCGATATTTTCTGGCTGGTAGGTTTTTTCCATGGGTTTCTGCTGGTGACCGTTGGTTGATTCGCAAGGGGAAATTAAGACGCCCGATTATACATGGTCGCTCGTGTTGCGGCGAACCTCAGCGCTTTCTCTGGTCGTGGACCCGGGCCTCGATGCCGAGGGCGCGCAGCTGCCGGAAATGGGAGCGGGCCTGGTTCAACACGCCCGGTTCGTTGTGGGCGACCAGCGCCAGGCGCTTGAACCGGTCCGCGTCCGCCGGCAGGGTGCTGGACAGGATGATGACGGTGTCCCAGTCCTCGGCGTCCGGCGGGAAAAGCAGGATGCCGACGGGGTCGGTGCAGGCGGTGGCCGAATCCGGCACCACGCTGTGAGGTATAAACGCGTCGGGACTGAAGTTCCACAGCAGGTCATCCAGCTCCTGGGCGTGCTGCAGGGTGTCGCAGATTATGCAGACACGATCGCCCTGCTGCCAGGCCTTATCCACCAGTTTGGCGGCGTGGAGGTTTCGGGCTGCCGGCGTATTCTGGGCCAGGATGTGAAACCAGTAGCGCTGGTTGGGATCCTGTTGCCCGGAAGCACCGGCAGCGGGGCTGCCGGACTCCGGGTGATCGCCGGGGTTACTTGCCGGCATGGGACATCAGGTAGTTAACCAGCAGGGGGACAGGGCGACCGGAGGCTCCCTTAGCCTTGCCGGAGTGCCAGGCTGTGCCCGCGATGTCGAGGTGGGCCCAGCGGTATTCCTTGGCAAATCGGGACAGGAAGCAGGCGGCGGTAATGGTGCCGGCAGACCGGTCGCCGATGTTCTGCATGTCGGCAAAGTTGCTGTCGAGCTGGCTCTGGTAATCGTCCCACAGGGGCAGGCGCCAGGCCCGGTCATCCGCCCGTTCGCCCGCGGCCAGGAGTTCATTGGCGAGCTCGTCGTTGTTGGCAAGCAGGCCCGTGGCATGGTGGCCCAGTGCGACGATGCAGGCACCGGTCAGTGTGGCCATGTCGATCACCGCCGCCGGATCAAACTTCTTCACGTAGGTGAGGGCGTCGCACAGGACCAGCCGGCCTTCCGCGTCGGTGTTGAGAATTTCCACGGTTTGGCCCGACAGGGTGGTCACGATATCGCCCGGGCGGCAGGCGCCGCCATCCGGCATGTTCTCGGCTGCGGCGATGACCGCCACCACGTTGATCTTGGGCTTGGTTTCCGCCAGGACCTGCATGGCGCCAAAGACACCGGCCGAGCCGCCCATGTCGTATTTCATTTCATCCATGCCAGCACCCGGCTTCAGGCTGATGCCGCCGGTGTCAAAGGTGATGCCTTTGCCGACCAGTACCTGTGGTTTGTCTTTGGGGTTGCCGCCGCGGTATTCCATCACGATCAGGCGCGGTGGCTGGGTGCTGCCTTTGCCCACGGCCAGGATGGTGTTCATGCCCATCTTTTCCATCTGCTTTTCATCAAGGACTTCGGTCTTGATGCAGTCGTGATCCTTGGCCAGCTTTTTGGCCTGCTGGGCGAGCCATTCCGGATGACAGATATTGGGCGGGGTGTTGCCCAGGTCGCGGGTGAAGTTCATGCCGCGGCCGGTCGCCAGGCCCAGGTTGAAGGCGTCTTTCAGCGCTTTGCCACCACCGGAGGCGGTGACCAGCAGCTTGTTCAGTTTGCGGGCAGAGGGCTTTTCGCTCTTGTAATCGGTAAAGGTGTAGAGCTGCTCCTCCAGGGTCCGGCCGATCAGGTTCAGGCGGGCTTCCTCGGAACTCACCACGTCGGTGCCTGTTAACGGTGTGTCTGAGAGGGTAACCAGTGCAGTTTTGGAAGGACCGTCTTTCAGGGCGCCGACCATCGCGATCAGGGCCTTGCGGTAGGTCGCCGGTGTGCGCTCGGTGTTGTTGCCGGTTCCCACGACCAACAGCCGGTCCCAGGGTTGGTCATTGAGCGGTACGCTGTGCGTGGTGGCATTTTTTCCGGTGATATCACCGCTCTTCTGGAGAGTCTTGATCAGCCCGTCCAGAGCGTCGTCCGCCTGAGTCGTGGACTCCGGCCAGGTGCCTTTTTCGGGAAGACCGATCACAAGGCAGTCGGCTTTTGTACTGACAATGGCTTTACTGCTCAGGCTGAAATTCATGGCAACTCCTGTTGAATGTTCTTAAGAACTGTCCGCGGTCGGCGGAGGCGATTTCCGATCTAGTCTAGCATTGGGGTTGGCAGGGGATTAATCAACCGGCAGGCCTGCCAGGGCTGTCAGGCCTGACCGTAAACGTTCCACTCTGTCATTCGGTTCAAAGGTTACATAGAATACGCGCAGTTATCTGTTTCCTCCATGATTTTACCAGCACTGGCAGAGAGACCCATTTGAGCATTATTTTCCGTTATCTAGTTCGCCAGGTGATGATCAGTATGGTTGCCGTCTCGGGCATCCTTTTGCTGGTGTTCATGAGTGGCCGGTTTCTCAAATACCTGGGCAGTGCGGCAGAAGGCGAAATTGCTGCTGATGTGTTGTTTTCCATCATGGCATTTCGTTTCCCGGGCTTTCTGGAGCTGATTCTGCCACTGGGGTTGTTCATCGGGATCCTGCTGGCCTACGGGCGGATGTACCTGGAAAGTGAGATGACTGTGCTGTTTGCCTGCGGGGTGAGTGATCGCCAGCTTCTGGTGAAAACGCTTCTGGGCAGTATGCCGGTGATGGCGATTGTCGGGGCAATGAGCTTGTATGTGTCGCCCTGGGGCATGAAACAGGTGGAGCAGATCTTCAACGAGCAGCGCCAGGCTACCGAGTTTGAAATGCTGGTGCCGGGGCGCTTCCAGGACTTCAGCGCCGGAGGCCGGGTGACCTACACGGAAGGGCTGAGCGACGACAAGCGCGAGTTGAGAGGCGTGTTCATTGCCGAATACGGCAAGGACGGTGAGGGCGTGACCATTTTTACCGCCGAGTCGGGCTCGCAGCTGATCGACCGGGAAACCGGCAGTCGATTCCTGATCCTCGAAGATGGTGGCCGCTTTGATGGCACACCGGGGCGGCTTGAATACAACGTTACCGGGTTCGAAGCCTACGGGCTGAAAATCGAGAGTGGTGAAAAGGGAACCCGGGAACTGGAAGAGGGGATCAGTACACTGGATCTGATGAAGTCCGACAACCTGGAGGATCGGGCGCTGCTGCACTGGCGCTTTTCGCTGCCTCTGATCGTTCCGATTGTGACCCTTCTGGCGGTTCGGCTGAGCCGGGTGAACCCCCGTCAGGGTCGGTTTTTCCATCTGCTTCCGGCCATGTTGGTGTACATCACCTACCTGGGTCTCCTGATTGTCGCTCGCGATGCGCTGGCGGACGGCAAGGTGCCCGAGTGGATTGGCATGCTCTGGGTGCATGGACTGTTCCTCGCCTTTGGTCTCTGGCTCCAGTTCGGTCCCCCCTGGCTGCACCGGCGGCGTGCCATCAAGGAGGCTCGCGCCCATGCGTAGGATAGACGGCTATGTCATGCGCACCGTCGGCGGTGCGATGTTCCTGGTCATGGTGGTGGTGCTCTCCCTCGACCTGATCTTTGGTTTTATTGCGGAGCTGGAAGACACCCGTAACAATTATCAGACCATCGAAGCGCTCTGGTATGTCGCCCTGACGCTGCCGCGTCGCATCTATGACTACCTGCCGCTGGGCGCATTCATGGGTTGCCTGGTGGGGCTGGGGTCGATGGCAAGCTCCTCCGAGTTGACGGTGATCCGGGCGGCCGGGGTGTCGCTTAAGCGGATTGTCTGGTCCGCCATGAAGCCGGCTCTGGTGGTTGTTGTGCTGGGTGTCCTGATCGGCGAGTACATCGCGCCGCCTGCCGAAAGGCTCGCCCAGAGCGAAAAGGCAGTCGCTCTTGGTGCGGGAAGTAATGTTGCCTCGGCGAGCGGGGTCTGGCACCGGGAAGGGGATGTGTTTATCCATCTCAACGCGGTGCAGCCCAATGGGGTGCTGCACGGGGTTTCCCTGTTCCGGTTTAACGAACAGCGCGAACTCATGTCCTCAAGCTTTGCCAAACGTGCCATTTTCCAGGGTGATCACTGGCAGCTGGAAAGTGTACGCACAACCCGCATCGAAGACACCGGAACCAGACTGGTGCAAAGCCAGTCCCTGCGTTGGGAGACGGGGTTGTCACCGAGCGTGCTCAGCGTACTGATCGTGAAGCCGGAAAACCTGTCGATGTCCGGTCTTTATACCTACGCCAATTATCTGGAAGAGCAGGACCTCAACGCGTCGCGCTATTGGTTGGCGTTCTGGAAGAAGACCCTGATGCCGCTTGGTACGGCGGTCATGGTGCTGGTTGCCATCTCATTTATCTTCGGGCCATTGCGATCGGTAACCATGGGCTTCCGGGTCTTCACCGGGTTGCTGGTGGGCTTGCTGTTCAAGTACATGCAGGACCTGCTCGGACCCATGAGCCTGGTCTATGGCTTTAACCCGATGCTGGCGGTACTGGTCCCGATTGCGGTCAACGCCGTGGTTGGCGCAGTCCTGATGCGAAGGGCCGGGTAAGCGGCCCTGACAGTCAGCGGGATTCCTTCGGAACCTGGACCACAACGCTGCTCGACATCCGGTCGGTAATGGACAGTCCGTTGATGGGCAGGAACAGCGCGATAATGGCCGGCAGGGTTACAAACAGCGTCGCTGCACCCACGTAGTAGCCCGCCAGCAAGGCGAGGAAGAACACGGCCGCGGCAGTCACGTAGCGGCGCAGGGCCTGGCTCCAGCTTACGGATGTGCCATCCAGATTCTCAATCCGGATCCGCCAGACCTGCATGCCCAGCGTCTGGCCGATGCGGGTCCAGAAATAGGCGAAGAACAGGTACAGCACCAGGAACAGCACGAAGGTCAAGCCCGGGTCCCCCGAAAGCTGGCCGGCTTCAGCCATTTCCTCAAACCGATCCCAGCCGGTAATCCAGCCGCCGATCACGGTGTACACCCAGGTGGCCACGAGCAGAACGGCAATGCTGATCAGGGCGTCATAGATAATGGCGAGCGCGCGCTTTAAGAATGTGGCTGGGGGTAATAGTTCCTCGGCGTCATGGAAGCGTCGGGGCATGGAATCTCCTGTGATGTTTCACGTTTTTCCTGTTCTCGGCGTGTGCTAGAGTAGCGGATTTGCACACGCATGTAAGTATTCGTATTCAATCGCGGACCCGCCAGTTCCACGGCGAGTTTCTGGAAAGGTATCAAAGGGCTATGAAAACCGCAGAGTTGCGACAGGCATTTCTCGATTATTTCAGACAGCAAGGCCATGCTATTGTTTCAAGCAGTTCGCTGGTGCCGGCGGATGACCCCACGCTGCTGTTCACCAATGCGGGAATGAATCAGTTCAAGGATGTGTTCCTGGGCCGGGAAGAGCGCGACTATACCCGGGCCACCACGTCCCAGAAGTGCGTCCGTGCCGGCGGTAAGCACAACGACCTCGAAAACGTCGGCTACACCGCCCGCCACCATACCTTCTTTGAAATGCTCGGTAATTTCAGCTTCGGCGACTACTTCAAGCGTGAAGCCATCAATTACGCCTGGACCTTTCTGACCGGTGATGAATGGCTCAACCTGCCGACTGAAAAGCTGTGGGTGACGGTCTATGCCGACGACGATGAAGCCTACGATATCTGGAACAAGGAAATAGGCGTGCCGGCGGAGCGCATTGTGCGCATTGGCGATAACAAGGGCGCCCGTTACGCTTCCGACAACTTCTGGCAGATGGGTGATACCGGTCCCTGTGGCCCCTGCACAGAAATCTTCTACGATCACGGTCCCGATGTGGCTGGCGGTCCTCCCGGAAGTCCCGAGGAAGACGGCGACCGATACATCGAGATCTGGAACGTCGTGTTTATGCAGTACAACCGCACCGCCGATGGCGAGATGTTGAAGCTACCCAAGCCCTCGGTGGATACCGGGATGGGCCTGGAGCGGATCACGGCGGTCCTGCAGGGTGTTCACAGCAACTACGAAATCGATCTGTTCCAGGACCTGCTGCGGGCTGCCTCCGACGTGCTCGGTGGTGTCGCTGCAACCGAAGC
This sequence comes from Marinobacter sp. F4206, assembly GCF_019392195.1. Taxonomy (NCBI): domain Bacteria; kingdom Pseudomonadati; phylum Pseudomonadota; class Gammaproteobacteria; order Pseudomonadales; family Marinobacteraceae; genus Marinobacter; species Marinobacter liaoningensis. Next base: position 83,351 of record NZ_JAHXKI010000007.1, read on the forward strand.
CAGTCTCCGCGTGGTGGCTGACCATATCCGTTCCTGCGCTTTCCTGATCTCCGACGGTGTGATGCCTTCCAATGAAGGTCGCGGTTTCGTCCTTCGCCGCATCATTCGCCGGGCCGCCCGTCACGGCAACAAACTGGGTGCAACCCAGCCCTTCTTCTACAAGCTCGCCGGCCCTCTTGCTGACCTGATGGGCGAGGCCTACCCGCAACTGGTAAGCAGCCGCAAGCAGATCGAGAAGGTGTTGCTGCAGGAGGAAGAGCAGTTCGCCAAGACCCTGGACAAGGGGCTGCGCCTGCTGGAGCAGGACATCGCGGAATTGAAGGGTGACGTGATTCCGGGCGACACCATTTTCACGCTGTATGACACCTATGGGTTCCCGGTTGATCTGACCAACGATATTGCCCGCGAGCGCGGACTGACGCTGGACTACGATGGCTACGAGCAAGCCATGGAGGCTCAGCGCGAGCGTGCCCGGGCGGCGAGCAAGTTCGGCATCGATTACAACGCAGCCGGTCTCAACATCGAGGGTAAGACCGAGTTCACCGGGTATGACCACATTGATGGTCACGAGCGCATTCGTACCGTGATTGTCGGCAGCGAAGAAAAAAATGCCGAAGCCGGCGATGAGGCAGTTGTGGTTCTGGAGCGTACGCCGTTCTATGCCGAGTCCGGCGGCCAGGTCGGCGATACCGGTCTGCTGACCTGGAGTGGCGGTCGCTTCAAGGTCACCGATACCCGCAAGGAAGGTGATAACCATCTGCACGTCGGTACGCTGATTGAAGGAGAGTTGTTTCCGGGACTGGAAGTGGATGCCCGGATCGACCACGCACGGCGCGAGCGCACCAAGCGGAACCATTCCGCCACGCACCTGCTGCACGCGGCATTGCGTAAGATTCTGGGCGAGCACGTTACCCAGAAAGGGTCCCTGGTGGATCCGGATAAACTGCGTTTCGATTTTTCGCATTTCGAGCCCGTAACCCCGGATCAGCTTAAAGAGATTGAGCGCCAGGTTAACGAGCAGATTCTTGATAACACGCCGGTTCAAACTGAAATCACCGACATGGAGAAGGCCCAGGAGAAGGGTGCGATGGCACTGTTCGGTGAGAAATACGGCGATACGGTGCGTGTGCTGAGCATGGGTACCGATAGCTACTCGGTGGAACTGTGCGGCGGCACCCACGTTGCCCGAACCGGTGACATCGGCCTGTTCCGCATTACCTCGGAAAGCGGTATCTCCGCCGGTGTCCGTCGGATTGAAGCGGTCACGGGTTTCGGCGCGCTGGAATGGGTCGACAGTACCGAGCGCACCTTGCGTGACACCGCCGGTCTGGTCCGTGCGACCCGGGATACCGTTGTTGAAAAGGTTCAGCAGACCCTTGATCGCAACCGTCAGCTGGAAAAAGAAGTGGATGCCTTGAAGGCCAAACTGGCCAGCTCGGCCGGCAGCGATCTGGCCGGATCGGCAGTGGACGTCGCAGGTCTGAAAGTCGTAGCTTCCGAGCTTGAAGGGGCGGACCGCAAGGCCCTCATGGAAACCGCAGACCAGCTCAAGAACAAGTTGGGCGAGGGCGTGGTTGTCCTGGCCAGTGTCGAAGGCGGCAAGGTCACTTTGGTGGCGGGTGTGACCAAATCCGCGACTGGCAAGATCAAGGCCGGCGACCTGATGAAGCATCTCGCGGCCCAGGTAGATGGCAAAGGTGGCGGTCGGCCGGATATGGCTCAGGGTGGCGGTAACGATCCGAGCAAACTGGCGGATGCCCTTTCGGGTATCCCGGCCTGGGTTGAAAAAAATATCGGTTAAGCAACTATTTGTGAGAACGGATAGGGGTTTATAATCCCGCTCGTTTTCTTTAAAGACTGGCGAGGCGTTGCTTCGCTGTGAGTCCCCGTTTCGGATACTGGAAAAAATGGCGCTGTTGGTTCAGAAGTTTGGTGGCACCTCGGTTGGCACAACCGAGCGAATTGACGCGGTTGCGGAAAAGGTAGCCCGTTTCCGAAAGGAAGGTCATGATGTAGTGGTGGTGGTCTCGGCCATGAGTGGCGAAACCAACCGCCTGATTGCTCTGGCCAGTAGTATTATGGACGAGCCTACGCCGCGTGAGATGGACGTTCTGGTGTCCACCGGCGAGCAGGTCACCATTGCGCTGTTGTCCATGGCGCTGCAGAAGCGGGGCTGTGATGCCCGTTCCTACACCGGCTCCCAGGTTCGGATTGTGACGGACAGCACTCACACCAAGGCGCGCATCAAACAGATTGATGAGCAGCGTATGCGCGAAGATCTGGATGCGGGCAGGGTTGTGGTCGTGGCCGGTTTCCAGGGCATTGATGAGTGCGGCAACATCACGACGCTGGGACGCGGCGGCTCGGACACCACGGCCGTTGCTCTGGCAGCCGCCCTGAAAGCTGACGAGTGCCAGATCTACACGGACGTTGACGGTGTCTACACAACCGATCCCCGTGTCGTCGACAGCGCTCGTCGCCTTGACCGCATTACGTTTGAAGAAATGATTGAAATGGCGAGTCTGGGTTCCAAGGTTCTCCAGATTCGCTCGGTAGAGTTTGCAGGCAAATACAACGTTCCATTACGGGTTCTTTCCAGCTTCCAGGAAGGCGAGGGAACCCTGATTACTCTTGAGGATGAAAACGCCATGGAGCAACCGGTTGTTTCCGGCATCGCCTTTAACCGCGACGAAGCAAAGTTGACCATCGTCGGCGTCCCCGACACGCCGGGAAGCGCGTTGCGCATTCTGAAACCGGTAAGCGATGCTAATATTGAAGTGGATATGATCGTTCAGAACGTGGGCGAGGATAACAAGACCGCGTTTACGTTCACCGTGCATCGCAACGATTTCAAGCGGGCGAAGGAAGTACTGCAGCGGGTTTCGGATGAGCTGGGTGCCCGTGAAGTGGGCGGCGACAGCAAGATTGCCAAGGTAAGCATTGTGGGCGTAGGCATGCGGTCCCACGCCGGTGTTGCTACCCGCATGTTTGAAGCCTTGTCCAATGAAGGCATTAATATTCAGATGATCTCCACATCGGAAATCAAGATTTCCGTGGTGATTGATGAGAAATATCTCGAGCTGGCGGTTCGCGCACTTCATAGTGAGTTTGAACTGGACAAGCCCGCGGTAGAAGAAGAGGTCTGAATACGCAGATTTCAGGTCGATCTGCCGGGCCTCGCCATATAAGGGAATCATTTATTGAGCCTATGACAGAACGGAACCGTATAAGGGGATGTGCGTCTTTTGATCAGTCAGTGATCCCGCTATAAAAGCGATAGTAAATAAAAAATCATTTGTCGGAACAGGTAAGCTCTGGATAGGGAGTAAGGGATATGTTGATTTTGACTCGCCGCGTTGGCGAAACTCTGATGGTGGGTGATGAAATCACCGTAACCGTGCTCGGAGTGAAGGGGAATCAGGTACGCATTGGCGTTAATGCCCCGAAAGAAGTGGCGGTACACCGTGAAGAAATCTACCAGCGTATTCAGTCGGAAAAAGGCTCGGAAGAGCCGGAGCCGGGCAATAGCTGAGAGATAAAAAGCCGTTCAAGGGAAACCTGAACGGCTTTTTTCTTTATAGGGAAAATCGGCAGGGAAAAATCACCTGTCAACCCTATGAAAACAGAAAAATTATGGTAGTATACGCCCCGTTCTCAAGGAGAGGTGGGTGAGTGGCTGAAACCAGTTCCCTGCTAAGGAACCGTACGAGCAATCGTACCGAGGGTTCGAATCCCTCCCTCTCCGCCATTTTCCATGAGGAAAGTGAGAACAGGTTGAAGTAGCACTCAACCAGGCAAGTGAATAATGCGCGGCTGTAGCTCAGCTGGATAGAGTACCTGGCTACGAACCAGGCGGTCGGAGGTTCGAATCCTCCCAGCCGCGCCACTTATTTCACACTTGCACCAGTTTCAAGCGGCTGTAGCTCAGCTGGATAGAGTACCTGGCTACGAACCAGGCGGTCGGAGGTTCGAATCCTCCCAGCCGCGCCATACGAAATAAAAAACCCCGCTCGAGCGGGGTTTTTTATTGTCTGAAGCTTTTCTTTACATCTTCATGCCGTGGGGATCCATCAACTGACCACGAATGGCCCCATCCGGGTATTCAGGGTTATGGATGTTGATGTAGAAATCGGCCGGATTCTCGAGAATCCGTTTCACAATGCCCTTCTCCCCAGTCGGGAATTTACCTTTCTCTCCTTCGGTAAGGCAGTCAGCTGCATCGCCATCCTCCGGGCCGGCCAGGGCGGCCACGGGGGCGCCATTCATGCCTTTGCCGGCTTCATGAATGTGGGCCGCCATACCCTCTTTGACCGGCACGGCCTGAATGCCCTCAACCTGGATGACATAGCAGAGGGTGGTTGCGTCGCCGTCGATTCCAAAGACGTGAGCATGACCCTTACCATTGCTGTCGCCCTTGGAGCCAACCATTTCCTTTGCGCTCAATTGTGTGGTCAACACGTGGTTGGTATGCCCGGCATGGGCTGTGGAGGTCAGTCCCAGAGAGGAGGCAAGGGTGGCGATAAATAATGACTTCTTGATCTTGTGGTTCATGGTATCTCCCCGAAATAATTTCAGATGACGGTTATGCGAGCTATCGCCTAATTAATGCGTATCAGGGCGGGGAAAAGTTGCAGTGGGTCTGAAAAAAAGCGTTTGCGCGGTGTTGGCTTCTATTGAGTGATCGCTTCCGGTATTCCGAGGGGCAATGTCTTTATGACGAGGAAAACCAGGGTGGTAAAGGTGAGTTTGACTGCTGAAGTCGGGAGGGGCGCAGGAAACGCTGAAGCCTTTTCCTGCGCCCTTGTGGCGAGCCGGATGGAGAATTAAAGCCGAAAACGCGAGATCAGGGTCTGGAGTTCGCTGCCGAGCCTGGCCAGTTCAACGCTGGAGCTGGCTGTCTGGTTGGAAGACGCGGCAGACTGGTCAGTCACATCCCGGATGCTGGTGATGTTCTGGTTGATCTCTTCAGCCACCGAGGTTTGTTGTTCCGAAGCCGTGGCAATCTGGTTGTTGTACTGCTTGATCTCGTCCACCGCGCTGGTAATGCGTTCAATGGTCTTTCCTGTTGCCGTGGCTCGTTCCAGTGTATTGGTGGCCATGGCTGTGCTTGATTCCATGGCTGAGACCGAATCTCCGGCGCTGCTCTGCAGAGCGGTTACCAGGGTCTCGATTTCCTGAGCGGACGCCTGGGTGCGCTGTGCCAGAGAACGAACTTCATCGGCAACCACCGCAAACCCGCGCCCCTGTTCGCCGGCACGCGCCGCTTCAATGGCGGCATTCAGCGCTAGTAGGTTGGTCTGCTCGGCGACCGACTTGATGACGTCCAGAACGGTTCCGATATTGGCGGTTTCTTTCTGGAGGCCCTGAATGGTTTCCATGCTCTGGTTGACTTCCCGCGCCAGATTGTTCACCTGACTGACGGTTTCCCTGACCTCAAGTTCTCCGTCGCTTGCCTGGCTGGCGGCTCCGGTTGCTACTTCAAATGCCTGTTCGGCGCTTCGGGCAATATCGGCAACGGTCGCGGTCATCTCATTCATCGCTGTGGCGACCTGATCGGTTTCCTGCTTCTGACGATTGATGCCTTCGCTGGTCTGATTGGTTACCGTTGAGAGTTCTTCGGCGGAAGCGGCTATGTTGGTAGCGCCGGTTTCAATGCTTTTCACCAGCTCCCGCAAACTGGTCACCATGGTGGCCAGGGCGGCCATCAGGCGTCCGATTTCATTGGTGCCGGTGGCATCAATGTCGACGGTCAGGTTTCCGGAGGCCACTTCGGAGGCAATAGAAACGGCCCGGTTGACCGGCGAGACAATAGACCGAGTAATAAGGAGCGCCATGAGTATGCCTAGCAGCACGGCCACCCCAGTGGCTCCGTAGATCAGCCAGAAGGCGCTCTGGTGTTCGGCTTCCATTTTTCCGGTTTGACCGGCCCGGAGCTGGTTCGCGGATTCGAATGCGTTGGTGGCGGCGTTGACCATTTCATCCGAGAGGCGACTGCCGGACTGAGTCAGGTCCACCACGGACTGGAATGCACTGACGTATGTCTTCAGGGCGGCGTTGATTTTTTCCTTTTCTGGGGCGCTGATCGCTGCGGATTTGAGGGGGCCCTGAACCCGCTTTGCATCGCCAAGGTACGCGTTGACGCTGGCCTCTTCGTGTTCAATCAGGAACTTCCGCTCGGAGCGACGCATGTCCTCGAAAATCGCCGAGGCAAAGAACAGTGAGCTGTGCGCTTTCAAAGATGAACCGAAGATTCTCGCGCTGGTCTCGAGACGGTCGAGCGCGTCTTCCCGTTCGCTGATATTTTCCTCTACCTCACCCATCAGCCGCTGATAGGTTCTCACATCGGCCTGAATGCCGGTCAGGGTGCTGATATCCTCGACGGCACTTAACAGTGGTTTGATGTTGTTGGTCAGATCCAGAACGAGATCGCCATGCGCCTGGGTTTTTTCGACGGCCTCGGGTGAGCCGGTGAGCAAGAAGTTCTTCTCTTCCACTCGGGCTTCGGTGAGGCTGGTATTGACCTGGCCCAGCATGGCGACGATGTTGGATCGCTGGCTGTAGCTGTTGAGTGCGCGGTTACCAACCACGCCCACAATAATGGTCAGCACCAGCAGGAGGGCAAACCCCCCAGCAAGCTTCGTGCGGATGGTTGTGTTAGTGAACAGATCTGGAAAACGCATCGTTGTTATATCCCTAAAGCGTGTGTGCCGTGCCCGCCTTGCCTTTGCAACTCCTCGCCCAGAAGCTGGGCAGCTTTCCTGATACGTGCCATGGAATTGAAGGTGGCTTTTATTTGATTCTTATTAATTCTTTTTTCGGCCGGGTATTCCAGAACTTTACCGTTACAGATGATTGCCTGATGTTTTGAGGTGATACAAAAATGAGCCCGGATGAGCTCATTGTCTATCGGAATGGGAGGTCGGATCACCACATCAGGTCATCGGGGATTTCGTAGCCGGCATAGGGGTCGTCTTCGCCAACATCATCGGTTTTGCGATCATGAAGAACCACGACGGCACTCTCATCCCGCTCCATGATCTTCCTCGCAACGCCTTCCGCAACGATCTCATACGCCTCATTCACGAAGACAATTGCCAGACGCCCGCGTGAAAGCTGGTCGACCATGGTGTCGTCGACAAAGATCTTCTTGATCTTCTTGTCGTGAACGAACTGGTAAGATGTCTCGCCACGGCTGCGGTCCAGACGGTTGGTCTCGACGAGCTGCCGAATCTGAGCCTGAATCGCTTTTTTCTCGGCCTCTTGCTGGCGTTGCCGGTTAAGCTCGCGGTCCCGCTCGGCTTTTTCTTCGCGGGCCTGGCGGGCCCGAACTTCCGCTTCGTTCTCCTGAACAGTGCCCTTGGGCTGGGATTTTCGCTTTTTCCGTTTTTCGGTACGGATGGCCTTGGCTTTCTTCTCGTCAGCCAGGCCGGCTTTCAGTAGCTGATCCTGTAGGGACGCCATTAGTAACTCCGTTAATTGGTGGCAAACTCTGGTATCCTGATGCGCTAGTATACGCCCTCATTATTTTGCCTCCATCACCCGTGTTCGCCGATTTCAGGATTTTCTTGTATGCCTTCCTTTAAAACGTTTGGTCTTTCCCCTGCCATGACCTCCAACCTTGAGCAGTTGGGGTTTGAGCAGCCAACTGAAATTCAGGCGAAAGCCTTGCCCCATTGTCTGGCGCGCCGGGATGTGATCGCCATGGCGCAGACCGGTAGCGGTAAGACGGCGGCCTTCGGCATTGGGCTGATAGAACACCTGAAGCCCCGATTGTTTGCGGTGCAGGGGTTGGTGCTTTGCCCCACGCGAGAGCTGGCGGACCAGGTGGCCAAGGCGCTTCGGGAACTGGCCCGAGCCCGGGATAACGTGAAGATTCTGACCCTGTGCGGTGGGGTGGCGATTGGTCCACAGATCGGTTCCCTGAGCCACGGCGCCCACATAGTGGTAGGTACACCGGGCCGGATTCAGGACCATCTCAGAAAAGGCACGCTCACCCTGGACCGGGTAAATACCGTGGTGTTGGACGAGGCGGACCGGATGCTGGACATGGGGTTTGAAGAGGCCATGGAAGATATCCTGGGCCAGACCCCGGAGTCCCGCCAGACCCTGATGTTTTCCGCTACCTGGCCGGAGGCCATCCGCAAGCTCAGTACCCGCTACCAGCGTGAGCCAGAGGATGTGCGGGCTGAGGCAAACCAGGGCAATCCGGATATCCGGGAAATGTTCTACGAAATCGCGCCGGGCGCTGCTCATGAGGCGGTCATGGCGCTGCTGTCTGAGCGTGAGCCGTCGTCCTGCATCGTGTTTTGCACCACCAAACAACAGTGCGATGAGCTGGCGGATGATTTGCGCCAGAACGGGTTTTCTGCCCTGGCCCTGCACGGCGACCTGGAGCAGCGAGAACGAGACAGTGTGTTGGTTCGCTTTGGTAATCAGAGTTGCTCGGTGCTGGTGGCGACGGATGTGGCGGCCAGGGGGTTGGATATCAAATCCCTGCCATTGGTGATTAACGCTGAACCGGCGCGGGATCCCGAAGTGCATACCCATCGGGTCGGGCGGACCGGCCGGGCAGGGGAACAGGGGCTTGCCGTGACCTTCTGCACGCCCGCCAAGGGGCACAAGATCAATCGGCTGGAATCGGAGCGTGGCCGCGCTGTCGAATGGGGTGATACCGAAGCGTTGATGGCGGTGCCCAGGAAACCGGTTGCGCCGGCCATGAAAACCTTATGCATCGCTGGCGGTCGAAAAGAAAAGATCCGACCGGGCGATGTGCTGGGTGCGCTCACGGGTGAGGCTGGAATTCCTGGAACCGCGGTGGGGAAAATCGACCTCTTCGATTTCCAGTGTTTTGTGGCAATTGACAAAAATCATGCCGCCAAGGCATTGAAGCGACTGGAAGCCGGCCGTATCAAAGGGCGAAAAATCCGCGTCCGGTACGCGTGAGGCCGGGCTTCAGTCGGTATTCGGCAAACTCGTCACTAAGGGCCAGGTGACTCGGAAACTCCCTATAGCAATTTGCATTTAGGTTGCTCACGGCTGGTTAAAACGGTAAATTACGCAGGATTTTGCCTCCCGAATTGCTCTGGAAGGGCCTTAGACTTTAGTCCAACTGGTCCGGCCAGACAAACCGGGGAAATCAACAAACCAATAAAGCAGGTAGCTATTCGATATGAATGACCTGATGTCACAAGCCGTAGATCTGATGATTGCGGGCATGGGGTTTGTGTTCGTGTTCCTGATTATTCTGGTATTCGCAACACTGCTCATGTCCAAACTCATAGCACGGTTTGCGCCGCCAGAGCCGGCAACCCCGGCCAAAACGCCACGTGCCAAGCCCAAGGCGCCTGCGTCGGTTGACCCCGATACCGCCGAGGCCATCAAGAAGGCGATTGCACAATTCCGGTCGCGCCACAAGAAGTGAGCCGGTAATAGATAGAACCTTTAAACAGAAGGCTGACACGATGACTGACACAAAGAAACCGCTGGGAATTACGGACGTTATCCTGCGTGACGCCCACCAGTCCCTGCTTGCCACCCGTATGCGGCTTGATGACATGCTGCCCATTGCCGAGAAACTCGACAAGGTCGGTTTCTGGTCTCTGGAATCCTGGGGTGGGGCCACCTTCGACTCCTGCATTCGCTACCTGGGCGAAGATCCCTGGGAGCGCATCCGTGAACTGAAAAAAGCCATGCCCAACACCCAACAGCAAATGCTGCTGCGTGGCCAGAACCTGCTGGGTTACCGTCACTATGCGGATGACGTGGTGGACCGTTTCTGTGAGCGTGCCGCCGAGAATGGCGTTGATGTATTCCGTATTTTCGACGCGATGAATGATCCGCGTAACCTGGACCGTGCCATCAAGGCCGTTCGCAAGACCGGCAAGCATGCCCAGGGCACCATCGCCTACACCACTAGCCCGGTTCATACCATCGATATGTGGGTTGACATGGCGAAGGAAGTGGCTGACATGGGCGCGGACTCCATCGCGATCAAAGACATGGCGGGGATCCTCAAGCCTTACGTGGCCTACGATCTGGTCAGCCGCTTGAAGAAAGAGCTGGATATCCCGATTCACATGCAGTGCCACGCCACCACCGGCATGTCTACCGCCACCGCTATCAAGGCCGCGGAAGCCGGCATCGACAACGTGGATACTGCCATTTCTTCCATGAGCATGACCTATGGCCACTCGCCCACCGAGGCAGTTGTCGCCATCCTGGAAGGTACCGACCGTGACACCGGTCTGGACCTGAATCTGTTGGAAGAAATCGCCAGCTACTTCCGCAAGGTGCGCAAGAAGTACGCTAAGTTTGAAGGCAGCCTGCGCGGTACCGATTCCCGCATCCTGATTGCCCAGGTTCCGGGCGGCATGCTGACCAACATGGAAAACCAGCTGCGTGAACAGAACGCGAGCGACAAGTTCGACCAGGTCCTGGACGAAATTCCCAAGGTCCGCGAAGACCTGGGCTTCATCCCGCTGGTAACGCCGACCTCCCAGATCGTGGGTACCCAGGCGGTACTGAACGTTCTGACCGGCGAGCGCTACAAGTCCATCTCCAAGGAAACCTCTGCGATCCTGAAAGGCGAATACGGTGCTGCGCCGGCGCCCATGAACAAGGAACTGCAGGACCGTGTTCTTGATGGCAAGGAAGTGATGACCTGTCGCCCAGCGGATGTGCTTGAACCAGAAATGGATAAGCTGACCGACGAGCTGAAGAAGCTGGCGGACGAGAAAGGCATCAAGCTGGCTGACAACGTTGAGGACGATGTTCTGACGTACGCGTTGTTCCCGCAGATCGGCCTGAAGTTCCTGGAAAACCGTGGCAATCCGGATGCGTTCGAGCCGGTTCCGACCGCTGAAGACGCGGCGCCCGCCAAGAAGGCTGAAGGACCCGAGACCTACACCGTTGATGTCAACGGCAAGAAGTTCGTGGTCGCTGTTTCTGAGGGTGGTGAAATTACCCAGATCCAGGGTGAGGGCGGTGCTGCCTCTGCACCGGCTGCCTCCTCTGCTCCGGCTCCTGCGGCTGGTGAGGGTGAACCCGTGGTTGCGCCTTTGGGCGGCAACATCTTCAAGGTTCTGGTTTCTCCGGGTGACACCGTGGAAGAGGGCGATGTGATGATCATCCTAGAGGCCATGAAGATGGAAACAGAGGTTCGTGCACCCAAGGCCGGTACGATCGGCGAAGTCTTCATCAAGGTCGGTGATGCCGTTTCCCCTGATGATGAAATGCTGACAATCGCATAAGGGCCAGCATTCCATGGATAAATTAATGACACTCTGGACGGGCAGTGGCCTGTTCAATATCGAGCTTGGCCAGGTAATCATGATTGCCGTCGGCCTTCTTCTGCTGTTCCTTGCGATTCGCAAGGGCTTTGAGCCGCTGCTGCTGGTGCCCATCGGGTTCGGCGGTATTCTGGCGAACATTCCGGAGGCAGGGCTTGCCCTGACTGCGGCGGAAAACGCGATCCATTTCGCGCTGAAAGATGGCGCGAGCCAGCTTCTGGTCGCCCTGGCGGCGCCGCTGGACGTGGCCTATCAGGCGGGTCAGGCGGTCACGCCCGAGCTGAAGGAAGCGTTCAAGGTGGCGGTGAAAGAGGCTAGCCACTCCGAAATGGTAATGGCGAATTCCATCGCCCAGGATTTCGGCTACGGCAATGGCATGCTCTATAACTTCTACTCTGTGGTTATAGGCAGCACCATCGGGCCACTGGTGATCTTCATGGGTGTGGGCGCCATGACCGACTTTGGCCCGCTGCTCGCTAACCCGAAGACGATGCTGCTTGGCGCTGCCGCGCAGTTCGGTATTTTCGGTACGGTTCTGGGCGCTGCGCTGCTTGATTGGTTCGGTATTCTGGATTTCAACATTCTGGAAGCCGCGGCCATCGGCATCATCGGTGGTGCCGACGGCCCGACGTCTATCTATGTGTCCAGCGTGCTGGCTCCGCATCTTCTGGGTGCGATTGCGGTATCGGCCTACGCCTACATGGCGATGGTGCCGATGATCCAGCCGCCGATCATGAAGGCGCTGACCAGTCAGAAAGAGCGGGCCATGAAGATGACGCAGCTGCGTCCGGTCAGCAAGAAAGAGAAGATCATCTTCCCTCTGGTCGTGCTGATTGCGGTTGTTCTGTTCCTGCCGGATGCAGCGCCTCTGCTGGGTATGTTCTGTTTCGGTAACCTGATGCGTGAGTGTGGTGTGGTTGAGCGTCTGAGCGATACGGCCCAGAACGCGCTGATTAACATCACGACCATCTTCCTGGGGCTGTCTGTCGGCTCCAAGCTGATGGCAGACAAGTTCCTGGATGCTCAAACACTGGGTATCCTGGGCCTGGGTATCGTCGCCTTCGGTGTTGGTACCGCGTGTGGTGTTCTGATGGCGAAGCTGATGAACAAGTTCACCAGCGAGCAGATCAACCCGCTGATCGGTTCTGCCGGTGTATCTGCGGTGCCGATGGCGGCGCGGGTATCCAACAAGGTGGGTCTGGAAGCCAACCCGCAGAACTTCCTGCTGATGCATGCCATGGGTCCGAACGTGGCCGGTGTTATCGGCTCTGCGGTTGCTGCGGGTGTGATGATCAAGCTGCTTAGCTGATCCTCTCGCTCGTTCAGTACCGAAAACCCCGCTTGGCGTATGTCTTGCGGGGTTTTTCTTTTTAGGACTGCCAGCGTGGGGCTGCACCTGCATGGACACCCTTTTCAGGAACCGCTACGAGCACATCCATGTGCGCTTGTTTCCGGCCGTCCATGGCCTCCAACATTCCTGAAAAGGGTGTCCACACAGGTGCATTCAGGCTTGCGAGTTTTCTCGTACCTAGTGAAAATTCCGGGAACTGACCGGAAGCGTCTTGATGAGGTGGCTCAGGTCCGAGAGTTTTCCGGCCATCACGTGAACGATATCCCCCTCTCTCTCCAACACTCCTTTCACATGTAACAACCGCGCCGTCAGCAGCGGTTTTCGCTGTCGTCTTGCGGTTTCCAGCCAGACCACCACGTTTACGTTGCCGGTTTCGTCTTCGAGGGTCACGAAGGTAACACCGGAGGCGGAGCCGGGGCGTTGGCGGCCGGTGACGAGGCCGGCGACCTGCACGGGGATGCCGGCTTTGGTGGTTTTGAGTTGTTCGGCGCTGAGGCAGAACTGGAGATGGCCCTGTTCACGGAGCAGGGCCAGTGGGTGACGTTGCAGGCTCAGGCCCTGGCTGGTGTAGTCGGCGAGTACGTTCTGGCCTTCGGTGGGTTCCGGAAGCTGTTCGCATTGCTCTGGCTGGTAACTGGCCGGGGCTTCCTCGGCAAACAGTTCGGTGGGTTGTTCGTACTCCAGCAGTTGCCAGTAGGCCTGGTGGCGGTTGGCGGTGAAGTCCGGCATGGCGTTGGCGCCGGCGAGCAGTTCCATGTCCCGTTGCTGGAGGCCGGCAAGGCTGCGCAGTTCGCTGGCGGAGCTATAGCCGTTATCTGGCCGTTGCTGGCATAGCCGCTCGGCGCCGCTGGACGAGAAGCCCTGAATTAGCCTGAGTCCGAGCCGGAGGTGCTGGTTCGGGCTGTTCAGAGTGTGATCCCAGTGGCTGTGGTTTACATCGACCGGCAGCACGGTCACCCCGTGGCGGCGGGCATCCTGAACCAGCTGCGAGGGGGAGTAGAAGCCCATGGGCTGGCTGTTGAGAAGGGCGCAGTAGAACGCAGCCGGGTGATGGCACTTGATCCAGGCGGAGACGTACACCAGCAGCGCAAAACTGGCGGCGTGGGATTCGGGAAATCCGTAACCGCCAAACCCGCAGATTTGCTGGTACAGCCGTTCAGCGAAGTCGGCGCTGTGGCCCCGTTCCAGCATGCCGGTGACCAGTTTGTCCCGGAACGGGGTCAGGTCCCCGTGGGATTTCCAGGCAGCCATGGCCCGGCGCAGCTGGTCCGCCTCGCCGGCGGAGAAACCGGCCGCGACCATGGCCAGCTTGATGACCTGTTCCTGGAAGATCGGCACCCCCAGCGTGCGCTCGAGCACCTTGCGGATGGCGTCGTTGGGGTAGTCCACCGGCTCCAGGCCGTGCTTGCGCCGCAGGTAGGGGTGCACCATATCACCCTGAATCGGGCCGGGGCGAACGATCGCCACTTCGATCACCAGGTCGTAATAAGTCTCCGGTTTGAGTCGGGGCAGCATGTTGATCTGGGCGCGGGACTCCACCTGGAATACGCCGATGCTGTCGCCTTTCTGGAGCATGGCGTAGGTGGCGCGGTCTTCGTGGGGGATGTCTTGCATCCGGAAGGGATGGCCCTTTTCCCGGCTGATCAGTTCCAGAGCCCGGCGAATGGCTGAGAGCATGCCCAGAGCGAGGACGTCCACTTTCATCAGGCCCAGGCTTTCCAGATCGTCTTTGTCCCACTGAATCACGGTGCGGTCGGCCATGGCGGCATTTTCCACCGGGACCAGTTCGGCCAGCGGGCCGGAGCTGATGACGAAGCCGCCCACGTGCTGGGACAGATGCCGCGGGAAACCCAGCAGGGTATTGACCAGGGTAAAGAACTGGTCCGCCACTTTCGGGTTTCGGGTCAGGCGCTTGTCGAGCACCTGTTGGCGCCAGCCGGTGGCCTTGTCACGCCAGTCGATGCCTTCCAGCAATTGCTCCACCTGAGCCGGATCAAAGCCCAGGGCCTTGCCGACATCGCGGATGGCACTGCGGGGACGGTAACGAATCACCGTGGCGGCCAGTGCCGCACGCTCCCGGCTGTAGCGCCGGTAAATGTACTGGATGACTTCTTCCCGGCGCTGGTGTTCGAAATCCACGTCGATGTCCGGGGGCTCGTTCCGGTCCTTGGAGATGAAGCGTTCAAACAGCAGTTCCACCCGGGCCGGGTTCACTTCGGTGATGCCCAGGCAGTAACAGACCGCGGAGTTGGCGGCCGAGCCCCGGCCCTGGCAGAGGATGCCGCGGCCGCGGGCAAAGGCGACGATGTCATGAATGGTAAGGAAGTAGTGCTCGTACTTCATCTCAGAGATCAGCGCCAGCTCCTTGCGAATCAGGGCCTGCACGGTCAGCGGCGTGCCATCCGGGTAACGGCGGCGTTCACCCTCGTGGGTGAGTCGTTTCAGGTAGCCGGCCGGCGTTTCTGCCTCCGGTACCAGGTCTGGCGGGTATTCGTAGCGCAGGCTGCCGGGCTCGAAGGTGCATTGGTCAGCAATCCGGAGGGCTTCCCGGAGCCAGGTGTCCGGGAACAGGCGCCGCAAAACCGGTAAGGGCCGCAGGTAACGTTCGCCATTCTGAAACAGGCAGTGGCCGGCGTTCTCCAGGCTGGTGTGGTTGCGCAGGGCGGTGAGCACGTCCTGAAGCGGCTGGCGCTCACGGCTGTGCATATGCACCTCGCCGGAGGCGGTGATCGGGCAGCGCAACTGGTCGGCCAGCCAGCGGGCCCGGGCCAGTTGCTGTTCTTCGCCGGATTCTAGGGTACGGGCCGCGGCAATCCAGAAGCGTGGCTCGAACAATCGTTGTAGCCATTCGCCACCGGCCAGGGCCTGGTCGGCGTCGGCTTCAGCCGGTGCGGGCGGCAGCCACAAACACAGACAGTCATCCAGTGTGTGGGTCTCCACATCCCGAAAGAGCAGTTGGTACTGGCCCTTCTCAGCCCGGCGTCGGCCGGTGGTGATCAGCTGGCACAGCTGGCCATACCCCTTGCGCGTGCGGGCCAGAACAATAAACCGGGGCGGGACGGCGCCGGGCGGGCCGTCATCAAGCTCAAACCAGCTGCCGGTGATCAGTTTCACCGGGCTGTCCTTCAGGGCGGCCCAGGCGCGGGGAATACCGGCCACCGAGCAGGCATCGGTGATGGCCAGGGCGGTGTAGCCCAGCTCGGCGGCCCGTTCGGCCAGTTCCTGGGGGTGGGAGGCGCCGGTCAGAAAGGTAAAGTTGCTGAAGCAGAACAGCTCGGCGTAAGACAATTCGTTCATCAGCCAAACCAACCATGCACGAACCAGCCGTCCCGGACATCCCGGAATACCCAGGCCAGCTGACCATTACTGAGTTGGGCAATGTAGTAGTCCCGATGCACCCGCTGGCCATCCCACCAGCCGCCACTGATCCGTTCCGGCCCGGCAAACCATGTGGTCGGCGCTTCCGTGAGTGGTTGTGGCCCCTGCAGCAGCCATAAGGGGCGGCGGGGCAACTGACTCCAAGGCGTTGCCTCCGGCCGGCTTTTTCGCTGCACGGCGGAGGCGCTCCAGGCCCGTTCCGGGCGATGGTCGGCCTGGGGCGACAGCTGCTTGAGGGCATGGTCCCCAAGGCGGGCCTGTAGCCGGCTCATCAGGGTATGCCAGGCTTCATTCAGATCCTGGGTCTCGCCCAACAGATCTTGCCCGGTGGGGGCTTCGCGCCCCAGGAAGCGTTTTACCGACAGCAACAGTGAAATGACCGGAGCCCTCAGGGGGTGCTGCTCAAAGCGCAGGCGAATCAGGTTCAGGAACGCCTCTGCCCGGTGCTCCGGACCGGAGGTGCGGATGCGCAGGCGGGTCGGTTCTTCGTGCCGATGATGGAGAATCAGCAGCAGGCTGTCGGTCTCCTGCTGGCGCCAGCACAGGTCCTCCTCCAGTTCTGACAGAATGCGCTGCAGCGGAAACAGCAAGCCCTGGACCTGTTCAATCTCCTGTACGAAATCCGCCTGCTGCCGGAAGTGGTGGGGTGGCTGCCAGGGGGACTGTGGGTCTAGCCGGGAACCCTGAATTTTCTGGACATGGGCCAGGGTTTCCGGGGACAGTCGGCGAGCCAGCTCTGCCGGCGGCAGGTCAAAGACCTCGCTCAGGGTGTTCAGCCCCAGCCGCTGCAGGCGGGTGCAGGTGCGGGCATCGAACTCTGCCGCCAGCAGTGGCATCTGGCCCAGGGTGCGCAGGATGTGGCCGTTGTCTGCGGTGCACTCCCCTCTACCACTGCGGGCAATCAGCCGGGCCGCCAGGGGGGTGTGGCCAATGCCGGGCCAGGCCGTCAGCTGGCGTCCATCAAGGGCCTGTTCCACGGTCTGCCAGACTGCCGGCAAGCCACCGTACAGCCGCTGCAGGCTGCCGATTTCCGCCATCAGGCCATCCGGCGGTGCCAGCACAATGTGGTCGGCATAGCGGTACAGCCAGCGGGCCTGATCCTCAAGAATCCGGGCTTCCTGCTGATGGTCTGCTCGCACCGTACCCAGCTCCGGCACCAGACTGATGGCGGTTTTCAGCCGCATGCCAGCGTACACGCCCTGATCCCGGGCACCGGGGCAGGCTTGGATCACCTTTTGCCCGGAACCTTCGACGATCACCAGTGCGCCCGCTTCCTCGCGGGACCGGCGAATATGGTCCAGCAACAGGTGCGGGAAGTGCAGGTACAACCAGAGCATGGCGATATTACCGGTTTGAAGCGGGCCAGGGACCCTGAACCACACGGGGGGCTTCGTGGAATGACAGGTCTGCCCGGTGCGACATAGCCAGGGTGCAACGTTGGCCGGGCCAGCTGCCACGGCGCTTCACGATATTGACCTTCAGGTCCTGTTGCTCGCCGGGTTCCAGCTCCAGGCGCAGGGCGGCGGGGGAGTTCTGATCGGCATAGCGGCGCTCACGGAAGAGCACACACACATTGCTGCCGGCCTCGGCGGCCAGCTGTAAACGCCGGACCTCCCGCGAGGCCAGTTTGCCCGGCCAGGCCATCACCAGACCGGTAACCGGCGAACGCAGGCAGTTTTCCAGAGTCCACAGGAAATCGCCGTCGTCGTAAGTGTGGATCATGACCACCTGATCCAGATTCACACCTTCCCGGGCCAGTGCCGGGGCATAGGGCGTATACGGCGGGTTCAGCCAGAACACGGTTTTGCCATTGTGGGAAAGCCGTTGCATCAGGGGCAGCAGCAGGTGCAGCTCGCCAATACCGGGGGTGTCCAGCAGGCATTCGCTGAGGGCACCCTTCGGCCAGCCAATGCCGCCGAGCTGGTTGTCCAGAATCTGGTAACCGGTCGGTTCCGCCGGCTGGGTGGTTTGCGTGTGCCGGTGCCCCTGCCAGACACGGGCATCCTGCATCAGCGTGTTCAGAAGCTCGCTCATGGGAAAAGTCTCAATATACTGTTTAAATATACAGTATTCTGAAAGCGGCTGGATTTCAAGGATGGCGTGAAGGCAATGCTGAGTTTTCCCAAGGAGAAGCCGGCCACAAAAAAGGGGCTGAAAGCCCCTTTTGAAAGATGGTGTCTCGGGATCAGCGAGGATGCAGCCAGCCCGGCAGCATGCTGTACGGGTCCACATGAATCTCCGGGTTGAAGTCGATGTGCTGGCTTTGCAGGCGGGGGAGCAGGGACCCATCCTTGATCTGGTCAAAGACATCGGTGCAGCCGCCAACAAACTCGCCGTTGATGAAAATCTGCGGCAGGGTGGTCCAGCCGGTTTTTTCTTTCAGTACCGCGCGTATCTGGCCACCCCGGTTGCCCTGTTGATAGGCCACCGAATCCAGATCCACCGACTTGTAGTCGATGCCATACTTCTGGAACACCTTGCGCACCGACCAACAGAACTCACACCATTCCAGTGCAAACATGACGACCGGGTGGGCCGGATCGCTGATCAGTGCTTCCACTTCCTCCACCGCTTCCGGATCCAGCTCGACCGGCTTGCTCGGAGCCGGCGGTGCCTGCGGCACGGTGATATCGAACCGGTAGTTGGGGGTGGAGCGTGACAGCGCCATTTCCTCTTCGGTCATTTCCACGGGCACATCCTCAAACAGCGGGGTGGTCAGGTAGCGCTCCCCGGTGTCTGGCAGCATGCACAGGATGTTCGAGCCTTCCGGAGCCTGTTCGGCAACCTGGAGGGCGCCGGCGAAGGTGGCACCGGAGGAGATGCCGACAAAGATCCCTTCACGGCGGGCCAGATCCCGGGCGCACTGCAGAGAATCGTTACCATTGATGGGCAGGAACTCGTCGATGTTGTGGGCCTGCATGACTTCTTCCGCGAGCTTGGGCACAAAGTCCGGTGACCAGCCCTGCATCAGGTGCGGGCGGAACATCGGGTGGCTTTCCGAGTGGTTGCCACTGGCATCCCGGGGCTGGGCAATGCCGCTGGCCAGAATCGCGGAGT
The DNA here is from genome assembly GCF_019392195.1 of Marinobacter sp. F4206. Lineage (NCBI taxonomy): Bacteria > Pseudomonadati > Pseudomonadota > Gammaproteobacteria > Pseudomonadales > Marinobacteraceae > Marinobacter > Marinobacter liaoningensis. Next base: position 102,425 of record NZ_JAHXKI010000007.1, read on the forward strand.
TGTCCGGTTCACAGACAACAATGCGGGTGTTCGGGCTCTTGCGCTTAAGCACCCGGGACACGCCGTTGAGTGTGCCGGCGGTGCCGAAACCGGTGACCCAGTAATCGAGCCCGACGCCCTCGAAATCCTCCAGAATCTCAACTGCCGTGGTGCGTTCGTGCACGGCGGCGTTGGCCGGATTCTCGAACTGCCGGGGTTGCCACCACCCGTGTTCACGGGCCAGTTCTTCCGCCTTGGCGACCATACCGGAGCCCTTCAGGGAGGCAGGGGTGAGCACGACCTTCGCGCCCAGAAAACGCATCAGCTTGCGCCGTTCCACACTGAAGTTTTCGGCCATGGTGACCACCAGAGGGTAGCCCTTCTGGGCGCAGACCATGGCCAGCCCGATGCCGGTGTTGCCGCTGGTGGCCTCGACAATGGTTTGTCCGGGCTTCAGTTCGCCGCGGCGCTCCGCGTCTTCGATCACGCCCAGCGCCAGTCGATCCTTGACCGACCCCATGGGGTTGAAGGCTTCGACTTTGACGTAAAGATTGACCCCCTTGGGGCCAAGGTTGTTGATACGCACCGCCGGAGTACGGCCGATGGTGTCCAGGATGCTGCTGTAAAGCGTACCCATGATTCTTCTCCTCTTATGCTCTTGAGAGAAGGAAGCCCTAACCCATTTCGGGGTACGCCAGGGATCCCTAAATTATAGCTCAGCCAGCGGCTTCGTCATTCGTTTTGGCCACTTCCTGGCCCACGATCAGAACCTCGTCAACGAGTTCATCGGCTTCCTTCAAGGTTGTTCTTGCCCCCACAAAACAAGGCCGGATCGCCAGCGCGCCATTGACCACGGTGGTGCTGGGGATCGCCAGCCCACGCTGCACCATGCGCCGGTGAATGCGGCGGTTCAGTTCGTTCAGGTCATCCCAGCGCTCGCCAAGATAACGAAAACCGCAAATCGAGAGGGTGGGTTCCGACACCACCTGAAGATTCGGGTGCTCCTGGGCTCGTTCGGCAACGTGCCGGGCCAGACTGTTGTGGCGAACGATCCGTTCCCGTAAACCTGCTACGCCGATCTCCCGAATCAGGGCCCAGACCACCGCACCACGGGACGGGGCGGACAGCTCCACGCCCATGTCCGCATAGGGAATGCCCAGGTTGTCCATGGAATGCGCGACGCCCTCGGTGGTGCAGGCGCCTTCCAGATAAGTGGCCGCCTCCTGGGTGAAGGCCCGGTTCAGCAACTCGCGGTCTTTCACGTAGGTAGCGCCAATGCCGACGGGGGCGCCTAGCCACTTGTGCGGGTCCACGATGACGGAATCGGCCAGCTCCAGCCCTGCGTACAGGTGCCGGATGCGGGGATCGAGAATGCCCGGCAGGCCATAGGCGCCGTCCACATGAAACCAGACGCCGTAAGCGCGGGCGGTTTCACCAACCTCCCGGAGCGGGTCAATGGCGCCCCGATTGGTGCTGCCGGCATTGGCGATCACCGCCACCGGTAACAGGTTTGTCTCCTGATCTGCCATTAACTGTCGGCGCAATGCCGCCGGACACATCCGGCCCTGCGCGTCGGTTTCGATTTCGCACACCGAGCGCCGGCCCATTCCCAAAACGGCGGCGGCGCGTTGAACCGAATGGTGGCATTCGGCGGAGGCATACAGACGGCAAGGCCGGTTGATCCCGTCCCTGGCCGGATCAATACCCAGACCTTCAAACGCCCGCTGTCGGGCTGCGCCCAGAGCCACCAGATTGGCGACTGAACCACCGCTGCTGTACAGCCCTTTCATGCCCTCCGGGAGTTCAAACATCCGGGCCATCCAGTCCAGCGAGAGTTCTTCAAGGAAATTGAAGGCGGTAAGACCAAGGCGCTGCGGCGCCGCCACCGAACCGGCCAGCGTTGCCAGCGCGCCAATGGTGGTGGCTCCGGTAGTGATAAAGGCGGTGCAGCCAGGGTTGGGGATGGGGGAGCCGTTGGGAATCACCCAATTGCCCAACTCTGCCAGCACCGCACGGATGCCAATGCCGTCTTCAGGGATCGGTTGCTCCAGGGCCGAGCGCCAGATGTGTGCCTGCTGTTGGGCATCCGGATGCTGAAAGGTCAGGTAAGCGTCCAGCTGCTGGGCGAGCTGTGCTGAGAACTCTGTCAGGTGGCCGCATTCGGCCCTGTCTGTGTTCATGATCATGACGCTCCAACTGGTTCGACCCAAAAAAATCGGGATGGTTTCACTCAATCGCGGCGACTCCCGGTGAGCCGCCGCGGTGTTCGCTCAGGCCAGCATCAGGCCGCCGGTCGCCAGGAACTCCATGGTTCGTGGCGCGCCCGCAACCTCGGCTCCGTCAATCAGGTCGGACTCGCCGATGCCCTTGGTTTTCAGGCAGACCGGGCAGATCCAGATCTTGCCACCGTTGGCCTGGTACTGGCTGATCAGGTTCTCCAGGGGTTCGTGGCCATCGGCTGCCAGTCCCTCCATCGCGCCCTTGACGAACAGGTTCGTGGCATCGGCGGTGATGAACAGGGCAGTTTCACTGGTTTTGGACGCGGTGGTCGCAAGGATGGTGGCAATGGTGGCGCGTTCAAGGTTGTTGGTGCCGTCCTGGCAGTTAACCAGGTACTTGTTGAGGGCGTTGGCTTGTTGAATGGTCATGTCAGTGTCTCCGGGTGGTCGGTGTGTGGTTGCTCATGCAACAGGATCTATCGTAGGCCTCGGAGTCAGGCCAAGCTTGGCGGGGAAACGATTTAAATCTGGAGAAACTCTGGATATTGAAATACCCTTTTAAAGACATGGACAGGCTTTTACGGCTTGGCTTATGCGTTACCAATTTGACGACTTTGAACTCGATACCGACCGTTTCGAGCTATCCCGTAGCGGTGTTGCCCTGGCAACCGAGCCGCAAGTGATCGAATTGCTTGTCATGCTGGTACAGAATCGCCACCGCATGCTCACCAAGGAAGAAATCAACGAAAGCGTGTGGCGAGGCCGGATCGTCTCCGACTCGGCGCTCAGCAGCCGCATCAAGATTGCCCGCAAGCTGCTGGAGGATGATGGCCGCACCCAGCGCTACATCCGTACGGTGCACAAGAAGGGCTTCCGTTTTATTGCCCCGGTGCAGGAGCTGGACGTTGCCGAGGACACCCCGGCAACCGTGGGGCCATCCGCCGCTGAACCGCCGACGGTAGAGCCTGAATCAACGTGTCCGGCACAAGAGCCAGCCCCCCACAGTGCCAAGCCAGCGGTTGCGGTACTGCCGTTCACCAACCTCACTAACGACCCCGGCCAGGAATACTTCTCAGACGGCATTACCACCGACATCATCTCGAACCTCTCCAAGCACCGCTGGCTTGATGTGGTGGCCCGTAACACCAGCTTTGGCTTCAAAGGGCAGGCGACCAATGTGCAGCTGCTGGGGCAGACTCTGGGCGTGGATTACGTGGTGGAGGGTAGTGTGCAGCGGGCCGGGGACCGCGTGCGAGTGAATGTTCACCTCACGGATTGCCACAGCGGACACACTCAGTGGGCCGATCGTTACAACCGCCAGATTGCCGACATCTTCGAGCTGCAGGACGACATTACCGAGACGATCGCCGCCCGCCTTGAGCCCGAGATCGGCTACGCCGAGCGCTACAAGGTGGTCCACAACCGACCGGCCAATCTTCAGGCCTGGGATTGTTACCACCTTGGTGTTCACCATTTCTATCGATTCACCGGGCCGGACAACCGTGAGGCCCAGCGTTTGCTGCGACAGAGCCAGGAACTGGATCCCTACTTCGGAGAGGCGTATGCCTGGTGGGCCTATGCGGTGATTCTCGGCATGGTCTACTGGGATACCAAACCCGCCCAAACCCTCCTGGATGAGGCCCTGCGAGCCTGTGATCAGTCGCTGTCCCTGATGCCCAACAATGCCACCTTTCATGCCCTGAGGGCACGGGTGCTGCTGGCGCGCCGAGAATACCGGAGCGCCATCAGCGAAAACCGCATAGCCATTGAGCTCAACCCGACTTTCGCCGCGGCGTTTTGCGGCCTCGGTGATTCACTGGCCTACGAGACCCGGTACGAAGAAGCACTGAAAAATTTCCGGAAATCCATTGCCCTGAGCCCCAATGACCCGCAGATGTGGGCATTCTTAACCTACGGCGCTCTTGCCATGATTTTCAAGGGTGATTACGAGACCGCCCTGGAGTGGACGGACTGGGCCGCAACCATCCCCAATTGCCAGTACTGGACCAGCGCCCACCGCGCCGTGGCACTGGCGTACCTCAACCGGACCTCGGCGGCTCACGATGCGACGGCGCGGCTGCTGCTGGAATTGCCCGGGTTTTCGGTAGCTTTTGCCCGGGAAAAACTTCTCTACCTCAGGGAACAGGCTCAGGTCGATTGTTATCTGGAAGGACTGCGCCGGGCAGGGGTGCCAGAACAGGCGACCATGCTTGCCAGTTAACACCCAGCCCTCAGGCGTTGCCTCACGCAACGCCAGCCCCGGTTGATAAAGCCAGACTTGAAGCCCAGAGTAGGGGTGAATGGAACGAATTCGGAGGTAACGCATGAGCGAGTTAACCCAGCAATCCTGTGAAGCCTGCCGTGCAGGTGCCCCAACGGTTTCGGAGAGTGAAAAGCAAACCCTGCACAAGGAAGTTCCCGACTGGGAAATCGTTGAGGCCGACGGCGAAGAGCAGTTGCACAGGGTGTTCAAGCTCAAGAACTTTGCCCAGGCCCAGGCATTCACCAACAAAGTGGGCGACCTGGCCGAGGCGGAAGACCATCACCCCGCCATACTTCTCGAGTACGGAAAAGTAACCGTGAGCTGGTGGACCCACACCATCGGCGGTTTGCACAAGAATGATTTCGTGATGGCGGCCAAGACGGATGCGGCCTACAACGAGATGCAATAACGGCGCAGTGGCGGAATCTCTTTCCGCCACTGCCTCTCCCTTCTGGTCAGCCACATCCGCATAAAGCGGATACCAGCGAGTAACCGGGAGAGCTAGAAACCGTCGTCTACCGGGCTGCGGACGCCAAAGCCGCCTCTTCGGACAACGTGGGTGTAAATTTCGGTGGTGCGGATATCCGTGTGCCCAAGCAGCTTCTGAATGGTACGAATGTCGTAACCGGCCTCCAGCAAACGGGTAGCAAAGCTATGCCGGAAAGTATGGCTGTTTGCTGGTTTGCGAATGTCTGCCGATCGAATGGCTTTGCGAAAATTTTTCTGAACCGTTCGATCAAGCATATGGTGCCGCCGCTGAATACCTGAGCGTGGATCTACTGAGAAATCTGTGGCCGGGAAAACGTACTGCCAATCAGGTTCCCGGCTCGCGTTCGGGTATTTACGAGAGAGCGCCGTGGGCAAATACACCGAGCCGTAGCCCCTGGCCAGGTCGCTGGCATGTTGTAGCAGCGCCGATTCAATTTGCTGAGTAAGAGGACGAATAAGCGAGTCGGGCAACAGCGTGACTCGGTCCTTGTTTCCCTTGCCGCTGCGAACCACCAGTTGCTGCATTCCAAAATCCACATCCTTGACGCGAAGGCGCAGGACCTCATTGATCCGAAGGCCCGAACCGTAAATAAGCATGGCTATCAATCGAAATTCATCTTTCATATTCCCAATAGCGGCCCTGGCCTCCTCGGTACAGAAAAACCAAGGCATTCAAGGCAACTCTCTGAGTTGCCGCACTGGCGTTTGTCTGCAGGACCAGATAGGAGAGAAATGCCTCCACTTCTGAGGCGCCCATCGTCTCCGGGTGTTTGCGATCATGAAAACGAATGAACCGTTTGATCCAGAACAAGTAGGTTTTCTCAGTTTTATAGGCCAGCCCGCGCATACGAATGAAGCCGCGTAATTTGTCCAGAAACCTTACTGGAGGTGCGGGCAAAAGGGAGGGGATATCCATATCCATTCTCAATCTCCTGATTCTGTATGCATATACAGTAATCTTGATTGGCACTACAGGTCAACGGGGGGCGCGGTGCGGAGTTATACGAACCGGTTCGCAAAACCCCGGAAACTTTGCGGGAAAGCGACGTAAGTATCTGATATGGTTGAACCCGTATTCAGGTTACCTTGGAGTTATACGCCCCTTCGCGTTTGGAAAATGCATTTTGAGAAGGGCGCATAACTCCGGCGGTAGCCGTGGCATTTTTTTGTTATGCATTGTTTTGTGGAGAGTTTTTCTTGATGAAGAGCTCGGTTGGATTGGAATTATACGAATGCGTGTTATACGAACGCGTTCGTTGAATACGCTGTTATGGGCGCAGGTTGAATTGCGAATGAAGCACCACGCTTTTTTCATTGGGATAGCAGTATTCTTTGCATTCGCGATTTGGTTTCTGTTTTTCAGTCGCCCTGATGAAGCCTCTCTTGTTGTACATGTTGGCGGCCCCACTTGGTCTGGGGTTCTGATGTTGATTTTAGGAATCGCTTTTTTCGCATCTTATGTTTTTCAGCAGGCGGCGTTTGCGAAGCCATTTTTGTTCATTTGCCAACATTTTTCGTCTCCAGCTAGTGACAAAATGGCCTTGTTCTATGGCGCGCTATTGAGTATCGGTGGGATCGCTGTGGTGATTAATGCTCTATGACTCGAGCTGTAGTGCTGGGGCCCATAACAAGGCCATCAAATCTGTTGCGGCCACAAAAAGCGTGGCCTCCACCGGACTGCCTACGCGCTGCTTCGGCAGCCGTTTATGGCGGCGTTATACAGGGAGGTGTAACCTAAATGAGAGCTCTCTTGCTTAAGGGCCCGCAAAAATTTGGTCTCGAAAATGTTGCTACACCAAAGCCAAGCCAAGGCGAGGTGATCATTGATGTAGAGGTCACAGGGCTTGGTGGTAGCGAAGTAGCGGCGCTTCAGAATCCAGGGCTTCGGCCTCTTCCAAACATAATGGGGCATGGGCTTTGCGGCGTAACAACCGCAGGTCAACGAATAGCGGTTTTTCCACTATCCGGTTGTGGGGACTGTCTCTACTGCAACCAAGGCCAGTCCCAACTTTGCGACGATTGGAGTCTGATTGGTGTTCAAAGACCTGGGGGCTTTGCCGAACAAGTATCGGTTCCAGAGAGTGCTCTTGTTCATCTACCCGCCTCATTAAGCTGGGAGCAAGCGTCGTTCATCGAGCCGTTTGCAAACGCCGTGAATGCGTGGGAGCGCGCTCAACCAAAGCCAACCGACTCAGTGCTGATTGTAGGAGCTGGCTCACTGGGTCTAGGTTTAACAGCAATGGCTCGGGATCAGGGCTATGGATCGGTATTTGTCTCAGATCTATCTCCCAATCGCTTAGAAGCTGCTTCGTCACTTGGCGCTTGCGAGGTAGCTCGGACCTTCGGCCGCGAATTCGACATCGTGTTCGACACTGTTGGCACAGAGGTAGCTCGCACTGAGTGTATTAATCGAACGAAGAAAAATGGAAAAAGCGTTTTCCTTGGCTTTGCTTCGCAATCTTTAAGTGTTGATTTCACACGCATGATTCGAGAGCAGAAAACGTTTATTGGATCGTTTGTTTTTTCGAGGGAGCAGTTCGCGAAAGCAATGGAGCTAGTGCAGGGTTGTAGTTCTAAGTGGGTAAGAAACGTGAGTTTCAATGAGGTTGAAGCCGAGCTAATGGCATACGCAAATGGCGATTTTGAATCAATAAAGTCCGTGCTTCGACCGCAAAAATCAGTATAACCAATAGCGTAAGACGGACGGCTTTCAGCCACCGCTTCGCATAGGCGTTAAGCAATCATATGGCTAAAGAAATGGTTTCTATTTCAGGATCTGGGAAGGTCACAACCTACAACTGGATGCTCAAAAGTGCTCGTGTGGCGCTTGAATTTGCGCGTGAGAAGGAAGAAGGGCGTTTTTTTCAGGCGATGAACGTGTTGGTGTATTCAGCATTCGCCGTGGAGGCGTATTTCAACCACCTGGGTGCGCATTTGGATTCGAATTGGGAGTCCAAAGAGAGGAAGTTTTCAAAGTTCAAAAAGCTGCGCCAATTCAATGAACGCCTCGAACTCAATCAGGATCTTTCGAAAGAACCCTTTCGCTCTGTTATGGATGTATTTGACTTCCGTGACGCACTTGCGCACGGCAAGACTGAGGAAGTTGAACGCCAGGAAACAGTCGAGCTCTCAGAGGATGAGTTACGATCCTATATGATCGGCACGAAATGGATGGATGCCTGCACTTTGGAGAATGCAGCGCGGATCTTTTCCAACGTCGAGGAAGCTATTCGACAGCTACATAGGGCAGCGGGTCTCGGTGAGTACCCCTTCATCCACTACCACAGTTCGGCATACAGTCTTGCTTAACAAGGGGCTGCAGCGGACCGCTTTTCCGGCGCGTTGCGCCTCCAAATCGGCCGCGGAGCCCAAGCGTTAGCCGTGAAAGGAAGCTTTTCCAGATGCCCAAATGTGTAGATCAAGATTTTCCTTGTCAGAATCCAAATTATACGGATTTCGACAACATCGCTACCTCAGAACTCTACAATCCTCCATCGGCAAGCGACATCGTAAACGCGAGTGATTTTTGCACTCTAGTGCCTCTAGAAAGAGCCTTCCAACTCACTGATTTGACATACAAAGATTATTTTAAGGGATTGCGCAATAAAACAGGCGTTTACCATCTATGGATTGATTATGATGATTGCGATGATCATGACACCCATACAATGCTTTGTGTATATGTAGGAAAAGGATTGGCAGAGGGAAGGGTCAATGATCACATCAAGAAGAAATGGCCAGACAAAGAATCGTTATATGTTACTTTCTACGAGTGTAGTAACAGAATCGCAAAGTACATAGAACAATTATTCTTGGATACCTATAAATTTTATCTAAATAAGCAGGAAAACACTGGCACAAAGAACCTTTTTGCTGTTTGGGATAATGAGCGACATTTACTTGGTACAGAGCTTCATGCCGTAAGCAACTTAACCAATATCAATGACATAGATGGCATATAGAAAATTAACGGCTAACAAGGCACTCGTTCGGACGCGAACTACGCTGCGCTGCACAGCTTATAAACGTTAGGCAAAAACCTGAAATGGGATTAGATGAAAGATGGAAAAGAACGTTGTCAAACCAGAAAAAATAACCAAGCCCATTCAGCTGCTTGGAGCTTGGTTGGTTGGTCTGGTTTCGCTCAACAGTTGCTTCCTATTCGCAGCAGCAAACTTTGGGACAGGAACCTGGGAGTCAGAGGCTCTTGTGATTGCTTCGATATCAAATGTGCCCGTCTTCCTAATAGCTGTTTTCTTACTGCAAACGAAGTTTAGGCCAGAGCTGCAGGAAGATGCGTATTATGCTAACTATTTAAGTCAAAAGACCAATGAAATAGTTAAAAGGCCGAAATCCGAAGTTATCTACAGTGAGTTAATGGGGCGCGTCGAGAATATAGAGGCATCACTTGCACAAACTAATAATGTGGACGCAGACGTAAATGAGCTTTCCAGTCTTCTGATCGGCGTCAACCGCCACTTTGGCGACATAGAGTCGATCAAAAGCCATTTGGCGAGTAAAGGTGTTGAAAGTGTAACTGTATTTGGTCCTTCAGACACAGCACCAACACATAGAGTTCTGTCGATTTCGAATCGTCTCAATAGCGAAAAAATAATTGCTGCCAAAAAGTTATCGGCCGAATTGAAGATGGATGGGTACGCATTCTTTGATCCCGTATCAGAAGAAACGGATGAAGATATTCTGATTGGCGCATACGGCAATATTGAGTTTGAGACTCTTACAACTACTGCCTAACAATTCGCGCCACGCGGACGCAATAAAGTGCGCCGGTGCGCTCGGGCGTTAGCTTAAGGTGAAGCGTCATAAACTGATGAAAGTAATAAGGTTTTATGGAAGGGATATACTTTAACGCGCATTTAACTGAGTCGATATTTTTCAAGCCGGAACAATTATATGATGGAAACAGAAAGGTCTTGAAAAATCTTGAACACATCGAGAAAGGTAATATCTATTTTATTGCTGAGAGAGGTAAGGTTCGCGTTGATCCAAAAAAAGTTAAATTATCATCCAAAGGTAGACTTAGAATTGATCTAAGACTTTGTGATGGCGCAGTTGTTAGGGAAACAATTGATACGGCACCTCTGTTTATTGATCTAGGTGATATGTTTAGAAAAATATATGGAGATACCAAAACATTGCAAATGCATATTAGGTCAGTTGAAAATGCTGATGAATACGAGCGCCTATTGTCTAAGTCTGGCTCATTACCTGTAATCGGCTTATCGTTGATTCCTGAAAAACAGAATAAAAAGAATGTTGCGCTAAGGCTTTATACCCCAGACGGTCAAGTTAACGATGCACCATTTTCTATACACAGCATCATTTCCGCTTACGCAATCGATATCAGAGATTTTCCAAAGATTGCATATATAGGAAAGTCATCTTCTTTAAGCGACCGAATATATAAGCATGAAAAGCTTCAACAAGCTTTGGCTGTTTTAGATGATGACTCAGATATTTATTTATACGCTTTTCAATTTGATAGTGACAAAATAATTAATAAAAAACTCTCTGATGGTCGAACGTACTTGGAGCGAAACTCTACTAGTGATGTTGCTGGTGCTGACGCTATCTCTTTAGTTGAAATGAGTCTCATTAATTACTTCAAACCAACGCTGAACACTGATTACGTCAACGCTGATATTCCACGCAATGACATTTTCAGAAGATCGCTCAGCAATAAATATACTCATTTTGTTATGGAAGTGATTCACGACGACGGTAGTTTCTGGGAATTTGGCTCTGAAGTTGTTCCTTCGTCTTTAAGTCATACCATAAGATACGAAGTAAGCTAACAAGTGGCTGCTACGGACCCAAAACAGTTGGCACCTTTTGCGCATTTCGCTTCGCGGCGCAAAAGCCGCCAACTATTTCGGGCCGCAGAGCCAGGCGTTAAGAATAGGGAAAACCGTGCCAACAGTTACACTCAAGGACATCAAAGCTGCCTCTGACGAATTTTTTCGTCGCCATTGGCCTTCCTCGGAAATGGAAATGCCAAGATGGAATAGCCCATGGGATTTGGTCGGAACATTACCTGGGCACAACAAACAGGGTGTATACCTGTTGTTGGGAGAGCACGACGAAGTCCTCTATATTGGCGTTGGCGCATCTTTAGGCGGTGGCAAATATACTGGTTATGGTCTTGGTTCAAGGACTGGCCAATATTTCCGCATGGCAGAAGGTCAACGAGGTGTTCCGGTAAAGGATCGGCAGTACGTTCCTAAGACAAAATGGGCTGAACGCGGTGTGTCCCAAGTGGTTACCCTGGGCTTTCATCAAGACTACGCATACTTGGCTTATGGATTAGAAGCATTTCTGTTGCGGGAGATAGAGACCCCCTACAACAAAGTCCGATCGGCCAGGGCATCAAATTCTTAACAAATTGTTGTAGTTCGTTTCGGCCTGCGGCCTCCACCGGACGCCCCTGTCGGGGCGCCGCTAAACCAAGGCGTTATGACCAATGATCGAATATTCGAAGTCTGACATCGCTATGGAATATCTCGACGCAGCAATTGAAGAGCGGGAGCTGCATCAAAGATATTTTGCTGCAATGAACTTGGCGGGAGTGGCGGAGGAATTATTCGGAAAATTGGTGCGAGTAGCCGGTGAGAAAGATCGTCTAACCAGCACGATTGAGGACCTTAGCTATATACAAGAAAAGCTATGGGGGAAAATGGGTTGGGCGAAGCAAAGCCCGAAAGACCTCAAAAAGCTGTTGGTTAGCCCCAAAAATAGCATCAAACACATGGATAACGGCGCAGACTCAAACGCGAAGCTTCATTTTGAAGTGGAAGATGAATCGAAGTGGATGATTCAGTCTGCAATTCGGAACATGGACGCGCTTGGATTAGAACGTTCAGAAGCTGTGAGGCGCTTCCTGTTGAAGCACGCAGACGATGATTCACTGGACAAGTCATAACCAGTTATTCCAGTTCGTTCTGCACTTCCCCCACTTCAATAGACACGCATCGATAACTCCGAAACAGGAGAGCTACGATGCCGAAGATGCTCACTG
>NZ_JAHXKI010000008.1 GCF_019392195.1 Marinobacter sp. F4206
ATTTTTCGGCGCTTTCCGGAGACGGAAAACAGAGAAAAATAACGGTTGACAAGGTGGCGGTTCGATGTAGAATACGCGGCCTTGATTGAGCAACAGCTCAAACGCTCTTTAAAAAATTGACCAAGTAATTCGTGTGGGCGCTGGCCGAGGTATTTCGGATACGAAATATCAGGACAGTGACTCGTCGAAATTGAGTTTTGTCTTGAGCAAGAATAGAGAATCTTCGGATTCTTGTATGATTTAAACTGAAGAGTTTGATCATGGCTCAGATTGAACGCTGGCGGCAGGCTTAACACATGCAAGTCGAGCGGTAACAGATCTAGCTTGCTAGATGCTGACGAGCGGCGGACGGGTGAGTAATGCATAGGAAACTGCCCAGTAGTGGGGGATAGCCCGGGGAAACCCGGATTAATACCGCATACGTCCTTCGGGAGAAAGCAGGGGATCTTCGGACCTTGCGCTATTGGATGTGCCTATGTCGGATTAGCTAGTTGGTGGGGTAAGAGCCTACCAAGGCGACGATCCGTAGCTGGTCTGAGAGGATGATCAGCCACATCGGGACTGAGACACGGCCCGAACTCCTACGGGAGGCAGCAGTGGGGAATATTGGACAATGGGGGAAACCCTGATCCAGCCATGCCGCGTGTGTGAAGAAGGCTTTCGGGTTGTAAAGCACTTTCAGTGAGGAGGAAAACCTTACGACTAATACTCGTGAGGCTTGACGTTACTCACAGAAGAAGCACCGGCTAACTCCGTGCCAGCAGCCGCGGTAATACGGAGGGTGCAAGCGTTAATCGGAATTACTGGGCGTAAAGCGCGCGTAGGTGGTTTGATAAGCGAGATGTGAAAGCCCCGGGCTTAACCTGGGAACGGCATTTCGAACTGTCAGGCTAGAGTGTGGTAGAGGGTAGTGGAATTTCCTGTGTAGCGGTGAAATGCGTAGATATAGGAAGGAACACCAGTGGCGAAGGCGGCTACCTGGACCAACACTGACACTGAGGTGCGAAAGCGTGGGGAGCAAACAGGATTAGATACCCTGGTAGTCCACGCCGTAAACGATGTCAACTAGCCGTTGGGGATCTTGAATCCTTAGTGGCGCAGCTAACGCACTAAGTTGACCGCCTGGGGAGTACGGCCGCAAGGTTAAAACTCAAATGAATTGACGGGGGCCCGCACAAGCGGTGGAGCATGTGGTTTAATTCGACGCAACGCGAAGAACCTTACCTGGCCTTGACATGCAGAGAACTTTCCAGAGATGGATTGGTGCCTTCGGGAACTCTGACACAGGTGCTGCATGGCCGTCGTCAGCTCGTGTCGTGAGATGTTGGGTTAAGTCCCGTAACGAGCGCAACCCCTATCCCTAGTTGCTAGCAGTTCGGCTGAGAACTCTAGGGAGACTGCCGGTGACAAACCGGAGGAAGGTGGGGATGACGTCAGGTCATCATGGCCCTTACGGCCAGGGCTACACACGTGCTACAATGGTGCGTACAGAGGGCTGCAAACCCGCGAGGGGGAGCTAATCTCACAAAACGCATCGTAGTCCGGATCGGAGTCTGCAACTCGACTCCGTGAAGTCGGAATCGCTAGTAATCGCGAATCAGAATGTCGCGGTGAATACGTTCCCGGGCCTTGTACACACCGCCCGTCACACCATGGGAGTGGATTGCACCAGAAGTAGTTAGTCTAACCTTCGGGAGGACGATTACCACGGTGTGGTTCATGACTGGGGTGAAGTCGTAACAAGGTAGCCGTAGGGGAACCTGCGGCTGGATCACCTCCTTAAACGAAGCCGAAAGCTTCGGTCAGAGTCCACACGAATTACTTGGTTGATTAATAAAGAGAGCAGATGGGTCTATCAGGCCCGTACCATTGGGTCTGTAGCTCAGGTGGTTAGAGCGCACCCCTGATAAGGGTGAGGTCGGTGGTTCAAGTCCACCCAGACCCACCAAAATCGCGCAGCTTGCGGGTTGAACGATTTGAGGTAGCTTAAATGGGGCTATAGCTCAGCTGGGAGAGCGCCTGCCTTGCACGCAGGAGGTCGGCAGTTCGATCCTGCCTAGCTCCACCAAAACTTTACTGACTAACTCCGGTTAGCAGTGTCCAGAAACAAGCATTTCATCACGACGACACCGGTTGTTGGATGAAGTTCTTCTTTCTGATCACTGGGTCAGATTTGCTCTTTAACAAATTGGACGAGATAGAAATACCGATTATTGGATTCCATTATCTCCGGAATTCGATAATCAAGTGATAGCGATTTCAAGCGTTATCCGGTGTTGTCGTTGAAGTGGTTGTATATGACTTCAAGTGGCTGTCTCGAAACAGGGTTCTTTGTCAGGCTTGCCTGGTGAAGAGCGTTGAATCGTGATCAGTTGTCTTGGGGTTATATAGTCAAGCAACTAAGCGCATACGGTGGATGCCTTGGCAGTCAGAGGCGATGAAAGACGTGGAAGCCTGCGATAAGGTTCGGGGAGCTGGCAAACGAGCTGTGATCCGGACATTTCTGAATGGGGAAACCCACCTGGTTTCGGCCAGGTACCTTGCACTGAATCCATAGGTGTAAGGGGCGAACCGGGGGAACTGAAACATCTAAGTACCCCGAGGAAAAGAAATCAACCGAGATTCCCTAAGTAGCGGCGAGCGAACGGGGATTAGCCCTTAAGCTAAACAACTGGTAGGAGAAGGCTCTGGAAAGTGCCGCCATAGTGGGTGATAGCCCCGTATCCGAAACCTGAGTTTAGTGAAATCGAGTAGGACGGGACACGTGATATCCTGTCTGAATATGGGGGGACCATCCTCCAAGGCTAAATACTCCTGACTGACCGATAGTGAACCAGTACCGTGAGGGAAAGGCGAAAAGAACCCCTGTGAGGGGAGTGAAATAGATCCTGAAACCGTATGCGTACAAGCAGTCGGAGCGGACTTGTTCCGTGACGGCGTACCTTTTGTATAATGGGTCAGCGACTTATGTTCAGTGGCGAGGTTAACCGTTTAGGGGAGCCGTAGGGAAACCGAGTCTGAATAGGGCGATTTAGTCGCTGGGCATAGACCCGAAACCGGGCGATCTATCCATGAGCAGGTTGAAGGTTGAGTAACATCAACTGGAGGACCGAACCCACTGTCGTTGAAAAGCCAGGGGATGACTTGTGGATCGGAGTGAAAGGCTAATCAAGCCCGGAGATAGCTGGTTCTCCCCGAAAGCTATTTAGGTAGCGCCTCGGACGAATACCACAGGGGGTAGAGCACTGTTTCGGCTAGGGGGTCATCCCGACTTACCAACCCGATGCAAACTCCGAATACCTGTGAGTACTATCCGGGAGACACACGGCGGGTGCTAACGTCCGTCGTGAAGAGGGAAACAACCCAGACCGCCAGCTAAGGTCCCCAAGTACCAGTTAAGTGGGAAACGATGTGGGAAGGCTCAGACAGCTAGGAGGTTGGCTTAGAAGCAGCCATCCTTTAAAGAAAGCGTAATAGCTCACTAGTCGAGTCGGCCTGCGCGGAAGATGTAACGGGGCTCAAACTGGTCACCGAAGCTGCGGCTGCATACTTTGTATGCGGGGTAGGGGAGCGTTCTGTAAGCCTGCGAAGGTGTGTTGAGAAGCATGCTGGAGGTATCAGAAGTGCGAATGCTGACATGAGTAACGACAATGCGGGTGAAAAACCCGCACGCCGGAAGACCAAGGGTTCCTGCGCAACGCTAATCGGCGCAGGGTGAGTCGGCCCCTAAGGCGAGACCGAAAGGTGTAGTCGATGGGAAACGGATTAATATTTCCGTACCTTGGATAGCTGCGATGGAGAGACGGAGAAGGCTAGGTGAGCCGGGCGACGGTTGTCCCGGTTTAAGCGAGTAGGGAGTGGACTTAGGCAAATCCGGGTCCACAATCCTGAGACGCGACGACGACTGCCCTTTTAGGGCGGGAAGTCATTGATGCCATGCTTCCAGGAAAATCTTCTAAGCTTCAGGCTATTCGAGACCGTACCCCAAACCGACACAGGTGGTCAGGTAGAGAATACCAAGGCGCTTGAGAGAACTCGGGTAAAGGAACTAGGCAAAATGGTGCCGTAACTTCGGGAGAAGGCACGCTGGTTGTATGTGAAGCCCCTGCGGGTGGAGCAGAAGCCAGTCGAAGATACCAGGCCCCTGCGACTGTTTATTAAAAACACAGCACTGTGCAAACACGAAAGTGGACGTATACGGTGTGACGCCTGCCCGGTGCCGGAAGGTTAATTGATGGGGTTAGCATTCGTGCGAAGCTCTTGATCGAAGCCCCGGTAAACGGCGGCCGTAACTATAACGGTCCTAAGGTAGCGAAATTCCTTGTCGGGTAAGTTCCGACCTGCACGAATGGCGTAACGATGGGGGCGCTGTCTCTACCCGAGACTCAGTGAAATTGAAATCGCCGTGAAGATGCGGTGTATCCGCGGCTAGACGGAAAGACCCCGTGAACCTTTACTATAGCTTCACAGTGAACTTTGAGCAGTTTTGTGTAGGATAGCTGGGAGGCTTTGAAGCGGTGACGCCAGTCATCGTGGAGCCAACCTTGAAATACCAGCCTGAGCTGTTTGAGGTTCTAACTTGGACCCCTTATCGGGGTTGAGGACACTGTGTGGTGGGTAGTTTGACTGGGGCGGTCTCCTCCCAAAGCGTAACGGAGGAGCACAAAGGTGGGCTAAGCATGGTCGGACATCATGCGGTTAGTGTAATGGCACAAGCCCGCTTAACTGCGAGACAGACACGTCGAGCAGGTGCGAAAGCAGGTCATAGTGATCCGGTGGTTCTGTATGGAAGGGCCATCGCTCAACGGATAAAAGGTACTCCGGGGATAACAGGCTGATACCGCCCAAGAGTTCACATCGACGGCGGTGTTTGGCACCTCGATGTCGGCTCATCACATCCTGGGGCTGAAGCCGGTCCCAAGGGTATGGCTGTTCGCCATTTAAAGTGGTACGCGAGCTGGGTTTAGAACGTCGTGAGACAGTTCGGTCCCTATCTGCCGTGGACGTTGGAGATTTGAGGAAAGCTGCTCCTAGTACGAGAGGACCGGAGTGGACGAACCGCTGGTGTTCGGGTTGTGTCGCCAGACGCATTGCCCGGTAGCTATGTTCGGATAGGATAACCGCTGAAAGCATCTAAGCGGGAAGCCCCTTCCAAGATGAGATCTCCCTGGACCTTCGAGGTCCCTGAAGAGCCGTTCAAGACCAGGACGTTGATAGGTCGGGTGTGTAAGCGCTGCGAGGCGTTGAGCTAACCGATACTAATTGCTCGTGCGGCTTGACTATATAACACCCAAGACAATTGCGGATAACGCAACAACGAAATCTCTATCACATTCCATCTCGTCCCCCAGTGATCAACCGTTTTGTCTGACGACCATAGCGGCTTGGAACCACCTGATCCCATCCCGAACTCAGAAGTGAAACAGGCCTGCGCCGATGGTAGTGTGGCATTGCCCATGTGAGAGTAGGTCATCGTCAGACTCTTAATACCTAAACCCCAGCTTC
>NZ_JAHXKI010000009.1 GCF_019392195.1 Marinobacter sp. F4206
TGGTATTCCCCCAAATAAATGGACACGCTTCCATCAGTTAGCGCCCTCGAACTCCAGCGGACTCCGGTAGCCAAGGCTACTGTGCAGACGTTCGGTATTATAGAAGCGCTCAATATAGTGTTTTATATGGTGTCTTAATTGGCGAAGGGTGACAAAGCTGGTTGCGTGCAGCAGTTCTCCTTTCAGGCTTTTAAAGAAGGACTCCACCTCGGCATTGTCCGTGCAGTAGCCCGGTCGGCTCATGCTGTGAACAATGTGGTGGCGGGCAAGCGTATCGCGCATTTTAAGGGCCCTGAACTCGGTCCCCCGGTCGGTATGCAGCAACAGACCAGGCGGCGGTGAGCGGTCCGCCAGGGCTTGTTTAAGGGCGCCGCTGGATAGCTCGCCGTTCAAACTGGCCTCTAACTTCCAACCCACGATACGGCGCGAGAACAGGTCGAGGACAACGGCCAGAAACACGTTCTTCCGCCCCATCTTGATGTAGGTGACATCGCTGCTCCATTGCTGGTTCACGGTCACCGGCTTCTCCGTGGCCAGGCGATAGTTCGGCCAAGCTCTCAAGAGGGCTCGCCGGGTGAGCAGACGCCGATAGATCCGGTAGGTTCGAGCCTTCATGCCCCACTCCCGCATCAAACGGGCCACCCGGTTTTCTCCAACCTGAACGCCTTGGCTTTTCAGGGTTTGATAGACCTTGGGACTGCCATAGCGGCCTTCACTATCGTTAAAGATCCTGCGTATCTTGAGCAACAGATCCGCGTTCTCCATCGATCGTTTACCAGGCTTTCGGTTGGCCCAGACGTAGTACCCAGAGCGTGAAACGTTCAAGTGACGGCACAGGGCTTTTACGCCGTGTTCCCGTCGGTGCTGCCAGACGAATCGGAACGCTTCCGTCGTTCCTCGGCCTGAAAACGTTGAAACTTTTTTAGGATGTCGTTTTCCTCCTGAAGCTCCGCTATACGGCGTTTCAGGCGAGCAATTTCATCCTGCTCCTGGATCTTCTTCTTGGCGTCGGCTGGCGCCTTCTTCACCCGTTTCATAGCGAACTTTCCTTCGCGGTATTCCTTTCGCCAGCGTGACAGCATGAAGGGGTGAATATCCAGCGCTTCGGCAACGCTTTTGACACTGCGATGGGCCTGGTGACTCCATTCCACCGCTTTGACTTTGAACTCAGTGGTGTACTTCTGAGTTTTCTTCCCAGTGAGCATCTTCGGCATCGTAGCTCTCCTGTTTCGGAGTTATCGATGCGTGTCTATTGAAGTGGGGGAAGTGCAG